>JBCCNK010000189.1:0-6879 GCA_039025875.1 Pseudomonadota bacterium
CCGCTCAGGACGCGAGGGCCGCTCGATAGGCGCGAACGGCAGCGGACATTCCCATGTGCAGCGCATCCACAGTCAGGGCATGACCAATAGATACTTCCATGAGTCCGGGAATGGAGCTGAAGCGTGGAAGATTTGCCAGGTTCAGGTCGTGACCTGCGTTGACACCAAGACCGGCGGCCACCGCAGCTTCTGCGCTGTCTTCAAAGCGCTCAAACACGCCATCAACGTTGTGTCCGGTCTCAAAAGCCTTTGCATAGCTTTCCGTATACAGTTCGATGCGGTCAGCGCCAATGTCTTTCGCGAGCTGCATCTGACCAGGATCAGGGTCCATGAACTGGCTGCTGCGAACGCCCAGTTGGCGCAGCTCCGCGAGGATGGGAGCCAGTCGGTCACCATCACGCACCAGATCGAAGCCGTGGTCGGACGTAAGCTGGTCGTCACCATCCGGCACCAGCGTGCACTGTTCGGGTGTCAACTCTCGGATCAGCTCCATAAAGCCCGGATAGGCCGATACGCCGTCGCGTTCGCTCGGACGAGCACCTGCGAACGGGTTCCCCTCTATGTTGAATTCAAACAGCGGACCGGGTGCGTTCTCATCGCTGTGCGACTGGCGGATATCGTCGAACGCGCTGGCCAGACGCCGGCAATCGTCCGCTCTGATATGACGTTGATCGGGTCTCGGGTGTACGGTGATCCCCTCGGCACCCTCGTCCAGGCAGACACCGGCGAAAGCCGTGACATCCGGAATCGATGTGTCGCGCGAGTTGCGCAGTAGCGCAATCTTATTGACGTTGACCGACAGAGCGATCAAAGCAAGGACTTCCGCTCGACGCTCTTGATCAGGATCGGTTCCACCGGAACGTTTGCCATACCACCCACCTGTTGAACAGGTGAACTGGCGATGAAATCGACAACGGACATGCCGTCTATTACCTCACCAAAGACCGTGTAACCCGGAGCACCCGGGCTCCAGTCCAAACGCAGATTAGTGCGCTGGTTAATGAAAAACTGTGCGGTAGCCGAATCAGGATCAGAGGTTCTCGCCATTGCGATCGATCCCCGGATGTTATGAAGGCGATTGCGGGATTCATTCACGACAGGCTCCCGTGTCGCCTTTTCTGTCATATCGGGTGTGTGTCCACCGCCCTGAATCATGAAATTGGGGATCACCCGGTGAAAAATTGTGCCCGCGTAGTGGCCGTCATCCACATAAGACAGAAAATTCTTCACCGTTGCCGGAGCCTTGTCGCGAAAAAGTCGTAGCGTGATATCGCCATAACTGGTTTTTATTACCACTTGCGGATTTGGCAGCGGTGTATCGCTGCGCTCTTGCGCGATAGTGTTAACGCTCACGCTCACGCTCACGCTCATTAGCATCATGAAGCTTGAGAAAAGAATCCGCGCAACGATGAGTGCCGAGCGTCTCAGATCGAAAATCGCATTCACGTTTTTGCTACTCCTATATGGTTCCCGTACGGGTCCTTTATGTTTCTTGCATGCGTTTTGCATGGGTTTTGCGTGGGTTTTGCATGGGTTTTATATGGGTTCTATATGGGTTCTATATGGGTGTTTAAACAAGATCGCGCCAGGAATCATAGACCTTCTGAGCAAACTACGTCGGCCAACGCTCGGTGGTCTTGTCCGGCTTTTTTGGGGCTCTTGCTGTACCGGCGCTCTACTACTGCCCAGCAACTGCGAGCCCTCTTTCGGCCTGTTGCCTGCATCCCTCTTTGGCTTCCAGGCCGGATGGATCAGAGGTTTGTATGAGCGCTTGGACTAACGTTTCCGCTACTGTGGATCCCTATGCTCGCGAGGAACCTAAGCCCAGCTGGAACTGCTTCGCCGTTTCGGCCAGAGGCGTGGTACTACAAGCGCGATGAAAACACCCAAAGCCACGGCGAAGGCGCCGTCAAGAAATGCACCGCTCTGAACTCGTTCCTGCAGTCTCTGATTGTCGGCCTCCAGCGTGTCGAGGTTCATTTGCATGTTCGTGCTTTCTTCTACCAATCGGCGATTCTGTTTCGCAGTTTCTACCGCGCTGCCGGAGATTTGGCGCAACTGGGCCAATTCCTCAGTCACTTGCTGTAGTTCGGACTTTTGTCGTTCCAGCTCCTCGCGAAGCTCATCCCGCTCAGCCGTTAGTTTCGCCGCCGTGGATCGGGACGCGGCAGCTTCTCTCTCGGCGTCCTCAAGTTGTCTGGTTACAACTGGTAGACGCACCTGAGCGGGTGGGTCATTGGCAATAAACTCGGCCTGTACCCATCCTACTGTGCCCCGCTGGGTTCTCACTTCCGACCAGCCACCATCTTCTGACTGTTGCAATTCGGTAAGCGCGGTGCCCGGGTTTAGCTTGCCCAACCAACGATAGTTCGCGCCCGGACCTGCATGGAGAACGATGAATACCTCGTCACTGACATAGCGAGAGTTCTGGGCGATAGCAGATTGGGGATCGATCACACTTGCAGCGATGAGAGTCATTAGCACGACTCCTCCCAGCCAGCGGCGGCGAGACATGCGAACAGAGCATACCAGTGCGCTCACTAAAGCCCTCTGGCCACGACCCGTGCGATCAAAAGTGGACCCGTTGTCGTGGTTCGGCGTTAGCACGTCAGGCTTCATGGAAGTACCTGTTTGAATGGTTTGACGGTCACTTTCTCAAACACTCCTTCCAGCGCGTAGGGATCAGCTTCAGCCCAGATTCTAGCGTCGTCCAGCGAAGGAAATTCGGCGATGATCAGACTCCCGCTGAATCCAGCCTCTCCGGGGTCTGAGCTATCGATGGCAGGATGTGGCCCTGCCAGGACTAGACGACCCGCCTGCACAAGTTCATCCATTCTCGTCAGGTGCGCCGCGCGAGTCTTAAGTCTTAGCGCGAGGCTGTTGGGTTTATCGATTCCGAAAATTGCGTATAGCAAGGTGGGCGGCCGACCTATTTTTGGGGCTCGTTTTCGCCTGCGGCTGGGCTTGCCTGAAGATGTGGACTCACGACGATCGTTGTAGCTATCGCCAGTGCAACGGTGAATCCAATCGCCGAATACAGTTTATAACTCACCCAGGACGCTTCGCTGAAATTATAGGCGACGTAGAGGTTGAGGGCGCCAACGACGAGGAAGTTGCCTATCCATAGCCAGCTCAAGCGTGCCCATACAAAGCCAGGCAGCTCCAGCTGCGAACCCAGAAAGCGTTGCAGCAGATTCTGTTCGCTGAAAAAGTGAAAGCCGATGAACACGATTGCCAGCGCCCAGTTGAAAACCGTCGGTTTCCATTGAATAAACGTCTGATCACGTAGCGCTAGCGTTGCACCACCGAAAACAGCGACAGCGACAAACGTCCAGATCGTCCTCTTTTCCCAATGCCCGGTCATGGCACGGCTGATAAGTAGCTGCAGTGCGGTGGCCCCGATCAATACCGCCGTTGCGGAAAAAATGCCGTCGATCTCGTGTTCGTAGCCGGCAACAGCCACTGTCTGACCGTCCATCTGGTAGACGACGAAAAACAGTACGATCGGCAAAAATTCCAGGATTTGCTTCATGGACGTCTGCGCTGCGGTTCCCGATGTTAGACTTGAGCCAACGTGAAAAACGCGCATTGTAAAGCAAAACCCCGCTTTGGCGGTGTCCCCAGGTATGAGTCAGTTCTTTCAGATACATCCAGATAACCCCCAGGCTCGTTTGGTACGGCAAGCCGCCGACATCGTGCGCGGTGGCGGGGTAGTCGTGTATCCGACCGATTCGGCTTATGCCCTGGGTTGCCAACTGGGGAACAAGGCGGCGCTGGATCGCATTCGCCGACTCAGGCGCCTAGATGACCGTCACAACTTCACATTGATGTGTCGGGATCTGTCGGAAATCGCGAGTTACGCGCGCGTTGATAACGCCGTGTACCGACTGTTAAAACACCATACGCCGGGGCCTTACACTTTTATCCTCCGTGCGACGTCAGAGGTGCCGCGAAGACTGATGCACCCAAAGCGGAAGACAGTAGGCCTGCGGGTGCCGAGCAACCCGATCGCACTCGAGCTGCTTGCTGACCTGGGTGAACCGTTGATGAGCGTGACGTTGATCATGCCAGATGATGAGTTTCCGTTAATTGATCCCTTCGAAATCCGCGATTTGTTGGAGCACCATGTTGACCTTGTGGTTGACGGTGGCTATTGCGGGATGGAACCCACGACCGTCGTTGATTTAGCTGATGATGTACCGATGATCCTGCGGGCGGGGAAGGGAGATACGGCCCCTTTTGAGGGCCTCTAAGAGGCACTGGGAGGCACTGGGAGGCACAGGGAGGCACTGGGAGGTACTGGGAGTTACTGGGAGGTATTGAAAGGAGCTAGAAGGTAATAGAACAAAAGCTCCGTGGTATATACTCCAGCGGTGAGAAAACGAGAGACTATTTTAAACTGTTGCTGCCCTCACGCATCGTCGCTCCATCGATCGCTCTCGCGTTAGCTGGTGCGTCGACTGGTGCGTCGAATTGTGCTCTACATGCGGATCTACATACATAACGTACACCTACGGCTCTGACACACACGGTTCTGACTGCAGCTTTCGTTTTAACGTTTACCATTGCTTTGTTTACGAAGTCTGGCGGTAAGGTAGCGTTGGCTATCCATGACTGATGACACCAATCCGGTGATCCACAAGCAGTTTTCCCCGGGCGGTAAAACGGTTCTTTTGCTATCGGGTAGGGTGAGCGCAAATGTATCAGTGCCGGCGCAAAACCTTTCAAAGACACGAATGGCCGATACTGTTGGTGCCGCAGGGCACGTTGGGCCGGGCAACTAGCCTGTGCTCCCGGTGTTTTTAATGATAAGAACTCATATAACCAGTCTCAAATCACATAGCCGGATAGGACCTTAGACGTGCAAACTCCATCCGACGCAAGTGCGTCGGCTCCCACTCCCACTGCAGGAGCCCTCAGCACCGATTCGATACAGCCGACTCAAGGCGAGATGCCCTTTGCGGTGGTACTTGGACAAGCCGTGACCGAGTTACCTAAAGATTTGTACATCCCCCCGCAGGCGCTGGAGGTTTTTCTTGAAGCGTTTGAAGGGCCGCTCGATCTTCTACTGTATCTCATTCGAAAGCAGAATCTGGACATACTCGATATCGATGTATCTCAGATCACCGAGCAGTACATGCAGTACGTCGATTTAATGGATGCGATGCGATTTGAACTGGCCGCTGAGTATCTCCTCATGGCTGCGATGCTGGCAGAGATTAAATCCCGCATGCTGCTTCCCCGATCAGAGTCCATAGAGGAGGATGAGGACGATCCGCGAGCACAGCTCGTCCGGCGCTTGCAGGAATACGAGCGGTTCAAGAAAGCTGCGGAGGACATCGAGGAGCTCCCGAGACTGGAGCGCGAGCATTGGATCGCCACGGCGGCTCCTCCAACGATAGAGAGGCAGCAGCCGCAGCCTGATGTCGATATGCGCGACCTCCTTCTACTGCTGAGCGACGTCCTGAGGCGCGCCGAAATGTACGAAAGTCATCAGGTGCAGCGCGAAGCGCTGTCGACTCGCGAACGGATGTCAGAGGTATTGGAGCGACTAAGTGGGGAGCAGTTCGTACCGTTTGTTGCCTTGTTCTCTCCCGAAGAGGGGAAATTGGGAGTCGTCGTTACCTTTCTAGCCATTATGGAGCTGATGAAAGAATCACTGGTAGAGATTGTACAGACCGAGAACTTTGGCCCGATCCACGTGAAGGGGCGAGTTGAATGAACGAAGAGCAGAGCCTGGTCCAGATCCTCGAAGCTGCACTTTTTGCGGCCGGTAAGCCGCTGACTCTCACGAACATGGCGGCCCTTTTTGAAGAACACGAGCGTCCAGATACGGCCTCTATTAGGGAAGCTCTGGCCCAGATTGATTCGGCGTGCGACGGACGCGGTTACGAACTTGTCGAAGTGGCCAGCGGATTCCGTTTTCAGGTGCGAGAGCAATTCAGCCCCTGGGTAGGTCGTCTATGGCAGGAGAGACCTCAGCGCTACTCCCGTGCACTCCTCGAAACTCTGGCTCTGATCGCCTATCGCCAACCGATTACGCGAGGCGAGATTGAGGAGATTCGAGGCGTGGCGGTCAGCACTAACATCATTCGCACCCTGCACGAGCGCGAGTGGATTCGCGTCGTTGGTCATCGAGATGTGCCGGGGCGACCTGCGATGTATGCAACCACACGTCAGTTTCTCGACTATTTCAGTTTAAAGAGTCTCGATCAGCTCCCGGCTCTGGCCGACATACGCGACCTGGAGACGCTCAATGCAGAGCTCGGATTTGCCGATGCGTTAAACCCCGATCAAGCTGAGCAAGCGTCTTCAACCGATAACGTCACAGCATTGCGCGAATCCCGCTCAGACCAAAACGAAGTCGAACCCGAGGCGTCGCGGGGCAATCCGGCCGAGCCAGCAGAACCCGACAGTGAGCCCGCACCGACTGTAGAGATCCCAGAGAGCTTAGCTGACGCAGCGGTAGCATCAGAGCCGTCGCAGCCAGAAGGCCAGGGGCAGGAGTCATCATCAAGGTCCGATTTGATCGGTGGTTCTTCTGCCCTGGTGCCCGGAGCAGACGCAGCAGCTGGTAATGACGACCAACGTGGGTAAAACAGCTAAGAAAGGTTCCTCCGAGCCGAAGTCCACGAGCCCAGAGATCGACAAGGGCGAGAAGTTACACAAGGTTCTGGCCAGATCGGGTCTCGGATCCCGCCGTGAAATGGAGGGATGGATTCGCGATGGCCGAGTTGGGATCGATGGAGAGCTCGCTGCGCTGGGGGATCGGGTTTTCCCATCCCAGACAATCTCGGTGGACGGTAAACGTTTACAGGCTGCAGACCGTTCAAGTACCCGGTGTTTGCTTTATCACAAACCGGTCGGAGAGGTGTGCAC
>JBCCNK010000190.1:0-6865 GCA_039025875.1 Pseudomonadota bacterium
AATTACCTTTCGAAGGACAAAGCTTGAATGTACGTCGGTGACGCCTTCAATCCGTGTCAGTCGCCCCAGTAGAAATCGCTCGTAGTAGTCCATATCCGGAATGACGGCCTTTACAAGGTAGTCTGCGTTCTGACCGGTAACGACACTGCACTCAAGAACCTCCGGGTAGTTAACCAGTTCGCTTTCAAAAGTCTCGAAGCGATCTGGCGTATGGCGGTCCATGCTGACATGAATAAAGGCCGTCAAAGTAAGGCCCAGTTGGCGTTGGTCCAGCAATGTGACGTGTCCGCGGACTAAGCCGCTTTCTTCAATCCGCTTTACGCGTCGCGCGCACGGTGTCGGTGAAAGGCCGATGTGGTCGGCCAGCTCAAGATTGGTGATCCGCGCGTTTTTTTGCAGCTGGGTCAGTATTCGACGATCCGTTCTATCAAGTTTCTCGACCATTTCGCCCCCTAATTCTAAATTATTAGCAATTGTGGCTAAAAAACACCCCGATAATAGTGGATTTGTGCACCGTATAGCGCTTCTTCGCCTTCATTTGCACACTATCCCTCTCCAGGTATGTCTACACTTCACGAATCTGGCGATAACGCTACCCTGCGCCTCCGGTCTATCATCCAGGCGTAACTGCACTGCCCAAAAGGTTTGTCGATGGGGTAGCGTAGCCAGACCGAAGTCATAGCACAGCCAGGTTTGACCCGATGAATCGCTATAACCACCGCCGCTACCGTCCTTTTACTCCCGTCCCCATGAGCGCGCGGCGCTGGCCTGATCGCATACTTCGGGAGGCGCCTATCTGGTGCAGTGTGGACTTACGAGACGGCAATCAGGCGCTGATCGAGCCGATGAATACCATGCAGAAGACACGGATGTGGCATCTGCTTGTAAAGCTTGGCTTCAAGGAAATAGAGGTTGGCTTCCCAGCCGCGTCCACGCACGACTACGAGTTCGTGCGCAAACTCATCAACGAAGAGCTGATTCCTGAAGACGTCACGGTGCAGGTGCTAACGCAGGCACGAGAGGAACTCATCGAAAGGACATTCGAGGCCCTGGCTGGAATCCCCCGAGCAATCGTGCACGTCTATAACTCGACATCTACCGTGCAGCGGGAGCAGGTGTTCGAAACGGACCGCGACGGAGTGAAGGCGATTGCCGTACAAGGCGCACGCTGGGTGCAGCACTTCGCAGCGCAGAATCCCGATACGAAATGGGCGTTCCAGTATTCGCCTGAGAGCTTCACGGGAACGGAACTCGATTACGCAGTTGAGGTATGTGATGCAGTCACAGAAGTTTGGCAGCCAACCCCTTCGCAAAAGGTAATCATTAATCTGCCAGCTACCGTTGAGATGAGTACGCCCAATGTGTACGCCGATCAGATTGAATGGTTCTGCGATCACGTATCCCGTCGTGACAGCATCATTCTCTCTCTGCATACGCATAACGACCGTGGCTGTGCGGTGGCGGCGTCCGAGCTGGGGGTGCTGGCAGGTGCTGATCGGATTGAGGGCACCCTACTCGGAAACGGCGAGCGCACCGGCAATATGGACATCGTCACGATGGCGATGAATCTGTACAGCCAGGGTATCGATCCGCAGCTGGATTTCTCGGCGATGGATGAAATCATCGATATCGCGAAGTCCTGTACCCAGTTACCCGTTCACCCACGCCATCCCTATGCTGGGGAGCTTGTGTTCACCGCGTTCTCCGGCAGTCATCAGGACGCTATCAAGAAGTGTCTCGCCAAGCGGCTGGATTCAGACGCCCCTTGGGAGGTCGCGTATCTGCCGATCGACCCAGAGGACATCGGCCGCACCTATCAGGAAGTAATCCGGATCAACAGCCAGTCGGGCAAGGGCGGCGTGGCTTATGTAATGCAGGCTGACCATGGATTCGATCTGCCTCGCTGGTTGCAAATCGACTTCAGCTCCACCGTTCAGGCTTATGCGGAAGACACCGAAGCCGAAGTGGATTCCCAGACTATTTTTTCGTTGTTTAAGCAGACATACCTGCCTGATCAGACACGTTGGCGGCTGGGTGATTACCAACTCAGTCGAGCAAACAACGTTGATCGCTTAGTCATGAAAATCAGTGACGGACCACGCGAGCAGGAAATCGCCGGCAGCGGAAACGGAGTCGTGGCGGCTTTTGTTGACGCTATGGAGCGATTTCTGGGTAAGACGATTATCCTGGTCGAGTACAGCGAACACGCGCTGTCTCAAAGCGCGGACGCGGAGGCCATCTGCTATATCCAGCTGAGCATCGAAGGGGTGCGAAGCTGCGGTGCAGGTCGAAGCAGGGATATCGTGCAGGCTTCGCTTAACGCTATTCTGTGTGCGCTTGATCGAAGTTCGGAGCTGCGATCCAGCGCCGCGGCATAGCCGCACTCGCGTCACGTCTACATACGATCAATTCAATTCGGCAAAGTAGGTTCTTGCGGCCCGCATGACGTCGGGCGCAAGAATCAGTGTGCTTACCATGGTAGGAATGGCCATCAAGCCGTAGCACCCCGAGATAATATTGAAGACCACATCGATGCTGACACTGGCACCGAAGATGACCGCGGCCACGAAAAACCACCTGAAATGTTTCTGCCATTCGGCTCCGAGTAGGAATCCGCAGCATTTGGCGCCGTAGTACCAACCGGTGAACATGGTGGTGGTGCTCAAAATCAAGGCGACGAAACCCAGTGCGACTACGCCCAATGGCCCTATTGCCTCATCGAAGGCGCTTGCGGTCAGGTTTATTCCCGATAACTCGCCAGGATCCTGCCATGCTCCTGCGAGCAGTATGACGATGGCGGTGCAACTACACACGATAAGCGTGTCGACCACGGGCCCCAGCATTGCCACCAGCCCCTCGCGGATCGGCTCGTTTGTTTTTGCAGCACCATGGGCCATCACCTCAGTTCCGACGCCCGCTTCATTCGAAAACGCACCTCGGCTGACCCCAATAAGCAGCACTCCCAGTAAACCTCCACCAGCCGCTTCGGCACTGAATGCGCCCTGAAAAATACTTGCGATGACTTCCGGCACACGCTCAAGATTGCCGCCGATGACCAGCAAGGTCATCACCATATACACCGCCATCATGCTGGGCAGTGCTGCGAGAGCAACCGTAGCAACCCGGGGCAATCCTCCGAAAATTACGGCCGCGACCAGGAGGGCGACAGCGCAGCCAATAGCGGGTCCGGACCATGTGGGCGCCGCGCCGCTGAAGACCACTCCTTCGACCAGAGCGGTCAGCTGGTTGGCCTGAAACATGGGAAGCGTGCCAATCACTCCTGCGAGAGAGAACATCACGGCAAGTGGGTAAAACGGTCGGGGTAGGGCTTCGCGAATGATGTACATCGGCCCTCCCTGAATCTGTCCGCTGCTGTCCGGCCCGCGATACATGATGCCGAGGGAGCAGGTGAAAAACTTGGTGGTGATTCCGACAATGGCCGATATCCACATCCAGAAGATCGCCCCCGGTCCCCCCGCGACTATCGCGAGAGCTACGCCCGCAATATTCCCAAGGCCCATGGTGCCCGATAGCGCAGCGGCCAGCGCCTGCGCATGAGTGACCTCTCCCTGTGCTCCGGGTGTGTTGTATCGTCCGCCCAATACCGCCAGTGCATGACCAAAGTAGCGATACGGCAATCCGCGGGAGAAAAGCAAAAAGAAAATACCGCCGCCCAGCAGCAACACGACCAGAGGTGTACCCCAGACAGCATCGGCAAAGCGCTGAGCGTGTTCTTCCATGATGTGCTTATTCCTTTATCTTCGGTGCCGTCTTGAGTCGGGTGTTACGGCGCCAATGTTGCGTTGCCAATGAAAGGAGCAAAGTCCCATCGGCACCTCACACTCTCCAAAACCATCATAGGCTCTCTTGCGTGCAGAACAGGTTGCGGGTCGTTGCGACGCAGGAGATGGTACAGAATTTCCTGGCCCAATGACCTCAAGCCGTGTCAAATGTGCCTATTACCTCATTAGTCCCGGATCATGGTCCAAGGTGCATTCAAACCCCATTAAGATGTACGTTCACGCTCACCAAAGAAAACTCTATGCCTGAGTCCGCGTTTCATCTTGCTTTACCGGTAGACGATCTCGAAAGGGCTGCTGGTTTTTACGCGGGCGTATTGAACTGCACCCAGGGTCGTCGCTCCGACCAGTGGATCGACTACGATTTTTTCGGTCATCAGCTGGTCGTGCATAAGGTCGCTCCCGACCAGCTGCCGGCCGTGGCCACCAATCCGGTTGACGGTGAATCGGTCCCGGCGAGCCATTTTGGTGTGGTACTTGATTGGAGCGACTGGGATCGGGTGAAGGAGACGTTCGAATCTGCGGGTGTCGTTTATGTCATCGAGCCCACGACACGTTTTGCGGGTCGCCGGGGTGAGCAGAGGACGTTTTTTGTCCGGGATCCGGCCGGTAACTACCTGGAGTTCAAAAGCTTTCGGAACCCCGAGATGCTGTTTGCAGTGGATGAGCTGGATTACGAGTGACGCGGACAACGCACAAAAGTAGTGCTCTTCCGGATTCTGATCCTGTGCACCGCAACTCAATGAAGTGACCGCCTGCTGATGGCCTCCTTTCTTCGAGCGTGCATCGCTCTCGTTCATTTTGCGCGCACAGGTGCTCTCGGGTTCTGGGTGGTCTGTGCGCCTCAGATGCGACGACCGGCAAGGGTTCTTCTATGCCTTTCCCTGCTCTTGACTACTTCCTGCAGCAGTACAAAGTTCGTCTATAACCGCCTGGACTTCTTTCTTCCCTGGTATCTGGGTCGCTATGTTGATCTTGATAAATCTCAGTCCGAAGCTCTGGATGCTCATCTGGAACGTCTGCTGCCCTGGCACCGGTATGAGGAGCTGCCCGCATACCTGAACACCCTGGCTGATGTTGAGCAGAGTCTGGATTCCTCCGTGACGGTGGAGCAAGTCGCCTACTATGCGGACGAATTCGAGCAGGCGTGGTATCGGGTCCGAGACGAGGCGATGGAGGTGATGCTGGATCTTGGAGAAACCCTGGATCAGAAACAAATCGACCAGTTTCTCAAGAAGCTACGCAAGCAGCAGAGAAAGTTCGAGCGAAAGTACCTCTCGCGCAGTGCCGATGAAGTGGCGGATGACGCCTACAATGATCTGAAGGGCTCGTTTTCGGACTTTTTAGGCCGCTTGTCTAAAGACCAGCGCCAGATTCTGCGAGAAGCGGCAGACGATCTTGTGCGCTCCGATGAGTATTGGCTGAGTGAGCGCGCAAACTGGATAAGCTTTGTTGCCGATGAACTTAACCGGACTCCCGGCTGGCAGGATCGCATTCGCAACACGATCGTGAACTGGGAGGAGCAACTCGATGCGCAGGCCCTGGCGGTTTACGAGGCGAACACGTTACGTGTTCAGGAGGCTGCGGTTCAGGTTTTAAACTCTCGATCCGAGAAACAGGAAAAACGCCTGCGCCGCGAGATCGGTAAGCTTGTTGAAGACCTGACCGAACTGAGCGAAAAAGATCGACTTTGAAATCCCCGTCTGGCGCACGTGCTTGACTCGGGGGTTCAGCCCTCAGACGGATCATCCCGGCGGCGACAACGGACTCAAGGTCTACGCGCTGCGATTCAGATCTTTTATCAGTACCTTTGAGTTCCGCTGCAAGTTGAACATCCTCTGACGTTGATCGGGTAGATCCTGGAGGCTGGCGGGCGCGAACCCTTGTTCTAGGAACCAGTGTTCGGTCTGAGTAGTAAGAACGAATAGTCTGGAAATGTCCGCACGTCGCGCTTCCCTCTCGAGGTCCTCAAGGAGTTTTTGCGCTCGCCCATCGCCTCGGTAATCCGGATGCGTAACGATACAGGCGATCTCGGCGCAACCTTCCTCTGGAAACGGGTACATTGCCGCGCAGGCCGTTATACGGCTGTCGCGTTCCAGGATGCGGAACTGGCCGATTTCACTCTCCAGCAGGTCGCGAGATCGCGTTCTCAAAACGCCGCTTTGCTCAAGGGGCTGTATAAGCGCCAGGACAGCAGAAACATCATCACTCACAGCCCAGCGTGCCGACTCATACTGCTCTCTCGTGATAAGTGTCCCACCGCCATCGACCGTGAACAGCTCCGTGAGAAGGGCATCCGGGTCGCAAAAGCTGACAATGTGACAACGCTCAACACCGCTGGTGCAAGCGTCAGCCGCCAGTCGTAGTAAACGGTCCCCGGCCTGGTGCGCAGTACTCATACTAGTCACGCTCGCGCTGGTGCACTGCCTTATCAGTCTGCCGTCCAGGTCATAGATACCGTTTGTCTCGGTCAGCAGAATCAGTTTCTGTGCGGACAGAGCGATAGCCGCAGCGCTTGCGACTTCTTCCGCAGTTACATTGAACGTCTCTCCGCTGGGGGAATGCCCAAGCGCCGAAAGCATCACTATGTTGTCGGCGTCTAGGAGCCTGCGAATCGCTTCTGTATTGATACGGCGGACGCTACCGGTCAGCTGAAAGTCAACGCCTTTGTGAATTCCCCGGGGACGGGCGATCAGAAAATTTCCGCTAACCACCTGCAGCCGCGCGCCCTGCATGGGCGAGTTGGGCAATCCCATAGACAATAGCGCTTCCAGCTCGAAGCGTTGCCGGCCCACCACTTGCCGGATGACCTGCATGATTGCGGTATTGGTAACGCGCAGACCATCGTGCATCTCGCAAGGTAGTCCCACTTCTCCAAGCTCTGCATCAATCTGGGGACGACTTCCAAAGACGAGAACGATCCGCACTCCCAGGCTGGAGAGAAGAGCTAGGTCCTGCATAAGTCGCGGAAGCTGCCCGCACGCAGCTACTTCTCCCGGAACCATCACCACGAACGTCGAGCGCCGGTGGGAGTTGATGTAAGGCGCTGTATTACGGAACCACTC
>JBCCNK010000191.1:0-6862 GCA_039025875.1 Pseudomonadota bacterium
ATGGTGCTATTACCCACCGATGGTTCGTTTGACAGCGTTCCTCCCGCGCCGGATTCATTCGCACAATCCTGAATCCAGTTGTTAAAGACCAGGGCCGTGTTGATATTCGTCTCGGCGCCGTCTTCGATCTGCGCACAGGTATCAAACGTGCCCGTAGCATCCGATGCAACGGTCACCACTGTGTTGTGGAAGAATCCACCCGAGGTGTCTTTGAACCGCATGATGAACGGTGAGTCATCGGCCTGCTTATCCGCGATGATCGTAGTGTTAACCAGAGTCGGCTTAGACAACCAGGCTAGAGAGCCCTCGGTGTCCATCTCGAACGCTTCGCCGGAACCGTTACCACCCTGACGAACGATCACATACTGCAGGTTACCCTGGTAACCCTCGTCCCAGTCGATCGAGTCATCGTTGGCGTTAACCACCGCCAAGTGCCGCATATTCGCAGTACCACCGTAGAACTCAACGCCGTCATCCGAGGTCTCGTAGATTTGAATGAAGTCGAACTCGGTACCTGAACCGACCGCATTCAGACTAAGGGCGTTGATCTCGTCGCCGTCCGAGTTAATGGCGACCCCATTCTCCGCGATGATGACGTAGCGCATCACCCCACTGTTGTCAGAGGAATCGTTGCCGCCAATGAATCCGGCCTCGCCCTCACCGTCAACGTTGCATGGATCGGTATCGCAGGCGTTGTGCGGTGCGAAACCACTGATTTGAACACCACCCCATTCGCCAGGACCGGTGATGTCGTCGTCGACGGAGGAGAACACGATGGGGGCCATGGCAGTGCCTATCGCGTTGATCTGGCTACCGCGCGTAACGTGCAGCACTGAGGCGCTCAGTGGGTCATCAGACGGCAGTCCAACGATGTGCACACCTGGCTGAATGGTAAGAGTCGCGTTAACCAGCGAAGCACCACCCTGACAGGTGGTGGGCCCTGTGAGCAGGCAGTTTCCGTTACCGATGTTTACGCGCCCGTCAAGCTGATAAACATTGCCAGCGGTCAAAGTCAGATCGGAGGTGTAGGTGCCGTTCAGGCGGCAGACGCCGTCGGATACTTCTTCAAGCCCGGCCGGGCAGCCCATGACCATCGGGGGCAGTGCGTTGCCCGCACCAAAATCGAGGGTCCAGCCTGCCCACCAGGGGTCTGAGCCATCCGGATTGACCGCACCGATGAACGTAGTGGCCGTAAAGAAGCTCGGATCGAAGTCCTGAGGATCTCCGTCAGCGGTGCTCGGAACAGCGAAGTTTGCCGCGATGGCGCCAAAGTCGATCGCCGGTATGCCCATGGCGCCGGGCGCCTGAGACGCAAGGATGTCGTCGAGCTGCGCTGCGGCGACCATCACTGAGCTATTACCCACGGACGCCTCGTTCGACAGCGTGCCTCCAGCACCCGGCGTGTTTGAGCAATCCTGTATCCAGTTATTGAACACTAGCGAGGTATTGATGTTGGCTTCGGCTCCATCTTCGATGCGTGCACACTCATCGAACGTACCGGTTGCATCCCCAGCCACCGTGACAACCGTGTTGTGGAAGAAACCCCCTGAGGTGTCTTTAAACCGCATGATGAACGGTGAATCATCCGCCTGCTTGTCGGCGATGATGGTGGTATTCACCAGGGTCGGCTTCGAGAGCCAATCGAGTGAACCCTCGGTGTCCATCTCAAAGGCCTCACCACTACCGTCGCCCGTTTGGCGCACGAGCACGTACTGCAGATTCCCCTGATAACCCTCATCCCAGTCCACGGAGTCGTCCCGGGCGTTAGACACAACCAAGTGCCTCATGTTAGCGGTGCCACCATAGAACTCGACGCCGTCGTCGGAGGTTTCATGGATCTGGATGAAGTCGAATTCTGTCGCCGAGCCGACCGCGTTCAGACTCAAGCCGTTGATCTCATCTCCATCGGAGTTGATCGCAACGCCGTTTTCCGCAAGGACCACGTAGCGCATCACGCCGCTGTTATCCATCGGATTGTCACCACCGATGAAACCGGCTTCGCCTTCACCGTCGACGTTACACGGATCGGTGTCACACGCATTGTGTGGCGCGAAACCACTGATCTGGACACCACCCCACTCACCTGGAGTCGTGAAATCCGGGTCCGCCGACGAGAAGATAATCGGTGCCGCAGCCGTGCCGACGGCATTGATCATGCTGCCTCGCGTTACATGCAGAACGGAAGCGCTTAGCGGATCGTCCGAGGGAAGGCCACGAATGTTAACGCCTGGCTCAATTGTGAGAGTCGCATTTACCAGGGCGTCGCCGTTATCACAGGTTGTCGCACTCGAAAGCAGACAGTTGCCGTTGCCGATATTCACACGCCCGTCTAGCTCGTATACGTTCCCTGCTGCGAGCAACAGATCGCTAGTGTAAGTGCCGCTGAGCCGACAGGTACCCGCTACGACCTCAGCGGTGCCCGTAGGACATGCGGAGCTCGGTGGTGGAGGGGTAGACCCGCCACCGTCCCCGCCGCTGCCACCATCTCCACCACCGGTGTTGGTCGTGGTTGTGGTCGTCGTCGGGGCATCGATGGTGATCGTAGCGCGATCCCCCTCTGAGCAGCCGGCGAGACCCGTGAGGGCTCCCCCCGCCAGACAGGCCAAAACTAACCGCTTCTTCATGAATTTGCTCCCTAGCGATAATTCGGGCCGTCTAAGGCCCAAGTTCAGTCTTAAAATTCCCAGTTCACGCCTATCTGAAAGCGCGTGCCTTTCTCATAGAGCTGGAATATTTGTCCGCCCTGCGTGTATTCCACCTCAGCATCAAACAAGTTCTCGATGCGCGCCTTAAAACTGCCGCGTTCCGAGATGTCGTACCGATACACCAGATTCAGTTCACCCCGCTCCTCGAGTACCACGTTGGGCAAGCCCAGGATCCCGACGTCGGCAATGGACTCGCCGTTGTGGTTGTAGAGCAAGGTAAGTTGGTGGCCGCCGGGGATGTTGTCGTAGCCCAGCACCAGGTTTGCCGTGTATTGAGGCTGTCCCTGCAGTGCCCGGACATCGCCATTCAGAAGTGTGACTTCGGACTCGATGTAGGCGGCATTGAATGAAACAAACAGTGTGTTGTTGTAGTCCTCGGTGAGGAGAAATTCCTTCCGCCCCTCAATCTCGATGCCGTAAAGTTCGGCCGATTCAGAGTTTTGAAAAGTACGAGAGTTACTTGCCGTGCCCGACGCGGCCTGGACTACGCGCTCAATCGGGTCTGTCATGTCCTTGTAGAAGAGCGCTGCCGACAGGTTGTCTGTTTCGTTGTCGCCGAAGTACCACTCCCAGCGCAGATCGGCGTTAATGATGTCGGACACGCCCAGATTCGGGTTTCCGCGGACCCGGACGTTGAATTCGTTATCGAAGAAAACCGCGTTACTCGCTTCCTTGAAATCAGGTCGAGCAACGGTTTGGCTTAGTGCCAGGCGAAGTTGCTGGGAGTTGGAGTAGTACCAGTTGATGCCGAGCGCGGGCAGGAAGCTCCCTTCGTCGACAATACCCTGGACTGGGTTTCCCGTAGTCAGGTCGAAGGTATCGGTGACCTGCTCATACAGCTCATAGCGCGCGCCGAGTAACACCTGCCATTTACCGTCGAACGTATGGTCATACATGGCGTAGACGCTGTTGTAGTCAAGTTCGGCTTCGTACTCGTCTGAAACCTGGGTGCGCACCTGGAACAGGAACCCCGTCGTTGGATTATCCTGAACCCCACCCACTGGCGGCGAGACATTAGTTCCGTCTCCGCCCGGCTCGCATCCGACCGTTCCTGGACCAGTCCCGCAGACAAATATGTTGTCGGATACCAACACATTGGGAGACGCGCTGAGAGTAGCGTCCGCACCATTGTTGAAGTACCCATAGGTCGCGCTGTCGGCGTCACGCTCGCGGTAGATCGCTTGTGCGCCAAATCGGAGCTGAGAAAAACTGGCGCCGTTGTCAAAAACATCCCAAGTGATGTCGAAGGAGCCGTCGAAATTCGCGTCGATCAGATCATCCCATCGGCGGGATGTACTTCCCGAGGAGATGAAAAACCCATTCAGAATGTCGGTTTGCTCATCATTGGACCGGGAAAAATCGTAGGCGCCACGCAGAGCAGCCGGGTCCGTAAGGTTAGCTTCGGCGTTAAACCGTACATCAGTACGCCCAGGCACATAACGCCGCGCCTGGCTTGCCGTGAACTGCCATTCTCCGAACAGTGAGCCGTCTTCGTTTAAAAAATGCGAACCCACCAGCTGCGATGAGATGAACTGGCGTTCTTCCCATTGATTCGTATGCTGATAGGTCGCACGAAACTCATCACCCTCGCGACCCACGGAGCGCTCGACGAAACTCTCGGTTGAGCGCGACAGAACGTTGTTCCACTCAAGGGTGTTGTTACCGAAATTCAGTCCCACCGACACCAAGCCCGATGCTTCGATGTTGTTGGAGTAGGACTCGTAAACCTGATCGTCGGCCACGATACCGCTGGCGCTGAAGGAACGACGAATGCCGTTACCGCGCTGAGACCAGCCGTTCGAGTAGTTGGCGGCCGCGTAAAAACCAAGCTCCGCCTCTCCGATGTAATAGAGATCTCCGAAGCTCAGGCCAAAGCCTCCATCCGGCGTCGCCTCACGAAAATCCAGATCCCAATCCTCGGCCAGGATGATGCCGGCCGTTCGCTGGAGCTCTCGCAGCTGAGACTGTTCCAGCGTAAAGCTATTACCCTCGTCGTCTTCGAAGGTGCCGCCGTTGAAAACAATGTCGCCAATAGTCGATACAACGATGTCTTCTTCGCGCGTGCCGTCATCCCATCCCAGGAAGTCGAAGGCTCCATTGGCAGGATCGACCCCTACCGTATCGCCGGTAAGGTCAGACACAAATCCCGCACTCGCCGATACGCTGAACGCGCGCTGATCGGGGAACGTCTTGGTGTTTATCACCAGGTTCCCGCCCGTCGATTCACCGGGCATGAACGGCAGAAAAGTCTTTTTGATATCGAGCTGATTGACGAAATTCGAGGGGAAGAGATCGAGCGGAACGGTCCGCTTGGACGGATTAGTCGACGGCATCGTCGAGTTGTTCAGCGTGGTCGTGATGTAACGCCCACCCAGCCCGCGAATGAACACGTACTTGTCATCCTGAACCGAGATGCCTGGAACCCGCACCACCGACGCGGCGACGTCGGAGTCTCCGAAACGGGTAAGCTCTTCGATTCCCAGCGTGTCCACAATCAGGCTGGTATCGCGCTCCGAAAGTTCGAAACCACTCGGGTCAAAGGACCCGAGTACAAAAACTTCCTCGATTTGTGGCGTTGCGATCGTGATCGCGTTGTCGTCTTCCGGCAGGCTGAGAATTACGCCGCGTGTCACCCCGGCTACAACTCGCACTTCCCGTGTGACTAAGCCGGCGGACACGCGATACACCCCGCGGCTCATTGATTTAGTCGTAGTACCGTCGGCTCGGGTCGACAGGCCTCCCTGACCACCCGAAATTGTGACCAGCTGGTTAGGGACAGGCTCGGTGCCGCGGCGTACCGAGATTTGAAGCTCGCCGCTTGGTGCATCGCGACGCTCTTCCGAAGACTGAGACCGTGAGTACACCTCAACCAGCGCCTGCCCCGACGGTTGCGACAGATCAACGATGACGTCGACCAGCTGACCAGGGCCCGCTGAAAACCGCTCTCTCAGCGACTCTCCATCCGCACCACTCACCGCCAGAATGCGCTGACCGGTACCGTCCAGATCCACCTGAAGAGATCCGTCTCTACGAGTGACTCCCACCGAATCTCCATCCACCGCAACGTCGGCGCCGGCCACAGGCTGGCCGTTGTCAAACACGTAGACGATGAGCTCGTCGGCAGCCTGTGCGCTTAGACCGGCGAGGCCCAACATCAGGCCAACCACCGCGGGCCGCAGGTAGAACTGTGGCATTGAGACTCCTGAACTCTGATCCACCGGTAAATCAAGCGCGGGCCGAATGGCAGGCATCTGCATGTTTGAGACCCCGGGCGCTGCCGGCGCATGCTAGGGCGCAGGTGTGAAAGAAAAGTGATGGAAAAATGACGAATTTGTTACAGAGCGCCGGAGACGCGCGTCACAAATTCTTCAAGAATTTTTCAAAGATTTGACATCAAGCCGAACCAACATCGTGCGAGGTCAGCAACCTGACTACATGGACCAGCGAGCTTTTCTGCGTTCAGGCACGAACGGATCTCACTGGTGCCCACGCTTAACGGCTACCAGCGATATCGGTGTGTGAGTGGCGACAGATGCGAATCCTGGGAGCGTCGTTCTTGCCGTTAGGAACGAGCAAGGCCGGACAACCGGACTCTGCCATGGTTGGTTGAGCTTTTCCAAATCGATTACGACACGCCAAACGCAGCTCTGCAATTCTAGTTGGTAACGGAGAGAGGCATGACCGAAGCTAGAACAACTGAGATCGAGGGGCGACCCTCCGCGACGATAAAGCTCGCAGAGAAGGAGCGTCAGCGACTTGCGATCAGCGAACAAACCAAACAGTTTCTGGACGCTGGTGGTCAGATAACCGTGATTACCGATCACGTGTCTGCGGGAGTGGTGGCCGAGTACGGTCCAATAGAATCGGTTGACGTTCTATCGGCTTAGAACGCGGATGCATCGGCGCACGCCTAGGGGGCCTCTGAGCAAGTTGGCTTTGTCTCTGGCCAAGGCGAAATACCGGCATAGAGTCCTTCCACTTTGCAAATTTTCCGGTCGATCCGAACCAGGGAGCCTTTGAACAAGTCCAGGGTGCCTCATGCTCACACCGCACTCGCTATCGTCAAAAAACCTCATTCAAGTTTGAGCACCTGGGTAAAACACGGCCTCCTGGCGCTTATTTCAGCGATTTGATCGTTGTTTAAGCGATTGCAAGCC
>JBCCNK010000192.1:0-6845 GCA_039025875.1 Pseudomonadota bacterium
CAGGAATCGCGATTCTGCTGATGCAGTATCTTCCGCCCCTGGCCAATGTGCTACTGCGCGAGTGGACTAAAGTCTCGGCGGGTGCCCGCTACGCGACCAGCATGCTCATGCAGTACGTCATTGTCGGAGCCGGACTCTCCCTGACGCTTGGCACACTGGGCTTTGAATGGTCAAAAGTGCAGTGGCTGGTCGCGGCTCTCGGTGTGGGAATCGGGTTTGGTCTTCAGGAGATCGTCGCGAACTTTATCAGCGGTCTGATTCTATTGTTCGAACGGCCAATCCGAGTGGGCGATATTATCAACGCCGGAGGCTATGACGGAGTCGTTACCAAAATCAACTCGCGCGCAACCGTGCTTCAAACCTTCGAAAAGAAAGAAGTCCTGATTCCCAACAAAGACCTGATCACCAGCGTGGTCACAAACTGGTCTCTCAGCGATTCACAAATCCGTGTCGTGATCCCCGTCGGCGTAGCCTACGGATGCGACGTGACTCTGGCGATGCGTTTACTGGCCGAAACCGCAGGCGAACATCCCGATATCTCTGAAGATCCGGAACCCATGGTCAGCTTTGAGGACTTCGGCGACAACTCGCTGATCCTTTGGCTTCGCTGCTACGCCGTGGCGGACTACGTTCGCGTAGCCACGGAACTGCGTGTCACCATCTACGATAAATTGAACAGCGCCGGAATCGGTATTTCGTTCCCGCAGCGGGACATACACATCGACACCGAATCGCCGATCCCCGTTCAGGTCATGGTTTCGGATAGCTAAGCATCACCGGGGGCAGGTTGACCAAAATCGGTGTACCAGGGAATCGGCGCCAGCCGTGGATCATAGTAAAGAGACGTCGGTCTGAGACGATTTAACCGAAGAGTAGGTAGTGAAAAACGCCGCGCGGCTCAGACAGTCTAGGCGACCTTGAACCCCGCGGTGATTGATCCGACAGTTTCGGAAATACGTCGCACGTCATCACTGCGTCGTCTGATTTCGGTGGCCGAGTCGCTGGTCTCGCCAAGTCCGTTGGATATCGTGGCTATGCTATGCGCCATAGTACTCGCCACCTCGGACTGTTGCTGAACCGCTACCGCCACGTCGGAGTTGATGCTCGCGATGCGCTCCATCATGTCGTACACCTCGCTTAGCGCGGAATCGGTCTGCTTGGACTGCGTCACTGCATCCTGAGCGATTTGGTTACTCACGGCCATCTTGCGGGCTGTTTCTTCTGTACCTTCCTGAAGGTTAAGGATGATCGTTTGTATCTTTGTGGTCGATTCAGCTGTCTGTTGTGCCAGGGCCAATACCTCACCGGACACCACTGCGAAGCCTTTGCCTTGCTCACCGGCCCGAGCTGCTTCGATAGCCGCATTCAATGCGAGAAGGTTGGTCTGTTCAGCGATGTCCTGAATCACTTCGACCACGGTCTCGATCTCTTTGCTGCGCTTCTCCAACTCGGTTATGGCGCCGCTGGAGCTCTCAAGACTCTCAGACAGGGAGTTTATGGCAGTCACAGTTCCGGTCACCGAGTCACGGCTGGCAGAAGTCTTGCTCTTGCCCTCCTCAGATACATCTGCGCTGTTTTTGGCGCTACCCGCCACCTGCGCAATGGTCGCTGACATTTCTTCGATCGCGGCAGCACACTGCTCGGCCTGCTCTTTTTGCTGTTCGAGTATTTTTTCGTTCTTTGTCGCGATACTGGCGCTGGCGGCTGCGGACTCCACCAGATCATCGCCTGCATTAATCAACGACTTGATCACGTCGGACAACCGGTGGGACATCGCTATGATCGAGCGGTATATACCGCTGGCCTGGTTAGTGCTCTGCTCCGTGCGCGTAAAATCTCCCTGAGATATTGTTGCGACTACTTTCTCGATCTTAGACGGTTCGCCGCCGATCGGACCGTAGATTCGCTTGATTACTCGCAGGGAGATCAAGACAGCCCCAGCCAGCGACAGCAGCGCCACCGCGATTATGATGTAGTTAATCGTACGAGTCCGACCCTGCAACACTGGCCCTAACGCGTCCTGGTCGGTCTTTATCGACAGCTGCAGTTTTTCCATGTTGCCAGCTACCCGAGGACCGATCGTGTTCAACGAGTTCTGAATCAGACTGTTGCGCTCATCAATCACGTCTTTGACGGCTCTGAAGGCCGTGACGTAGCGCTCGTGAATAGACCCTATGTCGCCTAACAGCTGAACCCGCGCGGGATTCTCGATGACAGCTTGGAGCTCACCCAAGCGCTCAGGCATATTCGTTTCAAGCTCCAATAAGGTGCGCTCGTAGTCTTCAACCGAGTTGGTCAGCAGGAACTTGTTGGCGTACAACCTGGCCAGCATCAAACTCTCCTGGAATACTCCGGCTCGGTAGGCGGCTTCAATGTCTCCATCCTCGTAGGCGCTGTTGATGACGGATGTGACGGCTTTACGCATGGATAGCCCCAGGACGTCCAGGTTGTCACTAACGAGCCGATCGCGCTCATCGTATAGCCCCTGCACTTTGGCGAAATCCTGCTCGTAGGTCTCAATATCCTTGAGTGACAAGCTCACGAGACCGGTCTGATTCCCGACGGCGGTCGTCGTATCAATATCCTTGAGTGCGGACTTGAGTTGCTTGTTTCGAGTGGCAAATTCCTCGAGCCGCTCGTTTCCGTTACTCTTTAAACGGTCGCTGAGAAAGCCCAAAACCGCTAGTCGCATCGACAGTAGGTTAGATACTACCTGCGCGGAGCCGTTCGAGTTTCTGGCGAGCTGGCGATAGTCGACGAATCCGGAGTAGGTTGTCTGCATGCCGAAGCCAGCAATCGCGGAGACGAGGGCCGTGATCAGGATCATGGAGCCGAAACCCAGCACGAGAAGCTTTTTAATAGTCATCCGTTACCTCTACAAGAAAACTCACGCCTATCGAATCCGAGCCATAAGCCTGAATCCCGTGGACGATTGTGACGCTCCCAAGCACTGAGGTTGGGCCGCATAACAGTATCTGCGACCGTTACTGGTGTTTGTTTAGCCGAAGAGCCGCTATTTACCGCGAGATTCTTATTACAGTTGCTTACCGGCGTGGCCATCAATGGTTTGCAGCCGACACGCGACGCTTGTTCAAGACCAATCAAAATTGATACTGCAGCACCGCGCTCCACTGTCGTTGCACTACTCTCTCTGCCATGCCAAGGGTGGCGCGGTTCTCGGCGAAGTTCCGGTTGAAATGAAACTCGGCACCGATTTGCCAGTTTTGAGTTAAATCTCGACGCCAAGAGAAGGTGAACGCGCTGCCATCAGTATCGTTGGGGTCGACTTCAAGCACATCATCTTCGTCCACCTCGAAGTGTTCCCAGCGGGCCGTGAGGCGATTCTCGCCGATGCGATGGCTAACCATGAGATACGCACTCTGAAAGTCCGCACCAACCAGCCCGTCTCCCATGCAGGTCTGCCCATACAGAAGCTGGGCCAGAAGCTGGGTGCGTTGTGTAAGCGGATGTGACACGGACACAGAAAGAAACTGCGTGTCCCAGGCGTACAGGCGATCGGAGTTCAGCGCCAGCGGGTCAGCGTTGTTGTCGTAGAGATAGACGCGAAGATCGGGACCGCCGGCCCTACGCAGGTGACCCCCGAGGTAGAATCCCGGGCGGTTGTCGACTTCTCGAAACGGTTCGATCCACGCGGGGCTATTCACAATCTCGGGATCCACAACAGCCGGTATCGGTGCAAATTGAAGGCGGTCATGATGCAGACTTTGCCGATCATGGGTGGCGAACCCTCGCCACGTCAGGGCGCTGGCCACCGGATCGTTGCCCCAGAACATCGCCCCGTTGACCTCCCAGCTCCAAACACTGCGCCGTGCCCTGCCCGGGCTGAACACCGCGACTTCGGCTCCGGCAGTGCGCAGCTCCTCACCAATCCAGGTATTGATCGCCGACGGAGTGTAGGTGAACGGCGATAACCATCCGACAGCCGTGTTTTCGTTCGACATGCGCGGGTAGAAAAACCCTGCGCGCGCTTTGAAACGAACCGGCGATGGACTCAGAGGCTTCCACTTGAGGAAAGCCTGGGTAAAGCCGAGGTGAAGATCTCCATCGGCGTACGCGTTGATCGTCGCTTCCGCAGAGTACGCGGATCCCAGATCCTGGCTTAGTCTTAATGCGGACTGCTGAAGACGTACACCATCGTCATCGTAGCGTAGAAGACCAGTACCGCTATCGATAAAGCTCTGCTTATCGTTGCCGAAGCCCGCGCTTACCTGAAGTACGCCGGATGCCTCCAGCGCGTGGACATTCACGCCACAGAGAAGCGAGGCCGTAGCTGTTAGAACGACGCTATGTAAAAGCGATCCAGTTGGCATCTGTCCCACCCGGATTTATTACGCAGTCGCGCCCAGCGCAGGTACTTGTGTCGTGCGTTGCTGCAACCAAGATTGAAACGAATCGGCCGTCTCGGGCCGGCTGATAAAGTAGCCCTGCGCCCTATCGCAACCCATCTCGCGCAAAAGACGCAGTGAGATTTCGTCCTCCACTCCTTCGGCGACCGTTTGCAGCCCCAGGTTGCTGGCCAGCGCGATCAGCGTTTTGACCATCACGCGATCATCTGAGTTGGTCGCCAGAGACTGGACGAACGCTTTGTCTATCTTCAGTTCCGACACCGGCATGCGTTTGAGTTGGGCCATTGATGAAAAACCGGTGCCGAAGTCATCGATGGAGAGCTTGACCCCCATTTTCTGAAGGCTCTCGAGCGCCTGAATCGCAGTGTCAGGATCGTTCATGATGGCGCCCTCGGTGATTTCGAGCGTTAAGCTTCCGGGGGCGAGCTGGTGTTCGATCTGTAGTTGTTCAACGTAGGTTGGAAGACTCTGATCGCTCAGATCGAGTGCCGAGATGTTGACTGCCAGATCGAGATGCACTCCTTCTCTGTTCCAGGCAGCTTGCTGGCTCAACGCCGCTGCGATAGCCCATTGGGTGACATGCCTGATCGCCCCCGTTTGCTCCGCCAGAGGAATGAAGTCGTCCGGTCGAACCATGCCAAAGTTTGGATGCTGCCATCGGATCAGACACTCAACGCAGTCGATGCTGCCGTTTTTTAAAGTCTGTTTCGGCTGATACGTGAGGAAGAGTTGCCCATCGGCGAGGGCCTCCTTTAGCTCAGACATCAGGCTCAGGCGTTGAACTGAGTGCTTGTCCAGGGAATCCTCGTAGACCGCGAAATGCCCATGTCCACCCTTTGCGGCGTACATGGCAATATCGGCCCGGCGAAGCAAAAGCTGAGCTTCTTCACCGTGCTCTGGTGCTACGCTAAGCCCGATACTCGCATTCACGTCCAGCGACAGCCCGTTCAGCGAGAACGGTGTACTGAACAGAGAAGAGAGGTTCTCTGCGAGGTGAGAGGCTTCTTCTTGGGAGCGGTCAGCAGAGATAAGCGCAAACTCATCACCCCCGATCCGAGCAAGAAAGTCTTCGTCACGGGCCCACGCGCTCAGGCGTTTGGCAATGAGGCGAATCAGGTGGTCGCCGCTTGAGTGCCCCACCGTATCGTTCACTTCCTTGAATCGATCAACGTCCAGAATGGCGACCGTTAAACCGGTCGCGCGCTCATCGAGGAGCATTTCCTCAAGGCGAGTAACAAACCGGTTTCGATTAGGTAGGCCGGTGAGGGTATCGAAATAGGCCAGGCGATTGATCTGCTGCTCACGCTGGCGAATACCGTCTTGCATGTCTTCAAACGCCTGCGCGAGGACTCGAACTTCGGCGGAACCCTGCTTGGGAAAGTCATCCGCATCTTTGCCGCGGCTTATGAGGTTCGCAGCCGAAACTAGTGCATCGATGGGCCCGGTGATACTTCGCGAAAGCCGCAGCACAGCCAGGGCCGATGCAAGAGCGGCTAGTAACAGGAACACGCCGACTTGCAGTAACAGCGATTGATAGGGCAGGTAAGCGCTCTCAAGTGTGGTGCTAACGACGGTCTCCAAAACCGGGCGGCCTGGAAGTTGGTTCACGCCAACAGCAAGCTCAGTGTTACCTAGCTGTACCTCTGAGACATCGGACGTTGCCCGCGCGAGAGCACTAGCGAGCTTCTGTGCTATATCCTCATCAAGAGTGCTTCCCCAAACAGCGGGACTATCTTCAAGCTCGACCAGACTTACCTGCATCCCGGTCAGCGCCACCAGTTCCTCCCCGATCAAGCTGCTGCTGCGCTGCCCCATCAGCAACCACGCATTCACCCGGGGAGATCCTGGCACATAACGCAGCGGTGCCGACTTCAACAAGAGGTGGTCGCCGAGGAAGTCAGCCCAGCTCAGTCCTTCGCCGGCAAAGTCTTGAGGATCGTAGGGAAACTGCTCAATAGATATTGAGCTGGTGAGAATATCGCCGGCATCATCGAGCACCAGGTAAGTATCGGCGCCCAGCCGCTGCCGGTAGTTCTCCATGGCAACAACCAGGGATGCCGCATCTTCCGTGCCCCCGGCGATGAGTTGTTTAACGCTAAAGTTTCCGGTGAGATCGATAACACCGTTTCTTAGCAAAGTGGCACGCGTCTCCAGCCGATCGGCGACCACACGTGAAGCTGCAAGGTGATGAGCGTCCAGCTGGCTCTTTGAATGTCGGTACGCGGCGCTCTGTACCAGATACAGAGTAAGCAAAGACACTAAAACAATGGCGCCCAGAAACAGTTGGGTGATGCGGGCCCGAAGCGAGTTTTTCTGCCCGAACACACGCCTAATCATAGTCGCCCGCTCCGTTGAGAGACTCCTGCTCGTATGGAGGCAACAACGGCTGCCTAAGCACTACGGAGAACTCGCGTCGACCTTCAGGCAAGTTCGCCTTGCGATCCGCTTCTTTGTCTTTGATGCGTGGGTGCCACCAGG
>JBCCNK010000193.1:0-6825 GCA_039025875.1 Pseudomonadota bacterium
CGAACCTTACGTTCGATATCTTCGGGGCCTCTCTGAGAGGGGTCGGTAATCTCGCAATTTCGGCGACTGCTGAGTCGGGGCTTGGTTACCACGTGAATGGGGTGTACCTGGGGTCAGCCGCGATCGAAGCCGAGTACTTTGATGTAGAGCGCATTGAAGTCTTGCGTGGCCCGCAAGGCACTCTCTATGGCCGCAACACGACCGCGGGGGTCCTGAACGTCATTACACAGAAAGCAGGTGAAGAGTTTGAAGGCTACGTCACAGGAGGTTACGGCAATTTCGATTCGAGAAAACTCCGGGGAGCCGTCAACATTCCCATCACCGATGACATCTCGACGAGGCTAGCCGGTTTTTACCTGGATCGTGACGGCTACGCCGATAACTTGTTTACTGGAACCGACGTCGATGATCGTGAAATGTTGGGGCTGCGCAGTAGCACGCGCTTCGAGTTTGCAAACACTCGTGCGGACCTGGTGCTGTCCTGGTTCGAAGAGGACGATCGACGTCTGCCGCGAACAAAAGTGCTGTGTGTCAAAGACGCGGTACTCGGCTGCTCTCCGTTGGCGAACGGCTTCGAAGCGCCAGATTCACGAGGCACTTTGTTCAATACCCTTGGAGCCCTGACGGGCACAATACCCACAGGATTCGGCCCCAACGCGGTTGATTATTACGCAAGCAGTGTTAATCCCACTGACAATCGCACCCTGAATGAAGATCTAGATCCCACGCATTTTGTGGAAGAGTGGAGCGCGCTGCTTGAGATCGAACACAGCTTCGGTGCGCTGACGCTGACCTCACTCACCAGTTACCACCGCGTAGAGCGAGAGTTGTTCAAGGACTTTGACCGGTTCGTTGCCTCCCTTGACCTTTTGCGGCCCGTGACCTTCGATGCCTTCGCGACTGGCAATCCTATAACCACCGACAGCATCCTGACGGGGCGAAGAGACAACAGCGAAGCGCGGGAGTTCTTTCAGGAACTGCGGTTGGCATCGTCCTTCGATGGCGCATTTAACTTCTTGGTCGGAGGCAACTACTACGACCGAGAAAGCGAATCATCGGCCAACTTTACCCATGTGACGATCGCTGCCCAGCAGCAGCTTACAGGCCTGCCCGAGACTTTCGATTCTCTGGTGACCGAGTCCAATCCCGTAGAAACAGAGAGTTTCGGCGTTTTCGGCGAGGTCTACTTTGACCTATCCGACGTCACTAGGCTGACGGGGGGTCTACGCTACTCGTACGATGACAAATCGATCCAGACGCGGCAGATCTTCCTGAATCCCCAACCAGATCTCAGTCTGCCCCCGTTTACCGAGGGTGAATTTGATAAAGGTGTGTTCACCGGTCGCTTAGTAGTCGATCATCGACTGACCGATGACCTACTGGGCTACGCAAGCATCTCGCGCGGATACAAAGCCGGCGGTATCAATCCGGGCGAGGTGGGAGTTGATACTTCCGGCTTTGAGCCGGAGTTTCTCAATGCTTTTGAAGTAGGCCTCAAAGGATCGAATGCCGACGGTTCGCTTTCTGCGAGCCTAGCAGCGTTTTACTACGACTACGAAGACCTGCAGATCGGGCAAACAACTGCAACCGCCGCGCTCACGGTAAACACCGATGCTACGGTCTGGGGCCTGGAAGGCGAATTCGCATTCCGACCAACCGAGAATCTGCAGATTGACGGAAGCGTGTCCTACCTGAACTCTGAAGTCGTGAACTTCGCATCAATAGACGAGACAGACCCCTTTGGCTCAGCCCCCGGAACGCAAGTGGCCTCAGTGACAGAGGGCGTGGTGACCAAGGATCTGGACGGGAACGAGCTTCCGTTTTCTCCGGAGTTTAAGTTTGCACTGGGGATACAGTATGACTTTCGGGTAGCGGACTGGACCGTGTCCCCACGGCTGGATCACTATCAGCAAAGTTCGTTTCAGGCGACGCTATTCAATAAACCAGCTGATGAGTTCGATGGCTACAGCCAAACCGATCTGAAGCTGCTTATGGTCCCCGGCAATGGCAACTGGGACATACGTGCTTACGTCAAAAATGCCTTTGACAACGATGACATTACGCGCGTCCTACCGGCCGGCCGGCTTGTCGGCCGTTTCCGTGAGGTGGTCATCTTAGAGCCCCGGACTTTTGGGGTAGAAGCAACGATCCGCTTCTAAATGGCAAGGCGCGAGATTGAATACGGTTACCTGCTTGCATCAGTTTCTTAACGCTTAAGTTTGCGTTTGCGAATCATATAGTCGTCGCGAATTCCATTGACTGAGCCGATGATCATCGAGACCGTAATCTCGATGAGGTCATCAAAATCAATCTCGTGTCGAAGCAGGTAGGCACCGGCAGCCGAGGGTACACCGAAAGAGATATCAGTGACCGCTCTTGCGACATCCATGGGGATATCAAAATTGCGGTTCACGATATTGGCGAGGTAGTCCACCGCACGTTCGCGATCAAAGGCTGTTGGATCTTTGGTCGCTGAAATCGCAGGATCGGATTGAAGTCTTTCTATCAGCAACCCCTTTCTCGCGATATTGCCGAGATAGCTTTTGGTGATGCCGCGCACCAGCTCTTCAAACGTCTCTGCCGCTTCTGCGGCAGCGAATTGCGTCTCGCGCAAGTGCACAAGCTCGCGTCGCAAGAGTTCGCGCATCAGTTCCTGGATACTGTCGAAATAACGGTAAATCAGCGACTTGCTGACGTCCGCATGCTTCGCTATTCGCTCCATCGAGAGCTGTGATATGCCGTCGCACTCGATAAGAGTCGCTGCCGCATCAAGCAACATTGAGCGCCGGACTTCCGGAGAGTACCTACGCTTTCGAGTGTCTCGGGCTGCGTGTTCAGTCAAAGATGTGGCTTCACTTTTTACTTTATTCAAAGGCTTCAGAGAGTGCACGTACGTCTTCGACACTCTAATTGTGCCTCCGCATTTCGCGAGAACGCGCACGATGCCGAATGCGGTTACTCGACCCGCCGCGCCATTCAACGAACACAACAGCGGTCTCGGCCACTTCGGTCGTTCCTAAGCTTTATGGCGGGACACGTGGGCTCGCTGTCTAGCCAGGCAACATACCAATTCCTAAGTCCTCGAGTAAGCACCATCTACTCGTTCACTGCTGCACTCTCTTAGAGCCTTTGACGGCGTGCCTGCTACGCATTCATCGCAAATGCACGGTGGTAATTACCAAGCGTTGCTCTGCACTTCGGAGGTCGTCTACCCTGGATCCATGCTGTCAAACTCACTCTAGCAGGCATAGCTTCATCGTTCAGTAAGGAGCGGCAGATGGTCGGTTTCATTGGAGGCCAGCCTCGCTACCAGGTCTAAACCCCACCAAACAAATCGAAGGCTGTATCGACGATGACAACCTGGCGATTCTCCTCGGTTTGCCAGTAAAAGAGCTCGGATTTTTAGAACTCATCCCCAAGAGAATACAGTTCACCCGGACTTCGATTCGAAAACGTCCTAAGTGATAGCCCACTGCATCGCCATTTCGCGGCCAATCGCATAAGTTCGTCCCGAGCTTGAGTAATCGCTTACACCTCTATACCCAATGACCCCGGAGGCGCGAATTGCAGATCCTATAACCATTCTCCTTCGGACGACGAATCCGGAATGCGGGCACGCTACAAGCCTCAGTACATAGATTCGAATTGCCAGTAGGCGACCAAGATCGGGCGTTACGAAACCGCGAGTGATGACCTGCTTTTGAGCAACTTGAACCCTAGTATTGCTAGCAGTGGATGGTGTCTGATTTCCCATAGCATTGGAACAATAGTATTGGATGACCGCAGTGGGTCGACGATATGCGGCCTTCTCACAGCCATATCAGTCACGGCTCATCTCAAAAGGCACGGTCAAATGCAACGAGTGGGTATGTCGCTTTGCATGATCCTCGAAAAAGAGCTTTTCTTATTTGACTGAAAGGTTACGGACACGTCCTTTCCCCGTGCGATCACCAAATCAATGCGCAGAACTCTGGCAACGCCCGTTTTGCATAACTTGCCCATTCATAGGCGCCACGCCCTCGATCTGCTTGCAGTAATCGGCCGAACACGGAGAGATTAACAACCTGTCATTAACTTCCAGCACTGCCCATGATCGGTGCAGGCCAAAAATAGACCAGCGCAGACAGTCCAAGCCAAGTGGTGAACATTAGAAGATAAGGCCAGCGACTTAGCCAGAGTCTGGCCGCCAGCAAAGTTGTGGCTGCAGTACCACCCAGGGCGATCAAAACCGGAAATGCGGCAAGCGTGCCAGTCCCGGTGAACGCCGTCTGGATGGCAATACTTGCCCACTGAGCGGGCAGCAGCGCGAGAAACCAGTCCGGTAGAACGCCCGGCCAAACAGCAACTATCAGCAAAACAGATGCTTCGCCGGCGACAACGAACAAGGCCATCAACCAGCCTTTATGAGCGAGCGTCTTCGAAAAGAGAGCGCCTCGCGCGGCGAAACTGAAACTGGCGATCACCATAGCGAACCCCGTAGAGAGGGGGTGCGGCAAGGCCGGCATACGCAATACGAGTGCCAACACCAGTAAGCAAGCCGCAGTCAGCAAGGCCAGCAGGACGCCGACCCAGAAACGCCCGGCAGTTGCTGAACCAATTATGCCTACGCCCATAAGGCACAAGGTAAATATAGCGCCGCTCGCCAAAGCCCGAGGTGGGGACTGGGCCGCAAGCACCAGCATAAGCAAAACCGGACCCGCTATACCTAGCAGAGCCGTCGTGTACCAGGCTGGGGCCGGCCGAGTCATAGGGCTACCAGACGTTAAGAGCTTCATGTCAGTGATCGTGAATGAAGCGCAAGGCCTTGTCGACTTCTCCCAGCGAGACACTCGTGGGATCCGGCATTGAAATTTGGTTGGGTACGTGAGTACGTAGGCGCAGTTGCTGGTAGCACTCCAGTCACGCGCTAGAGCTGATCGCCGACACTTACTTGTCAGTCCGCGAGCGGGCTAGTGCCGCTTATGCACTGTTGTACAGGACTGGCATCCTTCCTTTCCACTTCGACCACAGCTCCGGCTCTACCACAAGCCTCGCCATGAAATCGGCGACGTTTATGCGGCTTGCGCTGCCGTCATTGAAGATCACGTTTCTATCCGGGGACGGGAACACCTCGTACTCTGTCACTTCGCTATGATCTACCAGGCCACCTGGTCTCACGGCTGTCCATTCGATCGCGTGGTGGTTTTGCCCGACCAACTGACGAAGAATATCGGCGGCCCGCTCGTTGTCACCATGGGGAGGCAACAGCATCCGTACTAGCGAGATCACCAGGCGCTGAGACAATGGCGGATGCTCGGGAATATCACGATTGCTGTTCCCGGAAGTATTCATCAGGATGATTTTTGTCTTGTGGTCGCAGTTTTGCTTCTCGATGGCCCGAATGAGCTTTTCCATAGCCCCGGAGACCAGATCCCTGGGCTCACCAAAAACACCCTTGAATGTCAGGTTGTGACCGAGGCACGAAAGCGCAGCGTGGCAGCCTGCAAGATGTTCACCGAAGGCGGTTTCATCCAACTCGCTGATGCTGGCTGCGACTTCGTGATAGCGGCTGGCACCGGCGAAGAGACTCCGCATCGAGCTTGAAGCCCTCACGATGGCAGTCACGGAGCACCCACGGTTCAGTAGGGCGTATACGAGCAGTCTGCCAGTCGCTCCACTTGCACCGAGTACGAGCACATTAGTCATGGACGGGAAAACAGCCGTTTGTTGAGTCTCATTAGTAGACCTATCCTCAATCGAGCACCTGGCATTGGGCGCGGCCACGATATAGCGTAGCTGCAAGTACCAGCACCGGTACTCTAGTGACCTCTGCCGTATTCAATCCCCAACTTGTCCATCCTTGAGCGAAGCGTGCTGGGATTAATACCTAGGGCTGCCGCCGCGCCATCTCGGCCGTGGACTTTACCGCCGACGGCTGCCAGGACCTCCGTAATGTGTTTTCGAATGACGTGATCCAGAGTTTGTGGTGGAGTCGCTGCTCGGCCTCGTTGTTCCCGCAGGATGCCGCTCGATGCACCGGACAGAATTCCGTCCAGACTCAAGGATCGCCCGGCAGACAGGATCAGGGCGCGCTCGATGACGTTGTCGAGTTCTCGAACATTGCCGGGCCAGTCATAGCTCATGAGCCGATCCAGGACCTGCGGCGTCAACCGGGGACTGTGCTGGAAGTTCAAGCGCCGGGTCTTCTGTTTGATTAGAAACTCAGTCAGCGCTGGAATATCGTCTTTTCGGGTTCGCAACGGTGGTATGTGGATCGGGAAAACATTTAGCCGATACCAGAGGTCTTCGCGAAACTCTCCGGCGCGCACCATCTCGTGAAGATCCCGGTGAGTTGCTGCAATTACCCGGATATCTACTTCGATCGTCGTATCACCGCCGACTCGTTCTATCTCGCGATTCTGAAGGACTCGCAGTAATCGGGTCTGCGCCTGCAGCGATAGCTCGCCGATTTCATCGAGGAAGATCGTACCGCCCTCTGCGCGCTCGAACCTGCCGCGCTTACGCGAGAGAGCGCCGGTAAATGCACCTTTCTCATGCCCGAATAGTTCGCTATCCATCAACGACTCGGGAATAGCACCGCAGTTCACCTTGATCATGGGGCCGTCTCGACGACGAGAGATTTGGTGAATGTGGTTTGCGATGACGTCTTTTCCCACACCGGTCTCGCCCAGTAACAGTACCGGGCTGTCGTGTGCTGCAACCTGTTCAGCGGCGCTCATCACGTCGCGCAGCCCAAAGTCCGCTCCCACTATCTGAGCGCCGGTATCGCGAATGAGTTCCCGCTGAAGGAAGCGGTTGTCGTCTGCCAGAAGCTCCTTCAGACGC
>JBCCNK010000194.1:0-6817 GCA_039025875.1 Pseudomonadota bacterium
CGATCTTTTGCGTGACAGCATTCGTGCTGCTGAACGTGAGTTCACGACTTTGAAAGAAGAGCTTCGACTTGTGACGCTCTATCTCACGTTACAAAAGAAGCGATTTCCAGATCGCCTGGAGTTCGAGATCGACGCGAGTGAGGATTGTCAGGGTCTCAGTTTGCCTGCGTTGCTGCTCCAGCCGATCGTAGAAAACGTCATCAAGCACGTCGTTGCAAAATCGAGCGATTCCACCCATCTATCGGTTAGGGTCAGGCCTTCCGGGCAAAACCTTATGATTAGCGTGATTGATACTGGTCCGATGGTGGGCGGCAGTCTTCGGGCCACCGGGGGGTTGCGTATCGTCGAGGAGACTCTCGCGCTTCATTACCAGGGGCGCGCAGTACTGCAGCTCAAATCAAGTCCGGACGGTGGCGAGGTGAATGTCACGCTGCCCACAGAGCGCTTAGGCGGCTGACGAATGCCACACTCAATCAAGCGCGTTGTGATTGTCGACGATGAGCATGCGGCTCGTCGGCAACTGCGTGATGTTATAGATCGAGTGCCAGGGCTTACGGTGGCTGCGGAAGCCGATAGCGGAGCTGCAGGGATCGAAGCCATCCACAAGCACAATCCGCATATCGTTTTTCTGGATATAGACATGCCAGGCGTTGATGGCTTTGCCGTGGCAAAGGCTACCGAGCATCTCATGTATCAGCTCGTGTTCCTCACTGCCCACCACGAGTACGCCCTGCAAGCCTTCGAGACTCATGCGGTGGACTATCTGCTAAAGCCAGCTAGGCCTTTAGTCGTCGAGAAGTGCCTGAAAAAGGTGCAAAGACAAAAGGTGCTCTCGATGGAGAGTTCGCAACCCGGTAATGCGCGCTCAGGTGGAATCGTCTTAAGCGACAGTGGAGTGAGCCACTTTCTTCAAGCGGGGCACATCAACTATGTCGAGGGCCTAGGTCGCTATCGTCGAATTCACCTCTCCGACGAGGGTAAGGATGTGCACGATCGGGATACGTTGCTGTCTGACACTACCCTGGATCATTTTACGGAACAGCTTTCTGACAACACGTTTATCCGAGTGCACAGAAGCTACCTTGTGAACCTTCAGCAAGTAGCCTCGCTGCAAACAAGAGGGCCTGCGCACCACGTATGTCTTGCTGGCGTCAAGGATCCAATACCAGTTTCAAGATCGAGGTTGGGCGCACTTAAGCACGCACTTGAGTCTCTGCACAACAATCAAAAGAATGAGAAGCGGTAGTTCGATTGCGACCGCAAGCCTTGTACGCTGACCGACGATTCGGTCTGTCGTGACTCGGCTGGTGGTTACGTTGTTCCACCGCTGAGTTAATTCACACCCCGTGTGATGCACCGAACCGCCCGGTCCCTTACACTCACGGTATGGGGGAATTCCGAATCAGCGCACCAGGCCTATCTAGGCGCGATAGCCGGTTCGCACGTCATGGACTAATCCGCGCAAAAGCAAAGCGGATTGTTTTATTGCTTTCCTGGTTGATCACTCTTTACTCTGGACCGAGCTTTTCTGTTACGCCGCTTGTACGGGACGCTAATGATTATCTCGATCGATTGATCAGCGATTGGGCAGAGCCCGACAGTCCTGACCGGTTGCGGATGCAGATATTCGCAGAGCCGGTGATCAAATCAATCGCAATCTGGAGTGCAGCCGGAGAGCGGGTCTTTCCGCCGATGGATCGGCTGCCCCACGTCACGGAAGAGTCGCTGCTTGATGATGAGCGCCGTCTTGAGGCTCTTCGTTCGTTCTCTGAACCTCCCGCGTGGGACGCCGCCTTTAGCGGATCGACGGTCTATTACCGGTGTGAATCGGATCGCTGCCTGCGAATTGATGGAGAGGCGCTGATGAGGGCGCTCGGCCGACCAGAGGCCTCTCATTCCGAACTGATCTCGCCACCGGATTCGAGTTCGCTGTCAACGGCACTCATCGGTACTGCAGGGGTCGCGATTTTCGCAGGTCTGATTTTGTTCAATCGCGCAATAAACCTGCGCACGACAACCGGCGTTACTGCTGGCGGCGATAGTGATGGTGATCTACACAACGGCGCTGCAGAGTCGAAGCACAGCTTTCGCTTTGGTCCACTTTGCATCAACGAACGAGAGATGACCATCATGGACCATACGGGTAGTCGCGATGTCAGTGAGCGTGAGCTTGTTCTGCTGCGATTGTTTGCCGCAAACCCTCGGGCGGTGCTCAGCAAAGATCGACTGTATGATGAAGGCTGGGGTCGCGATTACCAGCCAAACAGCCGCGCCCTTGACCAGCAGATACTCACGCTCCGTCGCAAACTTGACCCCGAGCGAGTGCATGGCGAACTTGTCGAGACTGTTCACGGTCGTGGGTATCGCTTTAACGGCTGACTCCTGGCGTCCATGAGGCCGCGCGCAATGTTTCGATCCCGAGAGAACGAAATCGCTCTTCGAGCACATGCTCTTTTGATGGCTGTGCTTCTGCTCTTTGGTGTGGCCTCGACGCGTGCGGCATCAGGCGCAGATAGAACGGCGATCGTCGATCAGCGTCCTGAGGGACTCACGGGAGCAAACTGGCAGTTTGGCCCGCTGAACCGTTGGGCCTATACCCATCTGGGCGAGATCTTACCTAGTAAGATGATCCGTCACGATCCAGAGCGGGTAGTCCCGTTACCGGGATTAGAAGCTGCGAGCGATGATCTCTCGATCAGGATCTATGGCGAACGAACGTCGCTTGCTACGCAAGTCGGGCCTCTGTTTATCGACGGTGTGCTGGTGCTGCACCGCGGTCGCGCGATTTTGGAGCGCTACGACGGGACTTTAACCCCGGAACGTACGCATCTGCTGTGGTCCGTATCGAAAACCATCACCGGGTTGATTGCTGCGAGCGTCGCCGCCGATGGCCTGATCGATCTTGACCACCGCGTCGCAGACTATGTACCGGAGCTCGCAGCCAGCGGTTGGGGCCTGGATACATTGCGGAACGTTCTCGACATGCGCGACGGATCCGCATGGACCGAAGACTATGACGCACCCGACAGCACCGTCCGGCGCCAGGACTGCGCGGATGGTCTGCTCACCGGCCCCGACTGCGCCGGTATTCCTGTTACCGGGAATTATGCGTTTCTCCCAGGCGTAGGCCGCAACGCAAAGCGGGTTGGCCAGTTTGTATATAAATCAGGCAGCACTGATGCCACGGCCTGGGTGCTTGAGGCAGCGACTGGCAAACGTTTTGCCGATCTTGTCGCGCAGCGACTGTGGCAACCCATGGGCGCTGAGAGGGACGCAGGTATTTCCGTCGATGTCTCGGGCTTTACGCTGGCATCCGGCGGCATGCACGCAACGCTGCGAGATGTCGCTCGGGTAGGTCAGCTCATGCTCAACCGCGGCAGAGTTGACGAACAGCAGGTGATACCCACAGCATGGCTCGATGACGTCTTCAGCGACACCGGGACGCGACAATGGCCAGAACAGGCCGACGAGGGTACGAGACCGTATTACCGGTCCTTCGTGTGGGGGCTGGGCGATGGTCGCGGAACCGTTCTGGCCGAGGGCGTACACGGCCAGGTGATTTTCGTATCACCGCAAACGGAAACCGTAATCGTTGTGCTCTCAAGCTGGCCCGAGCCGGTCGGGTCGCTGGAGGGGCGGCTGTTTACCCTGCTGCGAGCGATCGAAGATGCCGTTGTGACATCGCGTTAACTTGCCAAGTTCGGGAACACGGGTGTTCGAGAGACTCCCTAGCTGCGTTCCGTGTTCTCCTCTTTCGTTCAGCTGGCTCAGAGTGAGGGTGTGCAGCTTACGCCGCTCGGATCTCTCTCAAAAGGTGCCGAACTCAGACCCTGATTCCCGGGATTTCCCGACCGGTATCGAAGGTTATGCCGCACACTTGGGCCGCGGTATACAGAAGGTCATGGTTGTTGTAACCGGAACCGACCGACGTGGTCACACCTGTGTTGATCGCGCCACCGCCCCCGGCGATAAGCAGCGGCACGTCATCCCCGCTGTGCTTGTCCGCATGGCCCATATCCGTGGTTTCGACCACGATTGTGCTGTCGAGCAGACCTGTGTCGCGCAGGCGCTGAATCAGGTAGGCCGTCAGGCTACCCAGGTGAGCACGAATCTCGGTGTAGTAGGGGTAGTTCGGCAAGCCACCGCTGCCTCCGTGGATAGACTGATGGTAATGGCCCTGAAAACCCAGTTCCGGTATTCGGAACTGGGACTGGTGGTTTCCAAGCGCTAACGACACCGAGCGGGTAAGCGAGCATCCCAGGGCAGCGACCGCAATATCTACTTGTAACTTTGCCTGCCGGGTGAAGGTTCCGTTGTGCAGTTCAAAGTCGGTGGCATCCGGTAGGTTCGGACAAGCGGAACCCCCGGACATATCGGCCAGACGACGCTCGGTGTCGAAGATTGCAGCGAGGTGCTCATCCATCCTGTCCGTTTCGTACCCGGCCAGCTTGGTTCGTATTGCGTTCACCGCGGCCTGGTGGGCGTCGATGATGGCGGATTTTGGCGATCCGGTGGCACCCTCGCCGAACAGCAAGTTGAAGGCCGTGAAGGGATTGTCCTGAAAAGGAATCAGCGAGTTATTGTCGCGTGTCATATAGCCCTGGCCGTTACTGTGCACACCCAGATTGACGTAGGCAAACGGTAGAGTCGGACCTAATTGCTTGCCCATAAATACGTCGTAGCTGTCTTTGCCGTGATACCGGTCGGTCAGCAAGATGGGCATGCGCCCATGACCCGCATTGTTGTGCGACATGTTGAGCAAAAAGTTGCAGTCGTCCTTTACCGAGTCGTAACCGACGCTCATTGGGCCCATGTTGAGCTCGCCGCCGACAGTGCTGGGTGCCCAGAAGTCATGAATACCCCCTCCGGGCACATACACCACAACGGTTTTGTTCACACCACCCTGGGCCTCAGCCTCACGCGCATACATCAAACCGGTAAGCAGGGGAGACGACTGGATTAGCCCAAGTGGAATGCCGGACGCCAGACAGGTCTTTAAGAAACGTCGCCGAGAGCGTTCAGGTAACGCGGAATGCGAGTCTGTCACCGTTCATATCTCCCAAAAAAACCTAATGTGACTGGGTTGTCTTGCCTGCATCGATCCAACACGCGCGCTACCTGGGCCAGGCTTTGCGATAGCGTACCGACTGCAAGACACCAAACGACTCGAGCATCTCGCGTGGACTGGAACCCATCATGGTTTGCTGGAGCCTGTCGACTTCACAAGCATAGCCAGACTTTTCGACATCGCTGACCAGTTCGGGGCTGCCTGGATCGGAACCGTCGATGTCCTGATAACCAACACCCATTACGTAGCGGAACAGTTGCTGAGGCAGACAGGCCTGAGCCGCGGGTTGTTGAGCCAGCAGGGCTCCCAATCCACGCGTGCCAGAGAACTCAAGAGACTGATCAATATCGCGGTATCGATTCGGTGCGAAAAGCACACCGCTCGCATCAATCGAATTGCTGTTGTGGTCCTCGCTGCGAACACGACCGACAGTGTCAAAATCTTCCATGCCGAAGCCCAGAGGATTGATGTACTCCATGTGGCAAGTGGTGCACGGAGAGTCTTCGGTCAATCGGTGATACTTCATGCGATTGGTCGTGGAAGGCTGCATCAAGAAGTCAGATAGCGCAGCTAGCTTTTCCTCGCGTGCCGCGAAGGTACCGGCCGGCGGATCGGGTTGATCCTGACAGAGCATTCGGCGCCTGACTCGTACGGAGCGCAAAATAGGGGAGGACTCAAAGGACTCGCCCCAGCGAGCCATGAATGCACCGTTCGCCAAAATGCCGCCGCGATCTGTCGTCGTCACCCGCTGCATCGTGTCGCCCGCGCCGCCGCTGAGGCCATAGTGTGCTGCCAATGGGCCGTTGATGAAGGTGTAATCGGCGTTATACAGAGACTCAAAGCGTTCACCCGGCGTCAGCATCACATAGGAGAACATCTCACTGAGCTCGTTCTTGAGGTGTGGCACTAGCGAAGGGAAGTTTGGCCAGACAGAGGAGTCTTTTGATGCCAGCTCCAGGTCGGCCGTGCCCAACCAGCTGCCTACAAAGTTACTGAGCGACGCTTTTGCACCCGCAGTTAACCGGCCGGCCTGGGCAAGAATTTCGCCATCGCTGCGCAGCTCATCTCGCGCTGCTGCGGAGAGAAGTATTTGATCCGGCGTGCTTCCTGTCAGGGTGTACGCAAGGAAGGTCGCCATCTCATACGATGTGAGCTCGAAGGCATCGCTGTCGATCGCTGAGTTGCCTGGATTGGGCTCACCCAGTTCGTGGCGATACAGAAACTGCGGAGAAGACAGCAGGGCCTCTAACGCCAGGGTAATGGCTGCTTTGGCATCTCCGCCAGTTTGCGAGCCGTCGGCCAGCGCCCGATAGGTGTCTTGTTCCTCGGTGGTCAGGGGGCGGCGGAAGACTTTGGGTGCCAGTTCATCGACGAGCTGATCTACGCAGGTCGAATCGTAGGCAGGACACGATAGAGCCGGTGCAAAGTCGCGGTCAGCAGACCACCCCGCGATTTCCTCGGCGACGAGCAGGTAGTTGCTGTAAGACGCGGCTGTAACTGGGCTGTGGGTGTTGTTGAAGTAAAAACCGATCTTCGTGTCCGCCGATAAGCCATCGGCGACGGGGTAATTAACGCCGATCAGGTCTTCGACACTGTTCTGATATTCAAACTGAGTAAGCAGTTTGAGCTGGCGCGCTCCATAGCTCACCGGACTTAAGCCAAGATCACAGGATGTCTCGGCGACCCAGAGGGTCTGAATAAAGGCGCTCACATCTTCGGCGCAGCCTGCATCACAACTACCCGGATTCC
>JBCCNK010000195.1:0-6817 GCA_039025875.1 Pseudomonadota bacterium
CGGCAATCTATGCCTGCCTCGCTGTAATCGGACTTCAGATTCTGATTTACGGGGCCGGAGGCATAGTGAACCTCGCAAACCCAAACATCGAGCCCGTCGAAACCGTCATGCTGTGGGCCGCGCAGAATCTGGTACCCGAGTGGCTGGGTGCGCTATTGGTAGCCGGCATCGTTGCCGCCGGTCTGTCTTCTGCATCGACCTTTCTGTCCCTGGTGGGCTTTAGTGTCAGTAACGATCTGGCCCAAACGTCCGGCGAGCTAAAACTACGTACGACGAGGCTCTGCATGGCGGCTGTAGCGCTGACCGTGCTTGTTCTCGCACTATTGGTACCTGCGAACGTATTCTGGATTACGCTGTTCATTGGGACCGTGTTCGCTTCCTCCTGGGGACCCATGGCGTTCATGAGCATCTGGAGTCGGCGAATCACCGCTCCTGCCGCTTTCTGGGGAATGGTCACCGGGTTCACGGCTAACGTGATTCCGGCAGCTCTGGTGCTGTTCGAGTTTCTGACGCTGCCGAGCTATGCGGATCCAGCACTCCTTGGGTTGGCGACAAGCCTGCTAACCATTTGGTGGGTTTCGGCAAGAACCGACGTGACAGCAGGTGAGCGGCAGTACCAGGATGCCCTCCACGTCACACCTCCGGAAGACCGAGACCCTGCGCAATGTCGCAAGACCTTGCTTGCGCCACTAATGCTATGCGCCTACGGCCTGGTTATGCCCTTTCTCATGCTCACGTTTTACGTACTTCCGTACCAGCGTGGCAGTGGGGAAGTCGAAATCGATGGTGGCCTTAATTGGCAGTTTGTAGAACCGTGGATCGCGTTCGGGCCCGCAGTGTTGTTTATTCCGCTGGGCCTTATCTCTTTCCTGGTAATTCGCCGGCGCTATGCACCCAGTGCATTGGGCTCGAGTTCGTCTCGGGAGAGTATGACGTAGGCTACCGCATAGACGAGCGCCGCGAGTAGCGAGGCTCCGGCACACAGAGCAAAAATCGACGGGTAGCCATAACTTGCAGCGAGCAAAGACGCAGCGATATTCGGTCCCAGTATCTGTCCCAATCCCTGCGCCGCCGGCATCAGCGACGCAAAGCGGCCGTCGCTGTCGAGTCGGGCCACCGATCCCATCTGATACACGTCAATAAAAATCCAGAGAAAATTAAACGCGTAGATGCTGACAAAAAACCGTGCCTTGTCCATACCGGGAATCAGAATGGCAACACAGGCCGCATGGATTAGAAGTGTCAGCAGCAGCGGCAGGGCAAGCCCGAAGCGATCACTGATGACCGTCGCCACGAAACAGCCAAGCACGGCAAAAAACGAAACCCAGACCAACACACTCGATACCCACTCACCATCCAACAACGAGTCCGAAGCAGCCAGTTCGATGTAGGTCCAGTAAGCACCGATATTCACATAGGTCAGTGCCATCGCGAGCAGGCACAACCACGGTACGAGGGAAGAATGACCCATCATGCCGTCGTTCAGGTGGTGCTGCTGAACTGTAGGCGCGGCCTTAGCCTGCGATTCATGACTTGCCAAGCCTGTCGCTCGGGCGGGTACCCAAGGAAGGAGCAAGAGTGCCGGCAGATACGACACGGCAAAAACGGTGTAAATCGCACTCATGCTGAGCTTGGGAAGCCAGTAAAGCTCCGCAGCCTGGACAAAGGCAAACGAGAACAGGAGATAGTTGAATGCACGCGCCGCATCGGTTCTGGCTCCCAGAGTGGCCACCGCAACCCCGGTAAAAACACCACTCGCCGTACCCGCGAGAAATCTTAGAATCAGCGTCGAGGTGTAATCCTGAAACAGCACACATAAGCCATTGGTCACGACCGCACCGCTTATTGAGGCGACGATCAGCCAACGTCGATTACAGCGGCTGATTACGATGGCCGCCAATACGGCTCCTGCCGACAGCCCCCCCAAATCGGCACCGGCCACCCTTCCAACCTGAGGCTCGCTAAAGCCAAGCAGCGAACTCCACGCTGTGCTGATTACGGGTATGCCGGCCAGCACACTGTAACCGACAATCGACATATAAAGGCCAGCGGCCAACGCTTGCCAGCGGTCGTAAGGATTTGTTGACGTCATACGTTTTTACGAGTGCTCTTTTGCTGCGACAGCCTCGAATGCCATGGATGCTACGAGAGTCTCGAACTCCTTTCGGGCGACTCACACATCCGCTCAGGCTGCCTTACCCTGATCCTTGAGAATGCGCTGGGCAGCGTTATAGCCCGGTGCACCGGTAACACCACCGCCGGGATGGGCGCCGGACCCACACAGATAAAGGCCCGGCACAGGCATTGCGTACTGTGCTGCCTGGGGATGAGGCCGCATGCTGAAGAGCTGGTCCGGCTCAAGTCGACCGTGGCAGATGTCGCCGCGAGTAAGACCGAAGGTGCGTTCAAGGTCCAGTGGTGACAAACACTGGTACCCCACAAGTAGATCCCGAAGGTTGGGAATACTGCGCTCGAGATAGCTCAGTATCGACTCCACGACACCAGGTTTCTCGCTATCCCAGGACGCCCCATCTTTGAGATCGTAGGGCATGTATTTGCACAATAGGCTCATCACGTGGTGCCCGGGTGTATCGGTCAGCGCCGGGTCCAGAGTGCTGGGAATTATCGCTTCGATAATTGGCGGATCGGCCGGCATACCACTGCGGGAACTGCGAAACGCTTCGTTCAAATGTTCGGCGCTTTCAATGAAAGTGATACTCGCCCGATGCTGCGGCCCCGGATCATTCCCAGTTGACGGCAGCGCCGCAAACTCCGGCAGGCCGCGCAAAGCCAGATTCATGCGCAGACTAGCCGACTCCTGGCGAAACGCCCTCATATCGCGAGCAAAACTCTCTGGCAGATGCTGTTCTCCGAGAAGCCCGAACAGAGTGCGCCGGGGGTCGGTGTTGGCGGCAACCACCGCGGCGTGAACATCCTCTCCCGATTCCAATTGAACGCCCGTTACTCGTCCGTTCTCTACGTGCATTTTTGCGACCGGGGCGTCCACACGAATTTCAACCCCACGATCACGCGCCGCGCTGGCCATGGCTTCGCTGATCGCACCCATACCGCCGCGTACGATTCCCCAGGCACCGCTGCGTTCGGCGATCTCGCCCACGGCGTGGTGCAGCATGGCGAGGCTGGCGCCTGGCTGACTCAGGGGCGCATAGTTAGCGGGCATGATGTGCGCAGCCACCATCGCTTTGACTTTGTCGCTCTCGAACCAGCGATTGATGATGGATTCTGGGGCCCCGATAAAAAACTGCACCAGACGCCAGCGCTGTTCTTCATTGAGCCGATAAACATCGAATCCCAGCTTCAATGCGCTCAGCAAATCGCCAACGCCACCTTCAGCGAGCTTGGGTGGTGGCTTCAGCCACTGCTTGCTCAGCAGCTCTCCCACCGTTTCGACGTTGTCTTCGAATGCCAAGTAGGCTTCGTAATCGGTATCGGAAAACTTGCGGAACTGCGCTCGATCGTGCGCGTCATCACCATTGAGCAGCAGATAGTCCCCGCGACTGTCGAGGTACAGGCTGTTCTCGAGCAGTATGGGTTCGTATCCGTATCGTGTTAGATCGAGGTCCCGGACCACTTCTGGCCGAAGCAGACTGACGACGTAGGAAGCGATGGAGTTACGGTAGCCAGGGTGAAACTCTTCCGTGACGGCAGCTCCGCCCACGAGACCGCGACGCTCGAGTACGCATACCTTCATGCCGCCGGCCGCCAGATAATTGGCGGTGGTTAGCCCGTTGTGTCCCGCTCCTATGATCAGCGCATCAAAGTTACTCACGCCATTGTGTCCTTACACTCACAGAGTAGCTGTCTAGATCCGAACGCATCGTAGCAGCGTGTACTTCAGCACATTCGGTTCCTATACGACCAGAAGACCCTACCCTCTACGGGGAGAGATGTTTGCAGAGTTGATACGTACAGTTAGCAAGCTAGGGAGCCTCTGAACAAGTCCAGGGTGCGTGGCCGGTAGCACTACAAGGGAGCATGCAATGAGCAGTGCGGCAATTTCTCGACTAGATTCGACTGATCGACAGGGCGACGCTAACCAGGGCGATCCGGAAGCCATATCTGTGCCCACAGCAGATCAGTCTGCCGAGAACGCAATTAGCGAGGCAGGACTGGATGCGCACTGGATGGCGTACTCAGGCAACCGCCAGTTCAAGAAGGATCCGCGGATCATCGTAGGTGCCGAAGGTATCTACTTCATCGATGAGTCCGGACGTCGCGTTCTCGATGGCCTTTCCGGCCTGTGGACCTGCGGACTTGGGCACAACCGCCCCGAGATTGCAGATGCCGTCAGCCATCAACTGCGAACGCTCGACTACTCACCGGCATTCCAGTTCGGCCATCCAAAGGCCTTTCAGCTATCAGAACGGCTGCGAAACCTGATGCCTGGCGATCTCGACTATGTGTTCTACACCGGCTCCGGCTCGGAGTCGGCGGACACATCTCTGAAGATGGCACGCGCGTATTGGCGACTGAAGGGACAGCCCAGTAAGACTCGACTCATTGGGCGAATCAAGGGCTATCACGGCGTCAACTTCGGCGGGATCTCCGTAGGCGGTATCGCCGCAAACAGAAAAATGTTCGGGCAGGGCATAGAAGCCGACCATCTATCTCATACTATCTTGCCCGAGAACCACTTCTGCCGCGGCATGCCCGAAACGGGAGCGCATCTGGCCAACCAGCTCGCCGAGATGATAACCCTGCATGATGCCAGCAACATTGCCGCGGTTATCGTCGAGCCCATGGCCGGATCCGCCGGCGTGATACCGCCACCGGTAGGTTATCTGCAGCGACTGCGGGAGATCTGCGACCAGAACAACATTCTTCTGATTTTTGATGAGGTCATCACGGCCTTTGGTCGTTGCGGCGCGATGACCGGCTCGCACGCGTTTGGTGTGGTACCGGATATCGCCAATATTGCCAAGCAGGTAACAAATGGTGCCGTCCCCATGGGTGCGGTTATCGCGAGCAAAGAGGTATATGACACCTTCATGGCTCAAAACTCACCCGGGCATCTACTGGAATTCTTCCACGGCTATACCTACTCGGCGCACCCGGCAGCCTGCGCTGCAGCGCTGGTTACCCTAGATATCCTTGAGCAGGAAGAGCTTCCTCAACGGGTCGCGCGGAAGGCTCCAGTTTTCGAGGAGCATATCCACGCACTGAAAGGAGCGCCTTTCGTCGCCGATATCCGCAACTACGGATTTGCAGCGGCACTGACACTCGACGCCAAAAATGGCGATCCCACACGCCGTCCCTTCGAGGTGGCCATGCGCATGTGGCAGAAGGGCTTTTATGTGCGCTACGGCGGCGACACAATCCAGCTCGGACTGCCCTTCGTCATCAGGGATGATGAAATCGCGAGCCTCACCGAGGCACTGCATACGTCGCTGCGTAACTTGGGCGACGAGGAAGCGGCCAGCGCCTGAGACGCTTGTCGGCCGCACATTTACCGGCAACTTACCAAGCGAAGACTCGGGTTCATGTGTATTCGGGTTCATGAGCAGTTGCCTGTCTCAGGTGGCTTACCATACTCACCGAGCCTCACTGATTGGCTTCGCTAACGTTAGCTGACACGCCAGCTGAGCCGGATACGTTCGCGTTTCGGGAATTACGCCCGCCGACGGATTTCTGCGGCTGCGATCCTGCGGCTCTCGCCTGCAGGGGCTGCTCCAGAGAATCATCAACCATCTCGCGTACGCCTGCCAGTTGATTCGATAGCGCGGTCCGACGTTCGAAGGCGTCACGTCCCGGACGCTGGTCGGCGCGGCTGAGCATAAAGTACAGGTAATTCAACTGATCGATGAGACGAGGAGGCATGTAGGTGCCCTCCTCAGTTTCCAGTAGCGCAAGCGCAGTATCGAAGGGCGGCTTCGCCACTTCGGCACGGCTTCGCTGATCACTTTCGTTACCTACGTTCGTGTCTTGAGCTGATGCAGCATCGGCCATACCAGTCTCATCATCATCCCGGCTGGCTTGAGCCTCTTCGAGACGTGGCACCATTCGACGCGCCTCATCGATCAACGAGAGTACCTCTCTCTGCAATGCCAGCTGCATTTCAATGTCGTCCTGAGAAACACCCTGGGCCTTCACGCGAGGATCAACCAGCACGTCAAAGCTCTGCTCGAACTGCTCCTCTCCAACCCCGAGCCGCACGGTGTATCGACCTGGACTCACAAGTGGGCCGTTTTTATAGCGACGATCCTCTTCTTCGTGCCAGGCACCCCGGTAACGCATGTCCCAGGCAAAGCGATGGAGCCCTGGACCGCTCTTGAGATCACTCGTCTCGAAAAACTGAGTAGCACTCAGGGCCATATCCTGCTGTGCGGTCGTACCCTGCCCTGCCTGTGCTGAGCCGTCATCCTCTGTGTTCTCGCCGTCGCGCTTGACCGTGTAGCCGTTTACACGATCACCGATGGCGTCGAAAATTTCGAGTGTCACGGGGTCCGAGCTACCCGCGGGCAATCGATAGTCGATGTAGACGGCCGGTGCCGGATAGTCCGGGTCCGCGGGATCATCGCCACTGCGAAAATTCTGGCGATAGCGAATGGTGTCAGCCGGTGCGAACAGCTCGGGGACCTCACCCTCCTTAAGCAGCCGCGAATCACGAAGCGTAGCGATTTTGTCAGCCACCCAAAATCCACGACCCATGGTCGACACCACCAGATCGTCCCGATGCAGCTTCAGATCGGACACCTGAGTCAGCGGCAGGTTTTGCTGAAATGGCTGCCAGCGCTCGCCGTCATCGAAGGAGACGAACACCCCGACATCAGTGCCCGCAAACAGCAATCCCGGGCGC
>JBCCNK010000196.1:0-6800 GCA_039025875.1 Pseudomonadota bacterium
CAGCTACCTACCGTTAGGAGTTGATTCCTATGGCCGACGTCACCATGTATACGACCCGGTTCTGTCCATATTGCGTGGCGGCCAAACGTCTACTTAAAGCAAAGGGCGTGGAGTACACAGAGATTGGCGTCGATGGCGATCGGGAGCTGCGACAGCAAATGCAGGAAAAAGCTGGGCAACATACGGTTCCGCAGATCTGGATCGGCGAACGGCACGTGGGAGGATTCACAGATCTCGCGGGGCTTGCGGCCAACGGAGAACTTGACCGACTGCTGACATCGTAACAGCGGCTCGAGCCTGGATTGTCGTCATGCGCCTGGCGAAAAGTAATTTGGCGAATACAAGGCTCTAAACGCAAAGAACGTTTTCACTTAAATTGAACTTTAGGAGTATGAGCACATGGCCGACGAACCAGTAGCACCGGGTGGGGCCGCCCAGGAAGGAGTCCAGCAGCAGTTTGTATTGCAGCGAATCTATACCAAGGACGTGTCTTTCGAGTCACCCGCGTCGCCAAACGTATTTAAGAAACAATGGCAGCCGAAGGTTAATGTTGACCTCAATACCCGCAGCTCGGCGATTGACGAGCAAGGCAACTATGAGGCTGTACTCAAGATCACCATTACTGCCACCCAGGACGATGAGACCGCATTCTTAATCGAAGTCGAACAGGCGGGGATATTCTTTATTACTGGATTTACCGAGGAACAAATGCGTCGGGTACTCGGTACAGCAGCCCCCAACATTCTCTTTCCTTACGCACGCGAGAACATTGATGCGCTAGCCATCAAAGGCGGGTTCCCCGCTGTAATGTTGGCTCCTGTGAACTTCGATGCGCTTTTTGAGCAGGCATTGGCGCAGCAAGCTCAGCAGGCCGCTGAGTCAGCAGAGCCGCAAACACACTAAATGTTACACATGGCTGGGACGGTGAAGTGTCGTCCCAGCCGGTTTTTCCACCTTCAAATGATCGTTTTCGACTAATAATCGCGCTTGATTCAAGCTTACTAAAGACTTCGTTCTTGTTTTAGTCGGAAATACTCTTTCCGTTTCTATATTCGCTCTTGATTTGTTTGGCCTCGACTGGTCTGATGCCCTGGTGCATGGACGACGGCTACTGACTCGGTGAGTATCTCAGGGATCGCAAATAGGCATCTCGGAGTCGTCGACCCCGCGAAGCTCGACCCCGAGCACGTCCTTGACACACCCGCCATCGATGCAATCCTCAAGATTCAGCCTTCGGGCAGTAACGCCCTGATTACCCAAGTAGTAGCTACCTTCAGTGACGCCACGCAGGACCTGGTCGGTCAATTGCGGCAACTCTATGAGCCGCACGAAATAATTTTGAAAACGCCACCTCTTGCTCACAAGTTGAAGGGCAGCGCGATGGTGACGGGCGCCAAGCAACTCATTCGAATTGCCGCTGAACTCGAATCCGCTACGCGCAATGCGACGGGTGAGGTTACTCAGGACTACATCGCCGCGAAGTGTGACGAATGCGAGCTTGAACTACGAGACTACATAGCATTGATGGAGTCGCGGTACCTGTAGAGTAGCCTTCTCCCCCGCCGATGTGTGCTTGCAGAGCAAGTAATTAGGGCCGGCTTATTCTGTATCTTTATCGTCGCTAGTGCTGGGTGACTCGTGCTGGGTGACTCGTGCTGGGTGACCTGTGACGGTCGACTAGTAGTTTCGCGCTCTCCAGTAGCCCAGCCGGTCGTTTTGTGCTGCGATTAGCATCCCCGGCTGAATCAAAGCTGTTACGCAGAAGTGCGCTACGATGCAGGGTGCTAGGCTCCGATCGCCCAGCCAGTATACGATTGCCAAAGCCAGGCCGAGCAGAGCCGTTGAGAGCGCTGCGTTCACGCCGGCTCTGTGGTTCCTAAGGCCCCAAAGCAGATGAAACACGCCGAATGAAAGAGCCGAAGCGGCAAGCTGGGACAGGATAGAAAAACCCTGCGACTCCAGGTAGTCCATCACCCACTTTCGGAACACGACTTCTTCCACAATGCCCGCACAAACCGCGGCCACGATTGCTACAGCTTTCAGTCCATCAAGCCGGAACATGTGGTTCCTGACATCCGCGATGCTGGCCGCGCTATAACAGTAGAGTGCAACGGTAAGGAGCGCGAGGGCCCAGCTCAACGCAGTACCAGTACGCGCCCCCCGAAACCCCATGTATTCGATGAAACCCGAAAAATTCGAGATTCCGTTTACTACGACAAAGGCACCCATCGTTCCGATGATCAGGGTAAGAACTAGGAGCGTGCTTTTGTTGTCCATACACTAGGACGCCTCTGAACAAGTCTAGGGTGTCTACCCCGCAGGCCACGCAGAGGCACCCGAACTTCTGATGAAACATGCAAGGTCATACTGCTGTATCGAGACCATTTTGTATGTGAGCCTTCCCACGGCCTGCTGGCGCTGATCCAAAGTCAACGAGCACTAAACTGAGTTGATCCGTCTCGTACTAATCCGCCAGCGGAAATGTAAACCATAATCGCTAAAATGGAACAAATAGAGTGCTTGTGCGGGTCACTCACATCAGGAATAGCCAACAGGCGTTGACCCTTGCTCAACGACATTCGACATACCTCCAATAATCGAACTGCGTCAGGAAGGACACGTGTGAGACTGAGTCTACTTTTATAGCTACGACCTTATCTCGCTGAGCCAGAGGCGCTTTGATTTTCTGTCTTAAGAATAGGCCTGACATAGGTATTATGAGCACCCAGCGTCCGGTCGCACATGTCATAGCGTTTAGCCGCGAACCCCTGGTCTTGTATTCAAAACAATTCGATGGAGCAGCCTTTCAATGGTTCGACCGTATACTGGAGACAACGCTCATCTGACACTTCAGCGAGGACGGCATGCCTGTGCTGTCGTTTGCTCCCTGGCGATGCTTGTGGGGCTGCTTACTCTCTCCACCTCGGTGAACTCGCAGACTATTCCTGATGCGGACGCGGCGCATTGCTTCGCCCAGAACCTCTATTTTGAAGCTCGCTCTGAAGGACGTGATGGGATGATTGCTGTCGGTTGGGTGGTGCTCAATCGAGTCGAGAGTTCGAAGTACCCAAACTCGATCTGTGCGGTCGTCCATGACGGAGGTGAAAGGCCACCGTGTGAATTCAACTGGTGGTGCGACGGGCGCAGTGACAGGCCGACTGAGCCCGGTGTGTGGCGGCTGGCTCAAATTCTTGCCGAACAAATGCTAACCACTCCACCCGCCGACCCCACGGATGGCGCGCTTTGGTTCCACAGTGACTCCATTCCGGCCCCGGAGTGGCTACGTGCAAGAGATCAGACGCTACATTTAGGCGCACACTACTTTTACAAGTAGGCACTAGAGCTCTCGCGAACTGGTTATTGTGCGCAAGCCACGATCAGTCTGCCGCCCGCTCTGGCTTCACCTCACGTTCAGCGATGGGTACTTCATACAAGCCACACGCAGCGAGAACCTAGAATCTTCGTACCAGCGTGCCTACGATCGTGCGGCGCTCCGCCGCGAAGCAGTCGCCGCGCGACAGGCAAGTAGAGTAGTACTCCTCGTCGGTTAGATTTCGTAGATTTAGGTTGAATTCAAAGTCACCTACCTGGTAACCAATCAAGGCGTCGAAGACCGTATAGCCATCGGTGACTACACGGTTTGGCGTTGGCATGAATTGATTTTGGAACAGGAACGCCGTCCCGTTACTTTCGTTTTCGCTGGCGTAGCGGACCCCCACCCCTAAGCGCATACCCTCGACCGGCAGGCCAACAGGCTCCCAGCTCGCCCAGAGCGACGCGGTGGTTTCCGGAAGGCTGGGTCGGGTCGCGCCCATACCGTTCTCATCCACGTCAATCGCATCCAGCTTTCGGTAGTCAAAATCGAATGAAAAATCACGCCAGTGAAGCAGCGCCTCGATTTCGAAGCCGTCGGTCTCGACGCTTAGCCCTGGCTGAGTAGCACCTCCGGGGACAAAGTCGACCAGGTTGTCCTCTTCTAATTCGAACACGGCGATAGTGATGTAGCTGTCGCCGCCTTGGGGTTGATACTTGATACCAAGCTCAACCTGTTCGCCTTGGCGGGGCTGCAACGAAGTACCAGTGACCACGTCGGTACCGACCGTTGCCCTAAAAGATTCCGCGTAGCTCACGTAGGGGTTGAGGCCGCTAGCGGATTTGTAGAGCGCACCAAACGTAAACGGAGTCTCGTCATCATCCTGACTACTGAGCGCGTCTTCAGATTCCACCGAAGACAGGCGAAGACCAGCGCTTACTATCAAATCACCGATGTACATGGTGTCTGTGAGATATACATCGGTGGCGACCGTCTCATCGTCGGTGCGCCCACGGATCCCATCAAACTCGGCGGTGGTCGGAACTTCGGAGCCGTCGTAGCTTGGATCGAACACATTGAAAGTTGTCGGTCGCGCGTAGAAAAACGCTGAGTTATCGAATGTCTCGACGTTCTGATAGTTAAGGCCCGCCAAAAGCTCGTGACTTACGAGGCCGGTTTCAAATCGCCCTCGCAGGCGAAAATCAAAGGCGTATTGCGTCGATCCTGCCCTGCTACTAGACCAGGATCGGCCTATCGCCGTGCCGTCAGGACGCAGTCGAGGATTTCCATCGCCCAGGAACGAAACCCATGTCTGGTCATAGTCGGCTTCGTTGTCCCTATAGCGGGCTGTGCCATCCACGGACCAGCGGTCATTTAGGTTGTAACGACCAAACAAGCTCATGGTGATCGCTTCAGTGTCGTACCGATTAAAGTTCGGGTCTCCCACATACAAACCTATGTTGGCTTCAACGCCCGACGTCGCGGCGCACACATTGGGTTCACTTATTGTCACGTCGCTGACGCCGCAGGCGCTGGATGCTAGGGGTAGAAACTGCGATGAAGTGTCACTTGTTCTGTCCGTGTAGTTGAGCAGCAGGGTTAGCGCTCCTCGATCGGTGCTGTAAGTGAGCGACGGCGCCACTACAAGGGCGTCGTCGTTCACAAAATCCACCTGAGTAGCGGCATCGCGATAGATTCCGACAAAGCGTCCGGTCCAGTTCCCGTCACCGCTCAGGTCATACCCGGTGTCCAGCGACAGCTGGTAGCGGTCGAAGTTGCCGGCGGTCAGTACGATTTCGCTTGCGAGTTTATCCGGGGACGCAATCTTTGAGACTGTGCTGACGATGCCACCCGGAGCAGCCTGGCCGTAAAGTACCGAGGCGGGTCCTTTTAGAACTTCAATCTGTTCGAGCGTGTAGACATCGGCTCGCGCGTTGTTGTAGAAGCCAAACAAGACCTGGAGGTTGTCCTGATATTCCGGCGCATCCAGTCCACGTATGCTGGTGAAGTCGCCGCGGGTGGCTAGTCCGAAGGCATTGCCAGTCACGCCCGCCGTGTAATCAAGCGTATTACTCAGGGTGAGTGCCCCACGATCTCTGAATTGTTGCTCCGTGATCACGGTGACCGATCTTGGAACCGCAAAAACCGATATCTCGGACTTGGTCGCACCGAACCGAGAAGGTCGTCCGATAACGAGAACTTCCTCGACCCGTTGCTCATCGGTGGTGCTTGGATTCGCTACGGTCGAATTCTTGTCCGGTGGGTTTTGCGCTGAAACAGCCATGGTAAACAGCGCTGCGCTCACCGCGCTGAATAAGAGCTTTTGCATTAAGTCGACTCCAAAATCACAGATAGGGACTTGTCCTATATCGCTGGATGCAGGGTCAGGACTGAGGTGCACTAAGTCTGCACCTACTCGCCGTGCACTAGACAAACCCCAGATGCGTTATCCCGCTATCGGCCGCGATAGAAAGTGACGCGGAGTATAGATGAGAATAATACTCATTAACGTGTGATTTATTACCAAGAAGATGGGCTTGATGTTCTTCGCCAATAGGCCGGCTCTCGGGGTCTTGGACGATGGGTTACGCTTTTTGGAGTAATTCTTGGCGCACGCTGGTATCGCCGCTGCCATTCAATTACTTCTGATCAGTGACAAATTCCTACCATTATCTGACCTCAGCTTTGGGGCAGGGAGGAAAGGTGATAATCCACAAGCTCGCCCTAATAGGTTGTGTCTTGCTTCTGGCAACCGCCCCGCTGGCACATAGTGACTCGGCTGACACATCGCACGATGTGGTGATCGTTGGTGCGGGAAGTGCCGGGCTTTACGCGGCACGAACGCTCATCGACTTGGGTTACGAAGTTTTGCTCATCGAGGCCGCGGATCGGATAGGCGGCCGTGTTCATAGCGTCTCTCTCGGTGAAACCCGAATCGATATGGGTGCCGAAGAGCACTATCTGGCGGGGTAAACAGCAATAATGCCACGCCGGGCAAGTTCGCTCGCGGCAATAGTCAGACTATCAATGTGCATCGATCCAACGCTGCTGCGGTTGTACGCGGAGCGTGTAAACATGATGATGGAGGGGTTAACCGATGCAGTGCTCGGGGAACAAGCCATCGAGCTCCTTCACTCGATGGTAGACCATATCGTCGTAACGCCACTTACAGTCGGGTTTGACATAGAGTTGCGTGGCGAGCTGAAGGCCATCCTCAATCTCGTTGACCAGAAAAGCAGAAGCCCCGGCATATCTGCACCGGGGCTTTCAGTTCCGTTGGTTGCGGGAGTAGGATTTGAACCTACGACCTTCAGGTTATGAGCCTGACGAGCTACCGGGCTGCTCCATCCCGCGACAGAGACTGGTGGTGTAAATAAGGGTCCAAGTGACCGCAAGGGGCATTCGTAACTTTTTGGGTCGCTGAACACATCCCGATGATCATGGCCGCGACGCGGCGTCGAAGCCCCATTTGGCTTCAATCTCGGGG
>JBCCNK010000197.1:0-6799 GCA_039025875.1 Pseudomonadota bacterium
CCGGCCGGTACCCTGAAATCGTCATCCCGAGATTTTTTGGTTCGCCTCGAACGGGGGTATCAGGCAGCGGAGGATTTCCGCGATCTGGTGCTGGCGCGGGGGGAGGACGGTTATCTTGTGCGCCTGCAGGATGTGGCGCGTGTGGAGTTGGCGAGCGCCGAAGAGCGCAGCTTGTTTCGCGGCAACACCGAATCCATGGTGGGCATCGGAGTAGTGCGGCAGAGCAAAGCCAATGCGCTCAGCGTAGGTCGAGCTGTTCAGGCACAGATAAAAGCCGTCAATAAGCAGCTCCCCGAAGGGATGGAACTGGTGGTCGGTTTTGACCGCTCGATATTCGTCGATGAGGCAATCAACGAGGTGTTCGCCACTTTGTTTATTGCCGCGATTCTGGTGGTCGTCGTAATTTTCCTGTTTCTCGGCGACCCCCGAAGCCTGCTCGTACCCGCGCTGACGGTTCCCATATCGCTCATCGGTAGCTTCAGTGTGCTCTGGGCCCTGGGCTACAGCATTAATCTTTTGACGCTGCTGGCATTGGTGCTGGCAATAGGCCTAGTGGTAGACGATAGCATCGTGGTTCTCGAGAACATCCATCGCCGCCTCGTTCGCGGAGAAACAGCCCTTGTGGCCGCTTATAAAGGAGGCCGCCAGGTCGCTGTTGCAGTCATTGCCACAACCGGGGTGCTGATCGCGGTGTTTGTTCCGATCACGTTTCTCGAAGGGAACCTTGGGCGTTTGTTCGCCGAGTTTGCCGTGGCCATGGCGATCGCTGTTGTCTTTTCGAGTTTTGTGGCGCTGACTCTCGGCCCGGTGGTCTGCTCCAAGCTTCTGAATAAGGACAAAGTCAGTAACCGGATTGCCGATACGGTTGAAGCCCTGAGCGCGCGCATGGAAGAGGGCTACAGAGCATTGCTCAGGCCGTGCGTCGCCAAGTCATGGATGTTCATTCCGGTGTTGCTAGCCTGCGTACTGCTTGCCTGGGGTCTTAGCACACGCATACCGCAGGAATACTCTCCTTCGGAAGATCGTGGTGTGCTGTTTCTGGTGGCATCTACGCCGGAAGGGTCGTCATTTGACTACACGGTGACTCAGGCTCTCGCAATCGAGGAACGACTCATGCCGCTGGTCGAGAGCGGAGAGATTCGTCGTCTGCTTATTCGTGCACCCGCCTGGGGAGCGGGCGAGTCTTTTAACCGAGCCTTCACCATTATGGTCCTGGCTCCCTGGGAGGAGCGGGAACGCACCGCTGAACAGATCCGCGCAGACGCCCAGGCTCGAATCGCTGATGTAGCCGGGGCGCGTACATTCGTACGTGCCCCGCGCTCTTTTGGCGGAGGCAATACCGATCCGGTCGAGTTCGTTGTTGGAGGTGATAGCTATGAGGAGCTCGCAGATTGGCAGGACTTGCTGCTCAATGCGGTCGCAGAGAATCCCCGATTAGTAGGTGTGGACACTGACCTCAAACCAACTAAGCCCCAGTTGCGCGTGTCCATAGATCGCAATCGGGCCGGGGATCTGGGAGTAAACCTGGCTGACATCGGACGCACTTTAGAGACGCTGCTCGGTTCGCGAAAAGTGACCACGTTTGTTATGAGTGGGCGCGAGTACGACGTGATTGTTGAGGGCGAACGGGAAGAATCGCGAACCCTGTCGGACCTCGACAATATTTACGTACGATCCAGCACCAGTGGCGAGCTGATCCCATTGTCAAACCTTGTCAGCCTCCGGGAGGAGGCGGGCGCCGGCAGTCTGAATCGATACAACCGCGTCCGCGCCTTTACGCTGTCTGCCGGGCTGGTTGATGGCTACAAGCTGGGCGATGCTTTGCAGTACCTTCAGGACACAGCACGCGCGGAACTGCCAGGTACAGCGACTATCGACTTCAAAGGAGAGTCGCTTGATTACAACCCGGCCAGTAACGCGGTGTATCTGACGTTTCAGCTAGCCATGTTCTGGGTGTACCAGGTAATGGCGGCGCACTTTGAGTCGTTCTTGCACCCGTTGATCATTCTGTTCACTGTGCCAGTGGCGTTGCTCGGCGGACTCGGCGCACTGCAGTTGGCCGGCGCCACGCTGAACATATACAGCCAGGTTGGACTGATCATGCTAGTCGGGCTGGCCGCGAAGAACGGAATTCTGATAGTTGAATTCATAAACCAGATGCGTGACGCCGACTTCGACTTCGACACCTCCGTCATCGAAGGCGCCGGCAAGCGACTACGCCCCATCGTGATGACCGCGTTTACGACGATCATGGGGGCATTGCCGCTTGTTCTATCCATGGGCCCGGGGCACGAAGTGCGTGTGATGATCGGCCTCGTTGTCATGGGAGGCGTTGCCCTGGCAACCCTTGTCACTCTGTTTCTCGTGCCCATGGCGTACCACTTAATGGCCAGAGGTACTGGCTCCAAGGAGCAGGTCGCGCGAAGATTGGAGGAGGAGATGGCCTTGGAGTCACCTGGTTCCGCGGGTACGGAGCCGGTAGGCGCTGGGCAGCAAAGCTGAGCACTCAAGGTTGATGTGTCGTCTTTACAATTGCGGTGCTTTGGCTTGTTTGAACGACCCGCTCCGGGAGTTCAGGTCGATACCCGCTCGTCCATCACCTGCAGCGCCGCCTCCCACTGCTCTACATCTGATCCAAGGGCATTGAGAACTTCAAAGCCAGCTATCCAGATGCCTGCTTGTTCCTTGTCCTGCATTCGCCAGCGGACCTGACCGACGAGATAGAAGGGTTCGTCTTTTCCGGGAAGCTCGACTCCGATCTGCAGGATTGCTCCAACACTGACGCCTTCATCGAGCCGTACCCGCAATCCGCTTCGGGAAACCTCGAGAGTCTCGCAGCGTGCCACTTTTCCAGGGCTAAGACTTCCTGGTGGCGGGGACTCCAGCTCTATAAACACCCGGGTTTCGATCGGGAGGCGGAGGTTTCGCCGTCGATTTACACCGGTCATGAGTCCTCTCCCCGAGCGCGCTCAACCTCATCTCGGAAGTAGCAGCGGGTCTCCAGTATGTCCACCAGGCCCCGGTCGATAAGCGCCACAAGCTCAGCGCGACTAAGTTCTCGTAGCGCGATACCTTTACGGTTAACGAAAATGTAGTTGTCGCGCCTTGGGTCGTAGACCGCGAGCTTTGCCATGATAGGAGTCTCGCCATCATGGAATCCAAGCCAGGCACCCATCGGCACTTCGACTTCGCGAGCAGGTGTCGATGGGGGCGGCACACTGGTCTGCGGCTCTGCGGGAACTGGGTTAGGAGGAGAAGCGGGTGGCTGGCTTCCCGGCACAGGAGGCGCGGTGGCTTCAACCCGGCCCGGAGCGGCCGTTGGTGCTTGCGGGGCTACCGGAGCCGCAGCAGCAGGTGCGGAGCCCTGCGAGTCGGGGCCTGGACCTGGAACCGGAATCGGGCTCGATTCTATCGGAGGTGGTGCTCCAGACGGTTGTGCTGCGATCTGGGGCGCCTGTGGTGGCGGCTGGACCTGAGAGGGCTCCACCGTGTTCGTCAGATTCGCCTGCGGCGCTGCTCGACTGCTTTGGTCCTGGCTTGGGCTAGTGTGCTGACCGGAGCTCGGGTTCGGCGGTGGTTCTGGTGGGGACGGGTCCGAGGAAGGCGCTGATTGCTGAGCGGGTTCAAATCCGGTATCGACTTCAGCCCCGGCCGGCGGCGCCAGCACCGGATCGATCAGGTTGTTCGGATTGACTTCGGCTCCCGGAAGTTCAGATTGAGCAGCGGTTTCGATTCGTACGCCGGGCGCGACTACAGGTGGTGGCTGCCCGGGCACCATTGGCGGTGGTGTGCCTGGTGTTGCGGTTGGTGCTGAACTAGGAGCTGAACTAGGAGTTGAAGCTGTTTCTGTAACTGCTTCGATGCCTGATACAGCAGTAGCTGCCGGTTCGGTCTGAACTGGTGCTTGCGGCGGCGGCACCGGTTCTGGCCCGCGCTCCGGAACTTCCTGTCCCTGAGGGGCGGGAACTGGCTCGGGCTCTTCGCGAAATGCCGGGTCCAAAAACTGCTGAAGGCTTGCATCGTCTTTGATACCCGCTGCCGACAGCAGACTAAGGCTGAAGGTTGCTCGTTTTGGAAGCTCGCGTGCAAAGCCATCTTCCAGTCTTTGGCGAAAGGCGCGGCGTGACAGATCGAGCGCCTTAAGCCCTACAAAGTTCGCAAACAGTAAGTGCCGGCCGTTTGCGAGCTGCAGTACCAACTGCGCTCGTAGTTCCCCGCTTTCATCTTCAAAGCGATACCAATCACCTTCAAGAAGATCATTGTCCCAGGCTTCTTCATCGGAATCGGCTTCATCGAGTTCAAGCGGCGGTATCTGGATCAAATCCAGCTTCTGCCCATGCTGCAGTCGAAGGTGGGCATACTCGACCAGGCCAATCGCGCCGTCAGTGGCATCGCTGTCGTGTTCCAGACTCACCAACCATCTTCGTAGCTGGCCGGGAATGTGTCGCAGGAGTTGTGCTTGCCGATCCCTTTCTACCTCATCGCCTTCGACGCTTTGCACGCTCTGCGCAAGGTGCCTGGTCGTTTTGGCCATCTGCTCCCACTCTGGGGAGGTACCGCCATGTTTAACCAACACTCGTTGTGCACTGTCGTACCAGGCACCCTTAAAAAAGTCGCCGATGGCCGAGGGCAGGAGGTACTCGCTCAGACACCTGTTGATCAGAAGTGCGGCTTCGCGCTTGGCCGTGAGCTTTTGCAGATTCGCCTGCTCCGTCTCTGCAAGGCGCTGGACCATTCTGCCAGCACGGGCAGCATCCCGTTCGTTGGCGCTGACCAGTTCCCGCGTGATGGTCGCTAAATCGGTCTGCCGGTCGCGGAACCACTCGAGCGCTTTTTCCACGGCACGTTCGATCCGTTGCTCAAGCATCTGGCCAGCTCGTTCCAACCGCACCTGCCAGCCCACAGCGCCGTTTTGAAGGGCGTCCAGTAGAAGATGAAGGTCATGATTGCCCGGCTCAAAAAAGCGGTCGTCAGTAATGGCTACCGCTACAGCTAGAGGCTGCAGGCGCTTAATCTGATCGCCCAGGGGGTTTTCTATCGGAAAGTTCTCCGACCAGTCGTTGAACGCTTCAGCAACCCAGCTCAATACGGCCTGATCAGCGGCGGATAGGTCCGCGTTTCGGTTCTCCTTTGCTACCTGACGGCGAATCGTCGCGATAACCGAGCTATCGGTATCCCGGCTGCGTGCCAAAAACGAAATCAGCTCATCATGAGAGAGTGTTTCACCGCTGCCGATCTCATCAAAGGTGAAATTTTGCGCGACCCGCTCGCGCAGGGATTTCATCAAAGGAAGATGGCGGGGAGATAGCGTCACGCTGCGCTCATAGTTGATGCAGGCTCAGGGCCCTGCGCTAGCGCAAACTCTTGAGAAGTTGGTCTACGACCCGTTCAAGCTGCTGCAGATTTCCGCAGGGCGCTGCGTAGTGGCAGGCGCTGAGATAGCGAAGCATCTCTGAGTCACCGGTTCCCCAGGCCTGGCGCGGCTCTGGATTCAACCAAATGACTTGTCGGCTGCGCTCATAAACATTCTGCATGATCTCCAGTTCCGGATCAGCGCGATTGTTCCGCGCATCGCCGAGGATAATAACCGATGTATTGCGATTGATGTCGTTCAGAGCGAGCTGCGCAAAATCGCGAAGGCTACCCCCGTAGTCGGTCGCGCCCCCGTAACGCCAGTTAGCAAGCTCAATCGCACGCTCCATCGGCTCCTCTCGAAAAAGATCGCTTATTTCTCCAAGATGACTCGAAAATGCGAAGCTTCTGGTTTTGGGTAATACGTCCTGTAGGCTGTAGAGGAACATCAGTAGAAAGCCCGCATAGGCCGCGACGGAACCACTGACGTCACATACTGCGAGTAATTGAGCTTTGTCGCGTTTCCGATTGCGCCAGTAGGTATGGAAAAGAACACCATCGTGCGCCATCCCACGTCGCAGGGTTTTTGCCATGTGCAGATTCCCGCGCTTTACCGGACGTCGCCGCGCACTGTGGCGACTGGCCAGGCGACGCGCCATTCTATGTACCTGCTCGCGTACCCGTTCCCGGTGTCGACGGTCAATATTCGCCAAACGGGTTTGCTTCAGCACATCATTCATGAAGGCATCCGTTCTGCCCTGTGCGTTTAGCAAATACTGCTGTTCGACATAGTCTTTCACTCGCTCGCGAAGTAGGTCCCTGTAGCGTCGCAGCGTTGCCAAGGCTGGTGATCCGGCGTCTTCCAACTCCACGACGGCATCACGAAGCTGCGCTTCACCCAACTGGTCCAGAATGCGTCGGGTGTACTGGCCCTTCTGCGTGAACATCTGAATGTCCCGAACATTCGCTTCGCGTCCTGCACGATGCAGGGCTGTGCTGAGCGTGCCTCGCTGATTTTCAAGCAACGCTGGCATGAGCTCCCCGTCCAGCAAGGCTTGCAGCGACGGTGAATCACCCGCAGCCGCCGAAAGCTGCCGCGAATCATCGCTCGCACCAGGCTCAGTCTGTTGAGGGTCCGAATTGTCGGAGCCCGTTTGTGCCTGTTGCTGAGTTGGGTTTGATGTATCGTCAGCCGACGTGGTTTCGGCGGCCTTGTTACTTTCTCGGGAGTCTTCAGCCGCTACCGTAAAATCAGCAACATCGGCGCCAAAGAAGCGATCAAAACATTCATTGAATGTCTCAAGTTCGCGCTCGTTCTTGGCGAGAGTAAGGGCAAGGGCATTGCGCAGTATCTCTCGATGCCCGTAGCCCACAGCGTCCACAGCCGCTCCCGCATCCAGCGTTTCTGCAGGTGACACCGGCAATGAGTGGGTGCGCAAAACCTCGA
>JBCCNK010000198.1:0-6775 GCA_039025875.1 Pseudomonadota bacterium
AGCCAAGTAAGTGAAATTCGGAGAGAATCGGAATGCAAAAAATATGGGAGTGTCCGACAAACTTCTCCCCCAATTGCGGGGGGAAACGGGAAAAAACTGGACATCTCTGCTTTTTATTCCGATTTTTGCCGCCTGAACTTGGTTTTTCACCCAATTACCGAACAATATGGCACAGGTCAAGGCAAGGGCGATTACCGGATTTCCGGAATGGCTGCCCCAAGTGAAACGGATTGAACAGCAGTGGATTGACCGATGCGAAGTACATCGGAGCCACGTCCCGCGACTTCTGCTTAAGCTGCTCGAGACGCGTGTCATCCAGTGTTTGATCGGATGCCTTCACCTTAGCAACCCAGTCGTCGAAACCTGTTTGATCAGTCGCAAGTGCGTTGAACTTCATTCCCGAGAATCCAAAGCCGCTGTAATTGGCCGAAAAGCCAGGGTAGGTACCGCGCTGGGATGCCATAAGGTGCAGGCGGTTCTCCATACCAGACATCGCATAAATCTGCGTTCCCAAGTTAGGGATGAAAAACGAATTCATGACCGTTGCCGAGGTGATCAAGAACTCAACAGGAGTACCGACCGGCATGGCGAACTCGTTTACCGTGGCGATCTCATATTCCGGGTAGATAAAAAGCCACTTCCAATCGAGGGCAACGACTTGAACGACCATTGTCGGCTGATCGGCATCAATTGGTTCGCGTGGATCGAGGTCGTGGGATGACACAAACGTGATCCACCCCAGGGTGACGATGATAGCGACGGGTATCGCCCAAACGACCGCCTCGATCTTATTCGAGTGCTCCCAATTCGGCCGGTAGTCCGACTTGTTGTTGTCGGCCCGATACTGAATCGGGAACCAGACGCCCATGATCATGACCGGAACCACAACGATCAGCATAACCACGACAGAGAAAATAATGATCTCCATCTGCTGCTGCGCGATCGGACCCTTCGGGTCGAAGAGCAGATAGTTGCAACCGGACAGACCAGCACAAGCGAGCACGCATAATGCGCGCAGACCGATCGCTAGCGGTCGGCGATTGCGGGCATGTTGCATGCTGTCAGGAAACCTTAGCATTGTGTTTCTGTCTCGTATCAACGTTCTAGCTTCTGGGCCCGCGCTGCACTGTTCCATTAATCCTGGCTTTAATCCTGGCTTTCATCATGGCTTCCGCAAGAGGGACATCTCCAGCGACGCATCTAGCAACTCAAACCGTCGGTCGGTAGTCCCTCACCTCCGCCACTCCCGGCGCGCTCCGGTGCAGTCGGCTCGCAATGGGGCAGCTGTGCGCCGTTCCGCATCGCGGCTCGCATCGCCTCTTGCATCGCTGCGCCTGGCGATTAATGACGGCCGCTGGTCGATGGAAACCCAACCAGGCCTTGCATAGAGCGCAGATCAGTCAGCAAGCGCGCCACCGGTCTAGGGTAATGATCGCTACCGCTTGAGGGCGGCAGCCGTCAGCCATGCAGCTCCGTAAGTTCTTCGATCCGACCTAGCGTCACGTTCCGACTACGGTCTTCAACTACGTTTTCAGGGCCGTCGTAGATGGAGACGTATGTGAGCTTGTGCAAGTAAACGCGAAGTCGTTCGCAACCCACGTAACCTTAGCGGACGCGATTATACCTGAATGGAGCGACCATTCTTACGACGCTCACCATCTGTGAGGCCATATTTTACCGCTAATTCACGGCATTTCATCACGAAATGACGCGATCTGTCGCGAAAATTCGGTAGTGGACGTGTCCTGGTTGTGCACGCTTTTTTATGGACGTCGAAGGCCTAGTTGTCCAACTTTCGCAAGACAAAGCCGAGTTCGAGCACAAAAAATCGACGTACCCACGAGACCTAACTGCGCGCTTTGTCCAGAGGCTTCCGGTCAAATGAGAATATCAACCGTTTAATGCACAGCGCTGTTTAGACGCTCAGGGAAGCAGTGAGGAACAAACTCTTGCCGTTTTTTAGGTATTTACACGCAAAAAAGGTCTGAAACCTAAAAATCCACACATCAGAGTTTGCACGTACAAACAAAAAGTGTATAAAGTTAGGCTACGCAAACAACAGACTCACCCAGCCAGGATATCAAGCCAGCAAGAGCGGCCACACTGCGTTGCCGGCGGGTAATTGGCAAAGAAAGCAGTCACCTGAGAGCGGTCACGGGGCCGAGACAAAACCCACAACAAGCAATGACACAGTTTATTCTACGACAATACGCAGCCGCCACTGCCGCGCTGGGCCCAAACCGCTGGTGGCAGCGCGAGCGCACGTTTGTTTGGGTTTTGCTGGCCGGGCTGTTAGCCGTCGCGATTGTCGATCCAGCGCTTTTCGACGTCATTCGAGGCACTTTGGCTGATGCATACCTGGGCGTTAGCGTATTCGTCGCCCTGACTCTGGCTTCCTTCTACCTGCTGGATCAGTACTTCAAAGCCGACGTCGTGGGCGCACTTAATCGGCGGAACGTCTGGCAAGTGCCCAGTGCCGCCGCGTTGGGTGCCCTACCTGGCTGCGGAGGCGCAATTATTGTCGTGACGCAGTTTGCCCATGGCCAGGTGAGTTTCGGCGCCCTTGTTGCAGTATTGATTGCAACGATGGGCGATGCTGCCTTCCTGCTTTTGGCGAGCGAACCACAAATCGCGGCCGCGGTATTTGCGGTCGCAGGGTCGGCTGGAATCGGCTGCGGATATTTGGTGAATCATCTTCACGGGTGGGACTTCCTTAAGCGCAAGCATTCCGTACACGCGGGTTCAAACCAGGAATTGTTTGAACTTCCCTCGCGATGGAAGCGAGCGTTCTGGCTGTTGCTCGTGCCGGGCGCAGGGATTGGCGTCCTCCGGGCCTTCAACTTGGAATCAGGGATCTTTGCAGTTATCGCGGAGTCGGAAATCGCAACCTGGATTGGCTTCGTCGGTGCTTTCCTGTGCATCGGAATTTGGAATAGCCAACCAATAGACAGCTGGACGACTCGATTTGCTCGCACCAAAGATGCGGCTTCCATGCGCGAATCAGCGGTGGCCGAAACTGCGTTCGTGTCGGTCTGGGTGATTCTCGCATTCCTGATGTACGAGCTTCTTGTCTACTTCACCGGCCTGGATCTGACCAGCGCGTTCCAAAGCCTCGGAGCGCTTACACCGCTTCTGGCCGTGAGCGTGGGTTTTATTCCTGGCTGCGGTCCGCAAATTCTCATGACCACGCTGTACTTGAATGGAGTAATCCCATTGTCAGCACAGCTTGCCAACGCTATCAGCAACGACGGTGACGCCCTCTTCCCGGCTATTGCGCTAGCACCGCGAGCGGCCATTGTGGCCACGCTATACAGCGCTCTGCCGGCGTTAGGTCTCGGCTATCTCGCCTATGGCCTGAACTTCTGACGAGGGCGCGCAGACATCGCCGTGCCGAGTTTCTCTGTGAGTAGCACCCGCAGCAGACTGAAGCAGCAGCGGACAAAAAAACGGCGGCCTAAGCCGCCTGAGTCTTTCCCCCGGTTGTTCTTTGCGACAGCGCGACCAAAACGCGCTTTTAATACGAACACCTAATATGCACAGCTAATACGCACCCTTACGACAACAACCAGTTACCGTCGGTCATCCGAGTGTCGCTCGCCCAAGTGTTACGCTCGCAAGCGACCGACTTGTTCGAGAAGGCCTGACTTGCGGACCCAACGAAGAAGGCGAAGAAGGCGAAGAAGAGACACTCTTCGTCGGCTAGGATTGAGCACTCCGGCCCTTATCTTTCGTTAGGCAATCGTAGCTCGCCTTTACGTTTTACGCGCGGCAAAGCCTGAAGCATAGTCTGTTCATAGGTTTGCGCCAGGGTTAATTCGAAAGACCAGGCAATTCCACCGCATGAGCCTTTATCTGACGTTTTCAGCTGACGATTCAGTCATCGCAATATCGATACCATCCCCTAGGGCTGGCACCGGATATCAGAAGCTCACTACTCTTCCGTCGGGCCTGTCGAAACCTCTGTTCAATGCATCGCTAGTGCCTGTCTTGCTAATTCATTGAATCAACCCAACAGGACACTAGTTGAGGTTCTCAATCGCTACAGCAGGTAAGGTGTCAGCCGTTTCAAAACCCAGGACTTTAGAGTAGAAATACAGCTCCGCCTGCCTAGCCGCGACTTGGTTCTCCGCTTTGCGAAACCCATGGGACTCACCCTCGAACGCGATGTACGCGGTGGCGACCCCACTGCTTCGCAACGCCTCATAAATTGCTTCCGATTGATTCGGTGGAACAATGGGGTCTTCAAGGCCCTGGAGCAGAATAAGGGGGGCACTGAACCCTTCTAAATGATGGATGGGCGATCGCTCCCGGTAGAGTTCTTTCTGTTCCGGATACGGCCCGATGAGCTGATCCAGATAACGCGACTCAAACTTGTGCGTATCTCTCGCGAGCGCCTCGATGTCAGAAATGCCGTAATGTGAGGCGCCCGCAGCGAAGGTGCTGTGGAAGGCATGAGCAGCGAGTGTGGTGTAACCACCCGCGCTTCCACCGCGTATCAGCAGGCGTTTTCGGTCAGCCAGGCCCTGCTCGGCCAACCAGCGGGCGCCGGCGACCGCATCGTCGACATCCGCAATGCCCCAACGTCCATAAAGCGCTCGACGATAGCTGCGGCCGAAACCTGTGCTACCCCGATAATTAAGATCGAGTACGGCAAACCCGCGACTCGTCCAGAAGTAGAAATCAGGACGATAGCCCACACTTGCCACACTGGTCGGACCGCCATGGACTGCGACAATCAGAGGCGGCAGCTCTTCCGCACCTGCCGTGGTCTGAGGATTCTTAGGCGGTAAATACACGCCATGGGCGACAGCATCTTCACCGACCGGAAAACTGACTTCTTGAAATGCCGGGACCCACTCTACGGCGAGCACCGAGTCGCGTGTTGCGCGTATGCGATCTGTAACCTCACCTGCAAAACTCACTGCCAAGAGCTCCGCAGGCCGATCTGGAAAACCCGCTACCAAATAGATCTTCTCTCCGAGAACGACCATGGATGAGAATGACGTAGCACCAATGGCGAGCTCCTGGCGCTCACCCTGAGGCGTCACACGGAAGAGCTGCTCGAGAGCTCCGGTTCGGGCGATGTACAACGTGCCCAAACGCGGATCATGCAGTTGGTATCGGGTATCGATGGACCAGTCGGGCCCACCGATCTCGCTGCTTTCAAGCTCGATCGGAAGAACCCGAAAATCCCGTCCGTCGACTTTATATGGGCGCCACCAATTGTCGCGATCGCTCAACACGATCAATTCGCCCGAACCCATCCACTGCGGATCGACCACCGACTCTTCAGAGTCGGGATTGTGCAACTCGAGATCGACTAAGTTGCCCTCCTCATCAAAGCCTGCGCTATGCAGGCTGGTGTTATCCCAGGGCATATTGGGATGCTGCCAGGAAGTGAAGACAACCCTTTTACCGCTATCATCCAGGCGCGGCGCCGAAACGAAATCCGTTCCCTCGAAAAGGACCGAAGGGCTGGATGGTTCGTGAGCTGCTAAGGCGACGAGGGTATTGATCGGCTCCCCTTCGGCTCGGTGATCCTCTCGAATACAGATCAAGCGGTCTCGTTCTCGATCCAGAGCGCAGCCAGCATAGCGATACTTCTCGGCCGGGGTGATGGCCTGCGGATCGGAACCGGGTTTCAACCGGTACAGACGTTGATCTGAAAAGTTTGAGAACCAGATAACACCGTCGGCAACCAGATAACTGCCACCGCCATACTCGTGCACGCGGGTTCGGGCGTTAAAGGCCGCTGGCAACAGTTCATCCATTTGCCCGGACTCGCGACGACGCATAATTGTGACGCGGCCACCCTCCTCGGGCCTCGCCTCAAGCCAATACAACGAGTCGCCGTCGGCCTGCAGGGAGTAAATCCCACGCGCACCGGCGACCAGCGACTCAGCGCTGATGATTGACGGCCAACTCCCATATGGACGACTAGTAGTGGGAGAGTCCGCTGCAGCGGCGTTCGAAGTTGCAGTGCTCGGTTGTTTGGAGTCAGTCACGGTCTCAGAGTCCCGGTTAGTATCGAGGCAACCCAGGAGGGAAACCGCAATAACGAAAGCCACGATTCCGGTGGCGACAGTGTGCCTGGTGGTGTCAGCGTGAATAAGCGGTTTCTCCAGGTTGAAATTTAGAGTTAGCCTTCTAGTACACGCACGTCGAAGGATCTGAAAAGAAGTACAGTCCCCAGGAAAAAGCACATGCAATCGACACGTATTTCACTCGCCGCGTACACTACGCTAATTCGCCAAAGGAGATAAGTGCATGAGCCAGGTCGCCATCAGTGCCGAGGACCACATTATACATATTCGGCTCACACGTCCGGAGAAGTACAACGCGCTCAGCCTTCTCATGTACGAGCAGATTGCCACGGGGCTCAAGCGTCTCAACGACGATGACGATTTGCGGGTGGCGATCGTGTCGGCAGAAGGAAAGCATTTCACTGCGGGTGTCGAACTGAATGAGTGGGCACCCTACTTCGGCAACGGCGAGGGATGGCCCGTTGGATCGGGAGGCATTGATCCCATGGGCGTCACAGGAGAGCAGCATCGCAAGCCCATCGTGATGGCCGTGCAAGGCTACTGCTTTACCTGGGGCGTCGAAATGCTCCTGAACACGGAGATACGCGTGGCAGCAGAGAATACCCAGTTCCAGATGCTCGAAGTACAGCGCGGTCTGTTTCCCTGCGGCGGCGCGACGTATCGACTCCCGCAGGAAATTGGTTGGGGGAATGCGCAACGTGTGCTTTTGACTGGTGACCGATGGTCAGCAG
>JBCCNK010000199.1:0-6747 GCA_039025875.1 Pseudomonadota bacterium
ACAGCTAAATTCAGGTAACAAGCCGTTTGAGCTACGGTGACGATTTGTTGGCTAAAGAGGACCGTTGCTTGAACTTACTATGGGCATAAGCGGTCGCCGTTGTTCAAACCAACGTCGTTGGGGAGACCGACGACGTAATCATGTGCAACCGTCTGCATGCTCATTATTCGACTTATTCGTCTTATTTCGTCTTTTTCGGCCATTGCTGCAGTGTTCGACCGGGTTCCGCTCAACCACCAACCACGCACGTCCGTATCCGAAGGCTCCAAACGCGTGATGGACTAAAACGCCACAAGGTTTTGACTTTAAGGCCATGAGCCCAGTGCGCCCGCGACAGTTACTCCGCGCCAGCTTACGGAGTCAGCACGTCTCCCGTCGTAAGACGTTCTGTAAATTCTTGGCTTTGATCTGGAGTTTCCATTACGTAGGGTGTGATCATGATCACTAACTCCCGCCGCACCTCGTTCACGCCTCTCGATCTGAACAGTGATCCAATACCAGGAAGCGCACCCAGAAAAGGCACGCCCTCCTCTACATCACTGGTGGTATTTGAGATAAGCCCCCCCAACAGGATTGAACCGCCATCTTTAAGCGTGACTACGGTTTGGACCTCTCTATTTCGGATAGTGGGCGAGTCGATACCACTCGTTTGATTGATCTCGGCTTCACTGAGCTCTTGACGGACCTCGACATCCACATAGCCCGAACTGTGCACCACTGGCCGGATCTCGAGTCGGATGCCCGTGTTTCGATAGACGACATTGTTTACCAGCGGCGCATTTTGGTCGATCGTAGATTGGGAAGTCTGGGTAACAACCGGGACCTCATCGCCCACATTAATCGTAGCCGCCTGGCCACTCTTTACCATCAATCGCGGCCGAGAACGAATCTCCGCCCTCCTGTTTTCGTACAAAAACTTTAGAATTGCGCGCGTTTCTCCCGCGCGACTGAGTACCGCTTGAAAAGCCGAGGCGCCAGAATCCAGCAAATTAAGCGTGCCAGAGGCGAGGTTATAGCCATCTATTGTGCTGTTAGCAAGGAACTGAAAGCTGGACGAGTCCGTATCGTCGAGCGAAATCTCAGCGAGGAGAACCTCGACAAGTACCGTCGGTGGTAGCTTGTCTGTCTCTTCGATAATCGGCAGCAGCGATGCCCATTCCTTGCCGCTGCCACGAAACATAATGGCATTTCTATTACTATCTACAACAAACCGGTTACTGCCTCCGCTTTGGGTGTTTTGCGTATTTTGGCCCTGGCCGCTGCCACCACCGCCACCGGACCCGTTCGGTTGGCCGCCGGACGCGGGGGCTGGGTTTCCCGAAAGATCCTTAAGAAGACCAACAATGTAGCTCGCGGACGTATTGCGTACCTCGTAGGAAAACACGCCGTCTTCCACACTCAGTTCCTGCCGCTTGTCTATTTTCTGAACCCACTGTGCGACATGATCTAACAGCATCGGATCGGCCGCGAATACGACCAGCTGGTTGGTTGAGCTAAGTGGTAACAGGATCACCGATCCCAGTGGAGGCTTAAGAGTAGCGTTGTATCCTTCGGACTTCAGTATGTCGACAAGGTCGTCCGCCAAATCCTTAACCGCGACGTGCGCCGGTTCGACACTGATCGCGTTCTTACCCCGCATCGATGGCTGATCCAACAAGCGAACCATAGCCATGGCTTGTTCGACTTCGGCGGGTCGTCCTTTGAGAACGACACTGCCACGTACCGGATCCTCTCTAACTTCGATATCTTTGCCCTGCATCGCGCTAGAAACCCAGGTTAGTACTTGGGTGGTCTTTACCGATTTTAGCGGCATGAACACAAAGATCGGGCGATGGGACTCAGGTACGTCTGGCAGCGCTCGACCACTTATAACTATGGGAACATCGCCTTCTGTGACGTCTTCATCAATATAGAACACATAGATACCCTCATCCCGCCGCATCGCGACGCCGTAATCGGTGAGGGTCCGTCGCACAATCCGAAACAGCTCGGCCGGTTTCACCGGCTCCACTAAACGCAAAGTCACGAGATCATCCTGCTGTGAAAGGGCCGGATCTAGCGAATACGGCAGAGCGAGTTGCTCGCCGAAAACCATGTTGATAAACGCTGGCAAAGGCATCTTGTTGTAACTAGCCAAAATCGGCTCTTCGGAGAGCTCGGGCAACTGTTCCAGGGTCTGCAGATCGGTCACTGCGGATCCCGTTGTCACCCCCGGCCCGGGTGAGATTACCGTCCTAGGTACGGTTACTGCCTCACTCGAGCGATCGGCATTTGAAAGGTCGCCATTCTCACGCGTTTTACGCATCGCGGCGTCGCGCTCACTTGCACGCTGGTCTCGCACTTCCTCAAGAACTTCCTCAGACGCCCAAAGGGGTTGGGGGGTCTCAGCACGTTGGAATAAAGTGCAGCCAGCCGGAGCCGCCGTGATTACGCCCAGAGCTAATAACGCTCCCAGGGGTCTAGCCAGTACTCGGCTTCGGTGGAACACGCTAAAACAGTTCATACTCGACAGTTTCCTGACCACCATCATCCGACGTGTTGAGCGAAGACAAGCTGATAGAAGTACTGGAAATTTGATCTACCACCCAACCAGACGCGACAGTATCGCCCGGCGCTACTGTCGCTAGCCCTTCCGAATCGGGGCTCAAAGCCAACTCGTCCCGAAGGCTGTCCGGAACGGTTGCAATACGTAGCAGAGCCGCGGGGGAAGGTTCAGTGATAATGGCTAGCACGGAAAGGTATGCGAGCACACCGGGTTTGCCTTCAATCGTGACAAGCAGCGTCGCTTCCTCAGCGCTTTCTTGCGGTCTAGCCCATACGGGGCTACTCGCTAAAATACGCCTCACGACATCCGGTTCGACGGTTCGTATTGGCGGTAAGGGTGTCCATTCGCTGTGAAACTTCTGCTCTTGAGTCGAACCGCCAAGAACACCGAAAACAGCACCGGCTAGCAGCCCTGCAGCAACCGCCAAAGAGAGAGCTTTTAGCGCTATAGGCATTTCCATACTGGTGCTCATGATTCCACCGCAATACTGCCCAATTGAAAGTAGGCCGCTAGTAGCATCGAAAGGCGGCCACCGGACCGGGATGTGGTAAAGCGTATGCGTTCCACTTGAATACGACGCTCGTGAGCTGCCAGGCCCGTCAAAAAAATTGCTACGGCATGATGTTCGGCCTCGGCGGTCACCTCTGCTTCAAGCTTCCAAACCGGGCTGAGAAAATCTTCTTCCGGCAAGAGTTCAGACAAAGAAAGACGTGTTTTTTTAAACTCGGACGCGTTGGCGTGCTCCAAAACCCAGGCTTGGAAGTCAGCGACGGCTAACCCCGCTGTACCTGCCTTCCAAATCCAGTCGTCGAGCCGGGCACGGGCGTCAGTCTCTGCTTCGAACCATTCCGTGTAGTCGGTTTCGTCGATCGACGAACCTACAACTTTTAGCTGAGAAAGCTGACGCGCCAACACTTGATAATTGTCAGTGCTCGCCTTCCGATAGTCGCTACTCAAGAGTGCCAGATAGAGAAGCAGAACAAGCGCTGCCAAATAGAGCATCCAGCGCAGCCTGCGATTGGCAGCCGCCTCTCGTTTGAGAGCCTGCCATTGCGTAGTAATGTGTGTGGCGAGGTCACTCACCGGGCTCCAGCCTGTACCGATTTACGTCAGGTATTTGAATTCTTATAACCGACTCTCCTGGTCGATTACCTGGCTCAATCCGTAAATCGTGAAACAGGTCACGTTTCTCAAGTCTTGTCACCACATCTCTCGTGTCCAGTTTTCGATTGCGAATTGTGGCCAGTAGCGTCCCTTCGGTGTAATTCCAATCAACGAGTTGGTAGTCGACACTTGCGAGCGCCGCAGTAAATTCAGCCAGCAGTTCGACTTGGGAAAAGGGAACGAAAAGAGACAATAGTTCAGTGTTTTCGTCCCTTAGCTGTTCCAAATCATTGCGCATGGTCAGACGTTGATCTACGCCCTCCCCCAAAGACTCTATCTGCCTACCCACCCACTGTGACTTGACGCTTGTGATCGCGCCAAAACCAAAATGAACTGCGCTGATGAAAAGCAACACAGCGACGCCTGCCAAAAAGATGTTTTTTTCGTCACGAATCAGAGATCGTAGATCTCGCTCCCGCTCCGACCATGGGCGTGGTAACCAATCGCTGGTGGGAACACGGGCTGCTACGGCATTTACACCCTCAGCACGAAGGGCCAAGTGTAGTTGCTGCTCCTTGGGCTCTTCCGGATACCATCGAGAGCTAACGAGTCTATTGTCCTGCCATACTTGGAGCTCAAAGCCCTGATGACAAGGGACCAGGAACGCACCATCGCTCCGGCGGCTACGAAATAGCGTTTCCGGAACCACGGGCAGATTTTTCGCAGCGATCGGCAATTGCTGCCGTAGCTTCTGCATCCAATCGGCATCCCAAATCCATAAGATGAGTCGACTTTCTTCCTGGCCTATGGTTAGTTTTTCAAACTCTTTAAAAGGGCTGTACCGGAGGGCCTGCATCGCAACGTACTTTTCTTCGGCTTCGGCGGGAACTCCCGAAAGATCGATCGTCTTGCAAACTAGCTGATCGCGCGCGGCAACAAGGTATGACCTTTCCGCATACCATTGCGCCTCGACGACTTCATCCGCCGTCAGTAGATAATGAGTCTGCAAAGAGGGTTGTTTGGCTTGGGATAGCCGCGGGAGGAGTGCTCTTAGCGCTGGCGCCACTCCCTCTATAAACGTAGTCGATCTGTTCTGGCCCATTAAGACTCTGTGGCGTTAATTGCAATCCCAAGGATTTAGTATAACTGTTCTCGGCACACCAAAACTGTAGTTTAAAGCTCCCATCAGCGTAAAAGCGAAAACGCTGCGTTTGCCATCGATCGACTCTGCTAAGCACTTTCGCAACTTCTTTCAACGAGGAAAATGGCGACGTTCTTCGATGATCGACGAGCTCCTGCGCCTCGATGAGTTCGATATCAAGCAGCAATGCCAAAAGTGCGGGAGGTGCCGTATTGATGTTGAACGCTGATGAAAAGCCCATGTTGAGCAAGTCCCGCCAACTTGGGTTTCTTGTTAACCATTCGGTCCACCCGTAAATACGCTCGATCTCTCTGTCGGAGCGGAGAAAATCGTTTGCAGGCGGCACTAGCTGATAACGCTCGTATTCGAATCTTTCAGCGCCTCCTACACGCCTTTGTTCGTCCTTATCGATATAGTCGGCAAGGGTGGCGCTCAGCGAGCGCAGTTTCTGATCGCCAAGCTGCCATGAAAGTGTGTCGCTCAGGAGCGAATCCGCACCAATTGCATTTAGCCCGATCAAACCGGTGCTGTCTTGAATTCTGAACATAGCGCAGCCCACGCCGCTGTACACGGTACTATCAAGCGCTATTTCATCTCCATAGGGCAGTCTGCGCGCATAGTTTCCCGCCGCAAACAGGGTGTCGGACTCCCTCGCCTCAGTGGTGAGCCCTGCATAGGTGAAGTGACGAGAAAGAAGCAAGTAGCGCACGGTATTTTCCGTACTAAGAATGTCGATCTCCGCTTCCGAGTTCTTCTTAGTGAGCACCGCGCGCTGCAGTTCTTGTTGAACGTAGTTGTGAAAAAGCCCGGCCAGAAGCATGAGAACCGCTAACATCCACACCGTGGTAGCGAGCACGAAACCAGACTGATCACGCATCTGGGTCATAGAAGATGGGCGGGGCTGACGAACTGCTGTTGTCGAGTGTGAATAACCGCTGTCACCACGAAGCTGTCGACAGTGCCCTCTACGGTCAGACGAACGGCTCTGGGCAGCTGATCTTCAGCGTCTCCGCTCCAGCCCGATCGCCATTCACCGTTGGCGCCCAGGTAGCTAAAGGCAGCGTTCTCAACTCCAGACCATACATCTATCGTCAATGGTCCGGATTGACCTTGCTCAGTGTAGACCAGCGTCAATGAGTCATTGTCTGGCACAAGTTCCCAGCTGATCGCCGTGGGTAATCCAGCTTGCGCTAAGAGCGGTTGGAAACTGACGCCTAGCAGGACATCGGACGAGCCCTGAAAGCGACGACTCGGGTCGGTGAATGCAAGTAGGCTCTCTAAGGAAGTTCGAAGCCAGCCGTTGACCAACGCGCGCTCCGACTCATGCGCCTGGCGTACCTGGATTCGCTGATAGGTTCCCAGCATGTAGCCGTACCCCTGGAACAGTACCGTCGTCACCATGCCCACCAGCGAAAGCACAACCAGGAGCTCGAGCAGAGAAAGCCCGCTATTTCGACGCTCGCGCATTATAAACGGTCCGAGCGTTCATATTGAGGTTGGCGCACCTGTTGGTAACGCAGTTGACGCACGGACCACTCGCCAAGCTGAGCTCCGTCCGAGTAAATGGTAAAGACGACGTCAAAAAGCGTCACGTCATAGAGTCCTGAATTCCCGTTACCATCCAAACCAACTCGACTCGGCTCGGCGGGCGACGCCGACCAGGATATGCGATATGCCCCTAGCTGTTCTTCCCCTTGCTCTTTTCTAATAAGGGGTGCCAACTCGATCAGCCGCAATGCTTCTTGGGTCAACTCATGGGTAACTACAACGGCTTCGGCGCGACGTAGGGATAGCAGTTCGGTATTGACCCAGGAATAAATACCCGTCAACGCGGTGGCCATAATGGTTAAAGCTACTTAACAGACGTGGTACCAAGCGCCCGATTGAGCGCCTTACCAGCGTAGATTTGGCAAAACAGTGGGCGAATATGTGGCCCACGCCAATCGAGCCAATCGCA
>JBCCNK010000200.1:0-6701 GCA_039025875.1 Pseudomonadota bacterium
CTCCAATCCCGCCTATACGGATGCTGTTGATCGCGCCGTCGGTAAGGGCAACGCGGTGCATGTCCTTGGCCTGCTGTCTCAAGGAGGGGTCCATAGCCACGAGCGACATCTTATGGCCGCATTGAAGCTTGCGGCCGACCGTGGAGCGAACAAGCTGTATCTGCACTGTTTTCTGGATGGGCGCGATACCCCGCCCCAGAGCGCTGGAGAATCCCTGAGCAGAGCGCAGAATTGGCTAGATGAGCTTGGTGTTGGTCGCATAGCTTCAGTGGTGTGTCGTTACTACGCCATGGATCGTGATCATCGTTGGGAGCGAGTGCAGGAAGCATACGACTTACTGACACTCGGCCTGAGCGAGTTCACAACGCAGAGCGCCGAGGAGGCGTTGCAACTCGCCTACGATCGCGGCGAGAACGATGAGTTCGTACGAGCTACGCGCGTCGGTGACGCCTCCCCGATCGAAACCGGTGATGCGGTGTTGTTCATGAACTTTCGGGCTGACCGTGCACGCCAGCTGTCGCATGCCTTTCTCGAGAACCAATTCGATGGATTTGAACGTCGAAGCCAACCGGAACTTGCCGGATTTGCGATGACCACCGAGTACGCACCTGGCCTCAATGCCGCCTGCGCGTTCCCCCCCATCGAGGTTGCCAATGTTCTAGGGGACTGGGTGTCGAAGCAGGGTTGCACGCAGTTTCGGCTCGCAGAAACAGAGAAGTACGCGCATGTAACGTTCTTCTTCAGCGGAGGTCGCGAGGCCGAGTTCGTCGGTGAAACGCGTGTTCTGGTTCCCTCTCCGGATGTCGCGACTTATGACCTTAAACCTTCGATGAGTGCTGTGGAGGTCACCGACGAATTCATTGACGCCATCAAATCGGGCAAGCAGGACCTCATAATCTGCAACTATGCGAACTGCGACATGGTGGGGCATACCGGGAGCTTGCAGGCAGCCATGGAGTCAGCTGAGACCGTAGATACCTGTCTCGCCAGAGTTATTGCGGCGATTGAGGAGAGCGGCGCCCAGGTGTTGATCACCGCCGATCACGGCAACTGCGAACAGATGCTTGATTACGATACTGGACAGGCTCATACACAACACACCACGAACCCGGTCCCGCTGGTTTACCTCGGTAAGCGCCAGCTCGAACTACGTGGCGGAGGTGGCCTTGCCGATATCGCACCCACGCTGCTCGAGCTGCTTGAAATCGAGCAACCCTCCGAGATGACCGGAAAGAGCCTGATCGCAGCAGAATCCGCTTCGGCCAGCGACGCCGCCTCTTCGGACCAAGGCAACGGGTCCGCGACCGAACGTCTGCAAAACTCCTAAAACATGAGAGCCTGGCTTATCGCGATGATCACGGCGCTGAGCTCCGTGCTAGCGTCGGGCCAGGAAGGATCAGAAGAGCAGACCCGCCAGCAGCTCGATGCATTGCGAGCTGAAATCTCCGAAATCAGCCAAGACCTACAGCTCAGTCGGCAACGCCGCGGAGGACTGCAAAGTGAGCTTCGTGCGAGTGAGCTTCAGCTGGCCACACTGAAAAAGCACTTGCTCACAACGGATAGGGAGATCATGCGGATCCGGGACGAGCTCAAGGGCCTGGCGAGCGAACTTGCCAATCTGCGCACCGCTGCCGCAAATCAACATGAAGCCGTAGCGAAGGAAGTTCGCTCACTCTGGGCTAGCGGCGAGTCCAGTGAAGTCCGCCTGCTACTCAGTCAGGATGATCCGCAGGACCTGGCACGCCTGCTCGCCTACCACAGGTACATCCTCGAGGCTCGCAGCCAAGTCCTTCAAGACTATGCAACGACTACGAGACAGCTGCAGCAGTCGGAGACAAAACAGGCGCGCCAAAGAGTTGAGCTGACAGCCTATCTGGAGCGCCTTACGCAACAATCAGAAGCTCTAGAGTTCGCCAACAGCACGCGCCGGGAAGTTATTCTCAAGATCGACCAGGACTTAAAGACCGACGAGCAGATTTTAGCGGCTCGCCAACGCGATGAGTTAGAACTGAAGAATTTGTTGAAAGAGATCGTCGAAGCCGCGGCGCAACTAATAACCCAAGCCGATGTCCAAGCTTTCGAAGCGGCCAAGGGCTCGATGCCCTGGCCTGTAGAAGGGCGGTTGGTCCATCGGTTCGGCAATCCTCGTAATCAAGGAAAGATGCGATGGCAGGGTGTGTCACTTCAGGCGGAAGCCGGCAGTACCGTGTCCGCGGTACACCACGGACATGTGGTGTTTGCAGACTGGTTGCGCGGATCGGGACTACTGCTCGTGTTGGATCATGGTGAGGGATTTATGAGCCTCTACGCCCATAACGACAGCCTGCTCCGAGAAGTCGGAGACTGGGTTGAGGCAGGCTCCGCTATCGCGACAGTAGGCAGCAGCGGTGGACAAGATCGAGCAGGCCTCTATTTTGAAATTCGCAAGGACGGTGAACCCACTGATCCACTCGCGTGGGTGGGGCGCGACCGATAAAGCCCGACGAACGGTGCTCATCTCGCCGGAGCGCCGCGCGACCAATACGCTACACTTACAATCCGTTAAGAGCAGAATCTGACTATGAATCGATTGCCCAAGCAGCTTGTTCTCTTATCTGCACCCCTCTACGGCAAACCAATTTCGCGAACTGACGATCAACGAGCTGGTACTTGCACCGGTGCAGCAACAAAGCGCAGAAAAATCCAGGCGTCTGATCTTTCCCGAGTTCGCAAGTCATTTTTGGGTATTGGGATCACTGCGTTGCTTTTAAGCACCGGTGCTTTCGGGCAGCAGCCCGCCGGTCACGGAGGCGCACCAGGCGAGCTCCCGCTGGATGAATTGCGAACCTTCGCCGACGTATTCAATCAGATCCGCTTGACCTACGTCGAAGAAATCGAAGACAGCGAGCTGCTGGAGTTTGCGATTCGAGGCATGCTGCAAGGATTGGATCCACACTCCAACTATTTAAACCGCGATGCCTATCAGGACCTACAGACATCGACCAACGGTGAATTCTCGGGCCTCGGACTGGAAGTTGGCATGGAGAACGGTTTCATCACCGTGATCTCACCTATCGACGGATCCCCCGCTGCAGAGGCTGGCGTTCAATCCGGAGACGTCATTCTCAAACTCGACAGTGCGCCGATAAAAGGGCTGGGGCTCAATGAAGCGGTAGAGAAAATGCGTGGTCCGAAAGGCAGTGAAATAGTTGTTACGATAGGCCGCCCGGGAGCGCAGGAACCATTTGATCTGACGCTGAAAAGAGACACCATACGCGTCGCGAGTGTTCGTGAGCGTTGGCTTGAGCCTGGATACGCTTATCTTCGTGTGGCGCAATTCCAGAAGCGAACTGGTGACGATGTTAAGGCTGCCGTTGAGCGGCTGCAGGCGGAGCAAACCGTAAAGGGCCTGGTTCTGGACCTGCGGAATAATCCAGGCGGGGTTTTGGGCGCAAGCGTGGGTGTAACCGAGGCCTTTTTAGACGGAGGCACGGTAGTCTATACCGAGGGCCGCATGGCCAACGCCGCGCGCAACTACGATGCGCGAGGCGGCGACATGCTAAACGGGGCACCGATCGTTGTGCTGATCAACGGCGGCTCTGCAAGCGCCTCCGAGATCGTTGCGGGAGCGCTACAGGACCATTCGCGCGCCGTAGTGATGGGTACCCAGAGCTTCGGTAAGGGTTCTGTTCAGACGGTCCTTCCCATCTCCGAGTCACGCGCTGTAAAGCTCACGACCGCGCGCTACTTCACCCCCAGCGGGCGATCGATCCAGGCCGAAGGGATCGAGCCAGATGTGTTCGTCAGTCGCGCAAAAGTCGAAACCTTCGATGAGTCCCGTCGCATAAGTGAACGCGATCTGGCTGGGCATCTGGAAAACTCTGCGCAGCACTCTGCAGGAGACAGCGAGGCCAGCGATGGCCTTCTCAAGCGCGACAACCAGCTTCACGAGGCGCTCACTTTGCTGAAGGGCATCAATGTGTTTTCGCCGCAAAAACCAGTACTCCCGGCAGGTCAACAAACCGCCAAAGCCAGCGACGCACAGGCCGGCAACTGAGAAACTAGCCTCGCTGGGTCGATCTGCAAGGCATGAAACGATTGCTGGGGATTCTAGCGATAACTCTTAGCGCGAGTCTGGTCGCGCTGTTTGTGGGAGGGTGGATCACTAAGCCTCCACCCCTTTCGCCACCGAAACAGACGATATCGCTCGACGAGAATCTCGATCAGTATCTGGCGCGTGCGGAAGCACGAGCCGCCAGCAATCATCCGCTTACCCCCGGAGTCGAAAAGCGCATAGTCTGGGCGGGGGCGCCTGGGACGCGAACAAAAAAAGTGCTAATCAACCTGCACGGATTCTCAGCAACGCGTCGAGAAATCGCTCCTGTACCCGAACGGGTTGCCGAAGCACTGGGTGCGAATCTTTTTGATACGCGACTGGCAACCCATGGGAGGCTGGGCAACGGCCCGATGGACGCGAGCGGAGAAGACTGGCTTGCTGACGGTGTCGAAGCCCTCGCGATTGGTCGTGCTCTTGGCGATGAACTTATCATCATGGGAACGTCTACCGGCGCAACACTCGCGGCCGCGCTCGCATCTCATCCGGATTTCGCATCTGTAACCGGCCTGGTATTTATCTCGCCTAATTTTGGACCGGCCGCAGAAGGCGCGGGGATCGCCACGGGGCCCTACGGACCGCAGCTGACCCGTGCTTTTGCGGGTGAGTACCGGTCGTGGACCGCTGCGAATGAGGAGCAGGAAATCTTCTGGACCACCCGCTATCCGACTTCTGCGATCGTGGAAATGATGCGGCTGGTTGAGCTCGCCGTCGCTGAACTACCGAATATTCAAACGGAGCGGGCGCTGCTTATCTACTCGCCCAAAGACGACGTCGTCTCGGTGGATAAGCTACTAGATAGCTTCGATGCTTTGCAGGCCGACAGGAAATCGGTTCGGCGCGTAGATGAGCCGAAAAGCCTCAGTCCTCACGTTTTGAGCGGCGACATTCTTGCACCAGAATCCGTAGATGAGACGGTTGCTGCAATCGTATCAGCGTTCAGCGACTAGTCTGCTTTCAGTCGAGCGCGGCTCCCGTTAAAACTCCATCCCGATCGGGCTAATCCCGGGACGTGAAAGCGAGTTTCAATCCCAGTGCCGCGAAGCTGCCGGCCACAAACCGTTGGAACAGTTTGGTCGCCCGCTCGGATTCGAGCACGTAATCACGCACCAGTGTTGCCAGCAGCCCATAGATCAGAAACACCACCAAAGTCATGAGCATAAAAACGGCGCCCAATACGGCCATCAACTGCGCCGGCGCCGCAGCGCCCGCAGGTACGAACTGGGGTAAGAAAGCAAGAAAGAACACCGTCAGCTTGGGATTCAGTATGTTAATCAGGAAGCCCTTGAACAGTACCGCTAGCGATGACCGTCGCTCACCTTCTTTCTCCAGCGTCAGCGGCCCGCCCTCGGACAGCATGCTCCAGGCGAGATACAGGAGATAAGCGACACCCGCGTACTTTACGACCTGAAAAGCCAAGGCACTCGCGTGGATAAGCAGCGCAAGGCCAGTAACACTGGCAAGCAGAGACGGCACGATTCCCAGCGTGCATCCCACTGCGGCAAACAGACTCGCACGCTTCCCCAGGAACAGGCCTGTAGCGACCGTATACAACACGCCCGTACCCGGTATGAGTACGACGATGAGAGAGGTGAGAAAAAACTCTGAGCTCAGCATTGGATTCCTTCCTTCATCAGTGACGTCGACAAATCGCTGGTCGCAACTATCTGGGCATACTCGCCGCTTAGATTGGCGAGCGAGAACGAATGCAGGTCAGCGGCAGTACGATGGTTCCCCCGATAATCCCACATGTCGAAGGTAAATGTAGCGTCCTCCACCACGTAGACGTCAAAGCCCAGATTGCCAGCTGTTCGGGCTGTAGCTTCGACTGAGTTGTTGGTACTTACGCCCGTTATGACCAGCTGGCTAAGGCCCCGAATACGCAGCCAGCGCTCAAGTCCGGTATTGATCAGAGCATCGGGAACATTTTTTTCTACCACATGCTCCTCTGGCAACGGTGCGAAATCTACCTGAAACTCGACGCCCTCCTGCCCCGGCCAGAATAGCGACTCACGATCTCGCGATATATGGCGAATGTGTACCAGGCCTAAGTGTCGACGACGCCACAGGCTCAGGAGTTGGCTGATGTTCTGTTCCGCCTGCGGATTGTTGCGCGCTCCGGCTCGTTCCATTGCCATGCCACGCTGCATATCGATGATCAGTAACGCGGCCCGGTCAAAGGACTCCAATTCGGTCACGACCTTTGCTTCCCGTTAAAGAGATTTAGTGTTTCCTGTTCAAAAGGCCGAGTGCTGCCTGTCGAATAGGTGAAGCACCGGTCAATCATTCTCACGGACTTCGATACCAGCCTTTGCCATATAGGCCTTAGCCTCCGCGACCGTATACTCGCCGAAGTGAAAAATACTCGCCGCGAGCACCGCGTCGGCGCCACCCAGGGTGATGCCTTCAACGAGGTGCTCAAGACGGCCGACCCCCCCGGATGCAATCACAGGGATATCAACCGCGTCGGTAATGGCCCTGGTGACACCCAGCTCGAAGCCGTCCCGCGTTCCGTCCCGGTCCATACTGGTAAGGAGTATTTCGCCCGCACCCAGCTCAGCCATGCGCTGAGCCCATTGCACGGCATCGATGCCCGTGGGCCGCCGAC
>JBCCNK010000201.1:0-6682 GCA_039025875.1 Pseudomonadota bacterium
GATGATCGTTACCCTGCTGCTGTTTTTCGATGGATTGGAGTACTTCGGTGGAGACCCTCTTCACGCTCTACGCGCGGTTGGCGCCTCCTATGCATCGGCCTTCAACCCCGACAGCTCGCTGTACTTCGACTTTTTTTCTGTGTTTGTCAGCGGATTCATCGTCACTTTTGCGCTCATGCTGCAACCCCATATTCTGACGAAGGTGCTCTACCTGAAGAATGAGCGCGACATCGGTCGCTTCATTAGCACCACGGTCATCGTGGGTACGATGTTCACGCTGATGCTGATGATCGGCTTTTACGCTCGACTGGCTGGTCTTGAAGTCAATTCGCAGGACACGGTTGTGCGCGAGTATCTTCTGCACCAGTACAGCGACAACGGCGCGGGTGAATACATGCTGGTGTTTGTTTTTCTGACTCTGCTTGCCGCTGGAATGAGCACGCTGGACGGTATTCTTGTTGCTCTGTCAGCAATGGTGGTAAACGACATTGTGCAGCCTTTATCAGGGTCAGGATCAGGATCGGCGAAAAACGGCCTTCTTATGTCGCGTCTCGTGCTGATCGGTGTAGGAGTGTTGGGCGCAGCCATGGCCTGGGATCCCCCGCCGCTGATCGGTCTTTTCGCTCAGAAAGGAGTTTATGGCCTGGCCGCAGCCTCTCTTGTGCCCATTCTGTTTGGAGTGTTGTTTCCCCGACCAATCTCCAATGTGATCGTGTTCGGCTCGGCGCTCCTTGGGTTTGGAATACACCTTGCGCTTAACCTCAGTTTCGGCATCGAAAATCCCGCGATCTCTGCCACCTACGGCATCTTCGGCGCGCTCTTGTTCGCAAGCTCCGGCCTTATCCTTTCCCGCGCCACCAATCGCGCGGTGCATTCATCGCAACAGTAAACCTGCCCTACCCCCAACCCGGCAACGGCGCCCGAGCAACTTAGCGCGTAACGTCCAGCCCAAACATCGCGCGAGCGGCCTCATCTTCGACCTCTGCATCAGAGAGGCGCCCGCTACTTTGTGTTTGACTTTTCAACGGATGTTGAATAGCCTAATTTCAACGGATGTTGAATTTTTATCGACGTTTTCGTGTGAAGAACCACTTTCCTCTTATAAGAAACGGTGCCTGCCATGACGTTACGATCTAACTCCCATCGACTTCGTGTTCTTTCGCTTGCTACCTCGTGTGCCAGCAAATCATTTCCTTCTATCCCCAGATCTCCGCTCTTTCTCTCTCTAATTGGCCTCACTGCTCTGACCTCGCCTGGTGCTGGTGCTCAGAACACCGATTCCAGCCTGATGCTTGAGGAAGTCACGGTGACAGCACGGCGGCGCTCTGAAAGCTTGCAGGATGTGCCTATTGCTGTGACCGCGTTTTCTGCCGAAAAACTGGACAACTTTGGCATTCTCAACATCAGCGAACTTGCCGAGCAGGTGCCCAGCGTGACGCTTGAGCCTACTCGGGCCACCAACACCACTCTGACTGCATTCATCAGAGGCATCGGCCAGCAAGACCCACTAGTCGGCTTCGAGCCCGGTGTTGCGATTTATCTGGACGACGTTTATCTGGCACGCCCCCAGGGCGCATTGCTCGATATCTATGACGTCGAACGCGTCGAGGTGTTGCGAGGTCCTCAGGGAACTCTGTATGGCAGGAATGCTGTAGGAGGCGCGATTAAATATGTCACACGACGCCTCGCAGAAGAAACCGAGGTGCGTGTACGCGCCAACATTGGTCAGTTCAATCAAAGAGACCTGATTGCGACCGCATCGACCCCTATCGGCGACAAGGTTCGGATCGGCGGCACCGTAGCATCACTGAATCGGGATGGTTATGGCGACAATCTGTTTACGGGAGCTGAACATTACAATCGTGACCTGTTTGCCTATCGGATAAGCGCAGAGTTCCTGCCAACGGATAGCCTTCTCATTCGGATTGCTTACGACGACCTCGAAGACAAGTCGAATCCGGTCGCTGGCTTTCGCCCTTTTCCTGCACCGGTTTCAGGAGACAGCGTACTCAACGATGTGCGCGATACAACGGCTGGCGCAGCCGTCAATCCCACTACCGCGGCGATCGGCGGTCGCAACGAACTGGAGGGCGATGGATGGATGGTCTCGCTGGACTGGAACATCAACGACGCCATCACTCTGCGCTCAATTACGGCACAGCGAGAAGACTTCACTGAGAATGTGATCGACTTCGACGGACTGGCTATCGATGATTTCGACGCACCCGTCGTCTATGACAATGAGCAGTTCAGTCAAGAGTTTCAACTGCTTTACAACAGCGAACGTCTCAACGTGGTTTCCGGTTTCTACTATCTCGACGCGGAAGCGTCCAATGACTTCGATGTCATTCTTGGTCAGCTTGGGCGCATTGCCTTCGGAGATGTTTTGACATCCTACACCGGCGGACAGATCGAGACAGAAGCGTGGTCTGTCTTCGCCGACGCCACCTACGACATCACGGACCAACTGTCTGTGTCAGTGGGCCTTCGCTATACCGAGGATGAGCGCGACGCCCAGGTGTTCCGGGGCAGCTTTATTGGCACGGGCTCACCTTTCTTCGGAAATACATCAGCCATACCGCTGGCCGTGACAAGCGACTACGAAGCGAAGAAAACGTTCTATGACGCCTCACCCAGATTCAACATAAATTATCGAATCAACGATGATATGAACGTATACGGAGGTTATAGCCGCGGCTGGAAAGCGGGCACATTTGATCCCCGGGGAGCGAATTTCGTCTTTGATTTTGTGGAGCAGGGTGTAAACGAGGAAGTTGTCGACGCATTTGAACTGGGGTTCAAGGGAACCTGGCTCGATGGACGCGCGATCACAAACATCGCGGTGTTCTACAGCGACTATACCGATCTGCAGGTTCCCGGATCAGAGGGCATTGATACCGATGGAGATGGCGTCAACGACGACTTCGTAGGAACACTGACCAATGCGGGAGAAGCCGAAATCAGTGGCATCGAGTTCGAGGGGAGTATGCGGCTGTCAGAGCACTGGTCCCTCCAGGGCTCCCTGAGCCTTCTTGACCCTGAAATTACCGAGTTTCTCATCGCCGGTACCGACGTATCAGACAATGCGGTAATTCAGAATACCCCGGAAGAAACAGCGTTTCTGGCGGTGAACTATACGGTCCCGGTGTTCGGTGGTGATCTAAGCCTGACCGGATCGTGGTCTTATCGTGGCGACTCCAGCCAGTTTGAATTCACGAACCGGGTAATTGATCAGGAGTCCTTCTCGCTTTTCAATGCCAGCGCCGTCTGGGTCAGCAACAGCGACACGTGGATGATCGCTGTTCACGGAAAGAATCTCAGTGATGAAGATGTTGTCACAAGCGCCTACTGTTTTGGTGCAAGCGCGAGTTGCCCGTCAGCAGTCGGGCTGGAGGACAACACAACGCTGTTCTTTGGGCCACCCCGCACATTCTTTGGAACTGTTGAGTACCGCTTTTAAAGTCTGCAAGCGGCGCTCCCGACGTGGCAGCCGTGTAGACACTCTACAGTAGAGATGAGTAACTTTCCTGCTGCCTCGCCGCTGCTACCAGAAGTGTTCGCGCTGCACGGTAAGTGGAGAGCGAGCGATGACGCCGTCGTCTGCCGGAACGAACGTCGAAGCTGGTCTGAATTTGTCGCAGGTAATCATCGCTTTGCCCACGGCCTTCGTGCTCACGGCCTGAACACTGGCGATCGAATCGGCGTTTTTATGAGCAATAGCTTGGAGATGCTTACGGTGCTGTTCGGATCGATGGCGGCTGGGGCCGTCAGCGTCCCACTCAACACTTCTGTTTCGGATGAAGCGATCGCGGCGATGTTCGCCGATGCTGACATAAAGGCACTGGCAGTCAGTGAAGAGTACATAGAACGCCTCGAGAAGCTCCGCAGCAACCTTGACGGCACCATTGTCTGGCTCACGCCAAAGGCGAGAGCGGGATGGACTACCATCGAAGCCCTCTCAGCAGGCCAGCCCGCATCGCTACCGGACGCAAAGCTCACTCCGGATATCGCGCTCAATATCGTCTACAGTTCGGGAACAACCGGTCTGCCGAAAGGCATCATGCACACCCATCGGGGTCGGCGGGACTGGGCCTATGATTTGTGTATCGCGCTTCGCTACCATGGCAAAGCGCGTACTCTCCTTACCCTGGGACTCTACTCAAACATCTCCTGGGTGGCCATGCTGTGCACCCTCCTTGCCGGTGGAACGCTCGTTGTTCACCCGCGCTTTGATGCCGCCGCGTTCCTTGAAACGGTAGCGAGCGAACGAATCACACACACTGCAATGGTTCCGGTTCAGTACCAGAGAGTCATTGAGGTTCAGGAGCAGAGTCCCCGGAACATTGCGAGCATGCAGGCCATGATGAGCTGCGGCTCACCGCTCCATGAGCGCCTGAAGAAATCTCTCTTCAGGAATTTTCCCTGCGGCGTAATTGAGCTCTTCGGTTTGACTGAGGGCATCATCACCACACTCGACCCGGAGGATGCCGAAGGTAGATGGGCATCGGTCGGCAAGCCGCTGATCGGCACTGACATCTGCCTCATCGATGATCACAACAGTCTTTGCGCCCCCAACGAGCCGGGTGAGATTCTGTCGCGAGGGCGCATAACTATGCCCGGGTACTGGAATCGCGCAAGTGCGACAGAGGACGCTCGCTACGTAGATCCTTCAGGGGAAGTATGGATCCGATCCGGTGACATAGGATATCTCGATAGCGAGGGATTTCTTTACGTCGTCGATCGCAAAAAAGACATGATTCTTTCCGGTGGACAAAACATCTACCCCCAGGATCTGGAATCAGTCCTAATGCGACACCCAGGCGTCCTGGAGGCAGCGGTTGTCGGAGCACCCAGCGAGCGCTGGGGCGAGACTCCCGTAGCGCTGGTTGTTCTTGATGACACGCACAATGATGGCGAGATAAGTACCGAGGAGGTGCTGCGCTGGGCAAACGAACGGCTTGGCCGCCAACAGCGTCTGACCGCGTGTAAACCGATCGGTGAGCTACCCAGAAATGCCAACGGCAAGATACTGAAACGCGAGCTTCGCAAGTCCGTCGCCGACGAAGTCTGGAGCTAGCACGAACGATTCATGAATTGCCGTGATGTTTGCGTGTAGCAGTGAAGAATACTTCAGAGGCGGACGCATCACGGCAAAGACGCGATCCCGACCTGGGGAGCCTCTGGGCCTGTTTTGATGCTCCCTAGCCAATTGTGCCCGTACTGACCCATACTGTCTCGCGCTAACGGTATGATCAGTAACAAGACAGAAACGGAGTGGATGTGACCGAAGACGCGATCTTCAAAGACGTGTTTTACAACAGCGATGATGGGCTGAAGCTTTACGCACGTGATTACCCGGGACCGCAGGATAGCGGCCTTCTACCGATCCTTTGCATGCATGGCCTCACCAGAAATTCAGCTGACTTTTCCTGGATCGCGTCTCATCTCGCGCGCTCGCGTCGTGTGATCAGCGTGGACCAGCGTGGCCGCGGTCGGTCAGCCTACGACCCTAATCCGGCGAACTACACACCGCTTACCTACGTGAATGACATGTTCACGCTTCTAGATCATCTGGACCTGCCTCGGGTTGTCGTGATCGGCACTTCGATGGGCGGCCTGATGGCGATGATCATGCAAAGCCTGAGGCCGGGACGTATGGCGGCGGTGGTTCTCAATGATATCGGGCCGGAGCTTGATCCTTGCGGGTTGGATCGCATTAAGAGCTACGTGGGTAAGTCCCGCGAGATACGTACCTGGGATGATGCAGTAGCGCAGACTCGCGAAATCAATCAGGTCGCTTTTCCATCCTTCAGCGACGAGGAGTGGCTGACGTTCACGAAGGGTCTTTACACCGAGACCGACGCCGGCATACCTGTACTCGCCTATGACCCGAAGATCGCCGAACCCATTGCCGACCAGGAAGAAAACGCCGTGCCTCCAGATCTGTGGCCGATGTTCGAACAGATGGCCACATTGCCCATGCTGCTCATTCGCGGCGAATTATCGGACCTTCTGGCTGCGGATTGTGTCCGCAAAATGCTGGCCGTGGCGTCGGGTCTCAAGTACACACAGGTTCGGGAACGAGGTCATGCACCCATGCTTAACGAACCTGAAGCCGTTGAGTCGATAGAACATTTTCTCAACAGCCTCGGTGAGTAGCGAAGCGTACTACCAGGTTTAGTTCGGTTCGATACTGGCTAGGTAGGCGGCGTAGTTAGCGGCGCAATTAGCGACATAGCCATGCTCTATCACGCTGAAACCGGATGCAGGCGCTCCACCGCCTGCTCACGAATAGGCCAGTGTACAAACGCGGCGAGCACGCCCAGAAGCACACCGAACCACCAAACCGGCTCGTAAGAACCTATTCGATCGTACAGAACACCCCCAAGCCAGACTCCGAGAAACGACCCGAGCTGGTGTACCAGGAATACGATACCGCCGAGCATGCCCAGGTAACGGGTACCGAACATGATCGCGACCAGGGCGTTCGTTGGTGGCACGGTAGAGAGCCAGAGCAAGCCCATGATCACCGAAAAGGTGAGTACCGTAGCGCCGGTGGGTGGTGTCAGCAGGAACACCGCCGTCACGAGTGAGCGCGCCAGATAAATGCCCGTAAGAAACTTCGGCTTGGAGTAATGCTGACCGATGTAACCCGACGCCAGCGACCCGAGAATATTAAAAA
>JBCCNK010000202.1:0-6647 GCA_039025875.1 Pseudomonadota bacterium
GTTTTGCACCCTGGCGAGCGCTGGCCGCCGAACCGAGCCGGCTGCACCTTATTGGCGCCGGTGCATTAGCGTGTCTTCTGTTGTGGATGATGAACGTTCAGCTACAGCAGGGACTGCTGCTGCACCTTTTGGGAGTAACTACTCTCACGCTGGCACTAGGCTGGTCGCTTGCTGTGTTGGCGGCGTTCATGTCGCTGGTCGCGTTTTTTATGCTGAACGACCTCAGCTGGTCGTCGCTTGGCCTCAGCCTTTGCCTGACCGCTGTCCTACCTGCCACCCTGACTCATTTTATGGTCCGCGGCCTCCGACGGCCAGGTCTTCGCCACCCGTTCTTTTACCTACTGGGTGCCGGATTCGCGGGAGGCGCGATAACCATATTCTGCCTGGCTCTGGCTTGCGCGTTTGTATTCGTCGTTTCCGAAAATGCCGTCTTGGCCAGCGGCACGGTGGAACTGTGGCCGCTGCTCTTTCTAGTGATGTTTTCTGAAGGATTCCTGAACGGTATGTGCGTATCCGCACTTGCAGTTTTTTACCCCGACAAGATGAAGACGTTTGATGAGCGGTTTTACCTCGGTGAGGATTGAATGCCACCTGAAAATATGAATCAGCCAGCGCGTGTGCGGTGCATCCTATGCGAACACACCTTCCTGGGCGATCACCTTTCTCGGCTGGACAACCAAAGAACATAAAGCGCCATCGTCTGATTTGGCTTTTTGGGTTCTTACGCCTCCATCGACGGTATGACATCCGTTTACCGCTATCGGTGACCAAGTTACCTGTGAGAACGAGCAGCCCTATTTGGGCGGAATTACGACTCTACCGAGATGAGAAATTAAGCGCGTTGGCCCAGGCACGCTCCATTGAAGAACCGCAGCTGCTGCTCGAAACTATTCGATGGCAAGCTATCCATAAAAGCCGCTATCGTCTTCGATACTACGAACAAATCGGCAGATCTCGACCCAGGCGTCCCGAGCTTCTGTTAACTGGGGATAGAAAAAGTGCCAGACATGGACCATGTGTCCCCAACTCTGTAGATACGCCGGCGAGTTCGCCCTCTGAGCCTTATTGACATACCGCCGCGCATCGTCGAATAGCATCTCTGCATTACTGGCTTGAACAAGAGTCGGTGGTAGATTCGAAAGGTCACCAAAAACCGGAGAGATGACAGGATTTCGAGGATTCAACTTGTTGTGCAGCAGGATGCTCCACAGGAGTATCGGTCGCGGGATACGTGAGAGGGCTTGGAACATCGGAGCCAACCATGGATCAGTGTGCAAGTTTTGTTTCAGACTCGGGGAACTGAAAGTGCTGTCAGTCGTTGGTGACAGGACAATCGCGCCATCGGGTGGGCGCAATCCTTCGTCCCGTATCCACGCAAGTGTCGATAGGGTGAGGTTACCCCCTGCTGAATCGCCGGCGACGTAGACGCGTTTTGCTTCCTCGGCACCGTCCGGTCCGTTCTGAAGTAGCCAACGATACGCCTTCCGGCAGTCTTCTATGGACTGCGCACGCGAATTTTCAGGCATCAGCCGAAAATCTATCGCCAGGACAGCCAAACCGAGTTTGTCTGCAAATCGGCTGGTTATGTTCCGGTGACTACGCGGACTGCCTACGGTGAACGCCCCGCCATGTAGGTAGAGTAGTCGCCGTGAACCATCTGTATCCGGCGGGACTACCCACTCCGATGGTACGCCATTGACGTTTACCTGGGTGAATGTCGCCGGCAAATCGAGATCATCGGACAAGTGGTCCATGTAGTCGCGCATCTTTGGCAACTGTTCACGACGAGGCAACTTCAGAACACGGTCTAAGTCGATCTGTAGTGACGCCATCACAGCTTTGTGCTCATCACTCGGACCGTCGCCCTCATCAAAGCTCTCGCCGGTGGGTACGTCATATTCTCTGAGTTCGCGACCTTCGAGCATCACTCGCGGTAGCACGAAGATGACCAGCATCAGAACCAACAAAGCCAACCAGATCATGTGAACTCTCCAAAGTTGTGCATCGCCTGTCTGCGCGCCGCAACCGCTGATCTCATTCCCGGTAGATCTCGGCCCATAAACGAAGCTCGAACAGCGTGCTCAGCAGTGTGTCGTGTAGTCATTGAGAGATCCGATCAGCAATGCCAAGAAACTCACGCCAAGCGGCTGGCGGCCACCATACGTCGAGTAGTTCAGCGTGGGCTCGATCCTTAGGCTCACCCATCACGTCGATTCGATACCGACACACGAATGCCGACACGCGCATGTTTGCGGCACAGTGTATGAGCGTCGTTGTGGCATCAATATCGCGCATTGCGCCAACAAAGCGGTCGAAGTCTTCCTCGGTCGGCGCACTAAACACAACCGGGATGTGTGTATACGCAATATGGTTTTCAGCGAGAATCTCGGCCTCGCGAACTACTGAGTTTTCAAAAAGGCTTTGAGGAGCCAAATTGATGACGGTTGTAATCCCAAGGGCGCTGAGTTGTTGGAGTTGGCGCTCGGAAGGTTGACCAGACGTCAAATACCGATCGCCCACCGTTCGAAAAGCAGGAATGTTCGAGAGTTCGTCGGATTTCGTCGGCACGCCCATTCGCCTGATTGACCAGGCGTATAGAAAGGTAGCCACAGTCCGTATCGAGTTTACAAACGGGCGCATGACGTACCCCTCTGTGCATCAGTCAACGAGCGTGAATACCACGCCAGCCCTCTTCGGCAGCACAGCGAGAAGGTCATCTCCAATCGACGCCGCGGCCGTCCAGATGCCTCCTTGGGTCTGCGTTCCCTGACTTCCACGGATGAGACAAATCGCCGACTCTGAGAGCATCTTGGAAGTTGAGCCGTAGCCGGGATCCATGTCCCCGGATACTTTGCCGGTGATAGTTTTGCCACTGGCCGTCTCGCCTAGAAAAATTACGGCGTAGTGGCCGTTCTCCCGCGCTTCACGAGAAGGTCCCTCCCCAGGTTTGGGCGCGTCATCACTCATCATCGAACGATCCGATGCCATCGCTTCGGCCAGTGACTTTCCCGAGTCTCCTGGACCGGTGAGCATCATCTCGGAGTAGCCAAAATCAGTGCCATAGGGATGTCCAAGAAGCGCATTGGTGCGGTGTACGTTTTTGGTATTGATCGCGGCCATTACGAACGGTGCTGCCCAGCTGTCGAGATCCTCCTCAAACATCGGCTTTGAGCCATCGGGTTGCCTCGGGCCTTCGCCGCTGGGCGTCAGCGCAAACGGATTCAAGGCACGCCGCATATTTTCATCGCTCTGCATGGCGACACCGACACCGGCTTTGATACTCGCAATCGTGCCGCCTGAGAACTGACCGTTAAGTTCGGTGACACGACCACGCACTACCTGACAGACTTCGCCGAATTTGGCCATCGCCTTGTTCTGTGTGTATTTGACGCCGAGGTCAAAGGGGATCGAGTCGAAACCGCAGGAAAACAAGATTCGCGAACCAGACTTGGCGGCTTCATCCGAGTACTTCTGCACGCTGTCGTAGATAAAATTGTCCTCGCCACAGAGATCGACATAATCGGTTCCCAAAGACACACAAGCCGCAACGAGCGAATCGCCGTACAAGGTGTACGGCCCCGTGGTGCTAATAACAACTTTTGCCTGAGCGCACAGGCGATCCAGGCTGGCTCTATCTGTACTGTCCGCTTGAATCAAAGGAGTATCGTCAGGAGCTTGGATCTCGTTACGCACAGCGACGAGCTTCTCAAGGTTGCGTCCGGCCATCGCCCATCGGAAATCGTCGTTGGCATACGACGTTGCCAGATACTCGGCAACGAGTCTGCCCGTGAAGCCCGTCGCGCCGAACACGACGACATCAAACTTCCGATCCTGATGGTTTTTGTAGGCCATTGCGCGGTCCTTGTGATTTGTATCTAAAGAGTGAGTAGTACCGAAGACTCGGATTTGGTGTTTGCATCGACCAAGCGTAGCTGAACGCTGGAGCCACTAGTTCCCGGTTGTTTGTAGTAGCCAAGGGCCCAGCTCATGCGTTCAGCGAGTTCCGGTCCGCTCTCCGACAAACATCCCTATGGTGGACGAGTTTGTCTTAGTGTGAGCGATGCTCTGTTTTCTTACGCCGCTACAGCGGGCGGCGACTTCGACTCGACAGTAGCCGGGGCTGGCTGTTGTTCGAGCCGCTTCACCAGTCGCTGCACACACCATGCCGAACTTTCCATGTTGCCGTTGGAGATATAGTCACCGCAGAACGACACGCCGTTGCGTTGATCCACGGAATCAAGGAAGTCGTGTGTTCGCTCATTGTGTCCCACCCAAAATTGCGGAATCGTCAGCGGATGACGCGTAATCGCGTAGCTCTCGATCATTGGCTCAACATGCGGCATGTAGGGCGCAATGTTTTGTCGAGCAATCTGAACAATTTCCTCGTCAGAGTGCCCTGCCAGTTCGGCGGATTTTGGGTTCACGATCCACGCTTGCAAGGTGGTCTTCCCGGACGGCGTGTTACCGGTGCCCTTTTGATTCGCGTCAGTGCAATACGTAACGTGCGTATCGCTATCCCAAGGGAGGCAGTAGGAGAGGATATCGTCCTCGGGCAGGGGGCCATTTAAGAACAGAGATACGATGATCGCAGGCGGTTGTTCCAGCGCCGATAGGTAAGTCTTCTCTAATGCCCACGAGCTCGGAACAAGCTTCGCAGCGTGCACCGCGTTCGCCGCCACAATGACGTGATCGGCCGCGACCGTGTTCCCGTTCATCAGCTTGATGCCCGACACGACTCCGCTCTCCTCAATCAATGCTTCTACCGGTGTTTCAAAGTGAATGTTCGCTCGCTGCGCAAGTTCCGCATGCAGACTCGCGGTACCGCCTTCTAACGTAATCGTTGGATGCGTACCAAAGCTGGCGAGCTGATGCTGAATATGAAGCGTCTGGACCTTGCTATCCTCAAGGTCGTTCAGCAACCCCATCCGAGTAGCGAACCGCAGGAGGTAATCACGCACAAACTGGCTTCGCGTGCTTTCCGCGGCGAGAATTTTGTCAACTTTGACACCCCGCGGTGACGGCGCGTACCTAGCGCTCTTATTGGTGAGCAAGAGCTTTCCTGCGAACCAGAAATAAGCGAGGTTGTCTAAAACCCCTCCCCCCTTAAACCATGGTCGCTTTGGATTGAGCTTAAAAGACTGTTCCGGACTCGGTCCGGTGAAGAACCGGACGTTCCCCTTCACTAGTCGCTTCTTGTGGCCAAGACCCACTTCGTCAATGACACGAAGAATGTTGTCATAGCTGCCTATGAAATATTGCGATCCAACGTCGGCCCAGTCATCAGTGCCCGGGCGTTGGATTCGCCGGCCGCGTCCGCCAGCGCGGTCTGTGGCTTCGTAGATCTCGACCTCGTGTCCACGCTTGGTAAGTTCGTGGCTGGCGAGCAGCCCCCCGATTCCAGCACCGATGATCACAATTTTCATAAGGGCCTCTCAGAATTATTGGTGTCTAACGTTTGGGCGTTCCCTGATCACCTAACAAGCTTAAAGGCGATTCATTCACATTACAACAGTTATGTTAATTATTTTCAATGCAATGCTACCTGCGGGTTCGACCTCGGCCCCTTAAGTGCCAGCAAAGGCCAAACTGCAACTGCGTTAGGGTTCGGCTTCGGTTTTCTGCCCTAGATTCGAAGCGCAGTCGTGGAAGCCAGCGGCGGCATGGCGCTTCACCACGTCGCGTAAAACATCGCTTGCACCCTTAAAATCGCTAAGGCGCACTTTCTCGTTTGCCAAAATCTGTACCCGTTCCTGCTCTACGACGTAGAGGAAGAACGCGCGATCCATCGCCGGTGAAAGATCAACGAGCGGCTTGAGTCGCTCTGTGTGTCGACGAGCACCGTCCGCTAACATCTTGCCGTAGTGTTTGGATGAGAGTCGGAACAGCAACCTAGCCGCCTTCGCGGCAACCTTCGATGTTGCCGTCGCGTCGACGGTCAGCTCGTACCGCTGCGCGTACGGCGCGTACACGCAGCGATTAAAGGCTTCCAGCGCCGCGTAGGCGCGCCAGAATACTCCGTCCGGCAGGCCTGCCCGGTCGATTTGAAGTTGCTGAGTGGCGAGAAGTCCGACCGCTCGGTTCTGAAGCTCCTTCGAGAACACGCGCCTGAGCGTCGCTTGATCGGGCCCCATGGATGACAATCCATCAATCATTAAGAACAGCAGGGGCAGTGCCAACACAACCGCCCACGGTCGCCTTCGACGCCACCGCCCCATCAGCATCACAGAGCGAAAAGCGTGTTGAATAGACGGTGTGGCTCTGCCTGACCCGAGAGCTTTTGGTGTTGAAGGACGTGCATGGGCGCATTCAGGCTAACTCGAACGGAGTGTCGTCGATAAAGCGCCGAATAACGTTTTCCGTGATGGTCGACACACCATTCTCGTAACCGTTGTGACTGAGGCAGCCACACCAGGTCATGGTACCCACCGAGAACACAGCGCCGCCGTGCGGTGTTTCGAAGAAAGCGACATCGGCATAAACCCGGTCGCGGTACACCTCCCAAAGCGGCTGAAGACTCGCCATTTCTTCGATCACGTAGACCATGCCCGGACCGTGATCCTCGGAGCGGGCAACGACAACTACGTTCTCAGGTGACCCCAGTGAGTAGTTCACCTGATCAATCTCTTGCCCCGCTGCGGCTCCCTCCA
>JBCCNK010000203.1:0-6628 GCA_039025875.1 Pseudomonadota bacterium
AAAATATTAACGGATAGATAGAAACATTCAATTAATTACTTTCAGACTCGATGCGTACATTTCTCGGAGTGAAAACGAAGAGATAGGTGAATGGAGTCGTTGTTAAGCTCTGGCGTGCTGATCCCGCTGGCTTGGCTCTTTGCCAGCTTTCCAATTTCGGGTGATGTGTGCACGTCTGTTTATCGATGGCAAAGTTCTCTCCAGTTCGGATTCGGTCTGCTTGCCGTTGGCCTCTCACTATTCACATTGTTCCAAACAATTCCTGGCGATGCGGAGGCATTTGCTGCGCCGGGAGTTGCCGGCACTCTGCTGTCGTTTAGTGTCGACCGCCTAAGCGCAATATTGCTGATCACCGTTAGCTTCATCGGGCTCATTATCGTTCGCTACAGTCATGCGTATCTGGCGGGCGAAGCAGGCCAAGGACATGTCCTTAGCGGGCTCTGTCAAACGCTCGCAGCGCTCACGCTGTTTATTTGTGCCGGCAATGTGTGGCTCTTGCTTTTGGCGTGGTTCTCCATCAACCGCTCAGTGCAGCGCCTTCTCAACTTTTACCCCAAGCGACACGCAGTCGTTCTCGCCGCCCGTAAGAAGCACTTTTTTTCGCGCTGCAGCGAAGTAGCGCTACTGCTTGCCGTCGTAAGCCTTTGGAAGATCTCGGGCACGTCGAACATTGCCGAGATGAATGCGGTCGTTGAGTCTTCGTTGGCTGCCGGGACAAGTGACTTGGGTCTCTGGGGCAGCGCGGCGGTATGTTTAGCCCTGGCGGCGATTTTCATGTGCGCGCAGTTTCCAACCCACAGCTGGCTGATGGAAATCGCAGACGCACCGACACCGGTATCGGCCCTGCTCCACGTAGGAGTGGTGAACGCTGGTGGAATGTTACTTCTGCGTTTCTCGGACGTCCTGGCGAGCAGTGGTGTCGGGATGTTCCTGCTCATCGTAATTGGCGGTGCGAGCGCCCTCTACGGCTCGCTGGTAATGCTCACGCAGCGCAGCGTGAAAGTTACTCAAGCTTACTCTACCGTCGCGCAGATGGGCTTCATGCTGATGCAGTGTGGCCTAGGCGTTTTCGGCTCTGCGACCTTACACATCGTTGCGCACTCACTTCACAAAGCACACGCGTTTCTAGCCTTAGGTAGCAGCGTAGATCCCGTCCGAGTTAACGGCTTGTCCGGTCGCGAGGCTCAGCCGCGATTCGAAAGCGTTGTTTTCGGATTCGCTGTCGCAACGACACTGTTTCTCGGTTTTGTCAAATTGAGCGGCGACGCGTTTGCGCTGCATCCCGCGATCATCGGGCTTTGGCTCGTCATCTCCATGGGTGCCATGCAATTGGTTGCTCAAGCGAGTCGCGGTGCATCCCGCGTGACAGCGGCACTGCGCGCTGCGGGCGCGTCAGTTCTACTTGGCACTATTTATTTTTCGCTGCAGGCGGCGTGCGAGCAGTTGTTAGCAGGCGCCGTAGCAACTCCAGGGCCCCTATCCACAGCGAGTGGATTTATCTTCGCTTTTGTTCTCGTTACGTTCGCTGTGATCACCTCATTGCAGTGGGCGATTCCATGGCTGAAAAAACGGCGTTTATGGCAGGCGTTTTGGGTACACACCTCGAACGGGTTCTACATCAATCAACTTTCTAACCAGTTTCTGTCACTCCCACCCCGGGAGCGGAACGCTGATATCACGAGGACAATCGGATGAGCTCAGATGAGTCATCACAGGTCATAAAGTTCCCCGGAGTCCATAAGAGTAAGCCGGTCGTCCGGCAGGCGGTGCAGCGATCGCTGCGGAGGGTCGCTCCCGTCTGGCCCCTCGATGGCTTCGTAGCGGTGAATCCCTTTCTTGGGATCGCCGAAGAGGGATTCTCTGTTGCAGCAAGACGCATCTCGCTAGCGTGCGAAGCTCGCATGTATATGTCTCCGGAGTTTTATGCCAATGCGCTTGCTAGTCAGCGGGTCAAGGCGGAGGACGTAGACGAAGCGATTCACATAGTCGGAGATTGCGCAGGAATACAGGTGGAGCATCTTGCTGATGAGTTAGCCAAGGGCGGAGCAATTAAAGTGCAAGCGCTACCAACGGTCGCAAGTGTCGCTCGGGAACTGGCCGATACTGACTGGCCGTCGCACGTGGTGGAGCGCATTTCCTATTGGGCGTCCGGCTATTTCGACGCCGGCCAGGCGGCCTGGCCCTCACCTTTCCGGGAGCTCAGTCCATTTAAGGCTTGGCTCGCAGAGATGAGAATCGACTGCAGCGATGTGGTACTGGGAATCGATGCAGCGCAAGAGATTCTCGCGGATTTACCAGAAGACGCCACCGAGGCATGCGAGTGGTGTTTGAATCGCCTTTCCATCCCCGATGACCTCGTAGAGCTGTACCTGCACCGCCTTCAGATGACCATCGGTGGGTGGGTTGCGTTCGCGCGGTTCAGGAGCTGGCAGCGGGAGCTGGCCGGGTCAGAGCCAGAGTTGATCGTCGATATGCTCGCGATTCGTCTGTCCTGGGAGCTGTTGGTTCTGCGCGGCGAGGTAGTACAGGGCATTGAACTGTCTTGGCGGCGATCAATCACCGGATGTGATGCCGATTCTCTGCTGTCTCGGCCGGCATCGCGTGCGGAACGCGCCCTGGAGATTGCGCAGACAGCCTACGAATTCGCTTGGCAACGCGAACTCGTAAGTCAGCTTCAGGCCGCTCCCGAGTCGTCGGCGGCTGAGCGACCGCAGGTTCAGGCCATTTTTTGCATCGACGTTGGCTCCGAGGTGCTCATGCGTGCGCTGGAGCAGGTCAGTGAGACTACGGAGACATTGGGTTTTGCGGGCTTTTTTGGTCTACCCAAAGAACATACGCCGCTGGCTAATAAGCAGGGGTCGGCTCACTGTCCTTTACTACCGACTCCGGCAGTTCGAGTGCGCGAGACGGTCAATGGGCACACGGAGGAGCTATCCAGCCGACTCCTACGTCGGGTCAAGCTCGCTCGTCAGTTAGAGCGAGGGTGGCGTGCCTTTAAAAACTCCGCAGTCTCCAGTTTCATATTCGTCGGGAGCTTTGGTCTGGTGAATGGCTTTAGATTCGCGGCTCATTCCCCGCGCTCGTCCCGGCCGGAGCCCAACCCTCGCTTTTACGGGCTCCTGCCTTGGGTTGCCTCCGACCTCGGGTCACAGGTTCGAGCTGTGGACGGTAGCAGCGAGAGTTTGGGTCTTTCGTGCCAGGTAGATTTCGCTGAAAACATGCTGGCGAGTATGTCGCTCAAATCGCATTTTGCCAGGATCGTCATGCTCACCGGATACGTGTCATCCGGTACCAACAATGCCCATGCGAGTGGAACGGATTGTGAAGCCTTTGGCGGTCAGAGCGATGAAGCGTCTACACGTCTGGCGGTGACAATTCTCAACGATCAGCAGGTAAGAGCGGCACTCGTCTCGCGTGGCTACTGTGTCCCTGAAGATACGGTATTTCTGGCGGCACTTCACAACACCACGACTGACGCTCTCGAGTTGTTTGATACCGATTCATTACCGGTGACTCACCGATCGGATCTGCAAACTCTTAGAACCAACCTAGACCGGGCGGGTGCGCTTGCGCGCGCTGATCGCTCCGCAGCCCAGATGTTGGATCCAGAGCGGGCGACGCTTAGTGAAATGCTCCGTCGAGCGAACGACTGGAGTCAGGTGCGACCCGAAGGGGGTCTTGCTGGCTGTGCCGGGTTTGTCGCGGCGCCGCGCTCCATGACCAGCAAACTCGACCCTAGGGGGCGTTGCTTTCTCCACTCCTACGATCACACGCAGGACACGGAGTTCAAGACACTGGAGCTGATCATCACTGCGCCGATGATTGTCGCGAGTTGGATCAGTCTGCAGTACTACGCGTCAACTATCGATAATCGCGTGTTCGGAAGCGGAAACAAGATTCTGCACAATGTTGTAGGGGGGGGTATCGGCGTATTTGAAGGGCAGGGGGGCGATCTGCGGGTGGGACTTCCTCTTCAGTCAGTCGACAATGGGGACGGCCCAGTCCACGAACCCCTGCGCCTCTCGGTTTTTTTGGCCGCACCGATCACAGCGATAAACCAGGTGCTCGAAAAGCACCAGCATGTGCGCGACCTCGTTGATAACGGCTGGCTGCATCTTTTTGCCATCTACGATGGGGGGAAGGTTATAGTTCGCTACCGCGGCGAGTTGCAGTGGGATGCTTTTTCTTCAGCATCTGTACAGAACTCGCAAATGCACCAGCATTGATTCAGCGACCGAGGTATTGCTGTTAAAAAGATACTTGTCTATGCCGAAATTGACGATCCAGTCTGCCTTCAGCAGGTGATCGTCCAGGCTCTCGCTCACAGCGCGAGCATCACTGTTTGCGAAGTTGTGCCGTCCCAGCCCAAGGCTATTGATGCCATGGGCGTTGTCGAGCGCGTCCACGAGCTGCGCTGGTCTCTGGCGTTTCAGCGGCTCCGACAAATCTGCGAGCGGTTTTCCGAGCACATGGAAATCGACTACGGGGTGTTTGCCGGAGAGCCATTCATAGCCATTACCGAGCAAGTAATTGAGCAGGGTTTTGACCTAGTCGTGCATATCAGTAAGCAGGATGATGCCGGTCCAGCCGCCGGCCTCAACGCCACAGGTATGCACCTGATGCGTAAGTGCCCCTGCGCCGTTTGGGCTATTCATCCCAACCTTCGCCGGGCAGAAGAACCAGGGGCGGATTCACTGCCTGATACGGACACACTGGTTGCGATAGATCGGGATCATGGCCCGCTCGCGGCGCGGGCCGACACTTTTGCTCAGCGCGTGTTAGCAATCGCAGCAGACTACGCCATCGCGCGGGGTGGACGGCTGCACGTAATGCACGCCTGGCAACCGTTCGGCCACGAACTTTTGGAACATCCCAGTCTTAAACTGGATGAGAAAGGGCGAGAGTTCTACAGGTCGCAGCAACGCGTAGAAACCCAAACCTGGTTCGACGAGACGCTGAAGTCGCTGGCGGATTCACTGCCGGCGAAAGTGGAACTTGCCCCTGTATTACGCTGCCAGGAGCCCGTATCGGCGGTGCTTGAAGCCCTCGACGAAACCAATGCGGGGCTGATGGTGCTGGGCAATGTCGGTTCTTCTCGGCATCCTGGCGTACTTATCGGACCAACGACTGAATCACTGCTCGCCCAATGCAACGTTCCCACGCTTGCCCTAAAACCGGATGATTACATCACTCCGCTGTTGCGGCCTGCCGGTTAGCACTCGTGGGCTACCCACCTATCGCCTATTGGCTCGTTCGCCGCGCTGCCCGTGCTATGGTTCGCGCCGCCGCGAATTCGACGATTTAGGAATATTCAAGCGTATGACCGCCCAGATCATTGACGGAAAGGCCGTTGCGCAGGCTTTGCGCGCCGATATTGCAGGTGACGTGTCCGCCCTGAAAAGAGAGCACTTGATCACTCCATCTCTCGCGGTTGTTCTTGTCGGCGAAGACCCGGCCAGCCAGGTTTACGTGCGAAACAAGGGCCGCCAGACCGAGGAAGTCGGCATGCGTAGTATCACCCACCGGCTACCGGCTTCGACGAATGAAGCAACTCTGCTGGCTTTGGTTGACGATCTCAACTCCGATTCCGAGGTCGACGGTATTCTGGTTCAGTTGCCACTCCCCGAGCACATTGATGAGCGGCGCGTCATCGAGGCCATCGTGCCGGCGAAGGATGTCGATGGATTTCACCCGCTGAACAGCGGCGCATTGTTGAACGGCGATGAGAGTGCGCTCGTACCCTGCACTCCGCTCGGTTGTCTGCTGTTGCTTCGCAGCGTTAATGACCTGAACTTGTCAGGCGCGCACGCCGTCGTTGTCGGCCGTAGCAACATAGTCGGTAAGCCTGCGGCACAGTTGCTGCTGCGCGAGCACTGCACTGTAACCACAGCTCATAGTCGAACGCGTGATCTGCCGTCAGTCTGCCGTCAGGCCGATGTGCTTCTGGCAGCTGTAGGACGGCCGGAGATGATTCGTGGCGATTGGATTAAACCCGGTGCCGTTGTCATCGACGTTGGTATTAACCGGGTAACCCCGGCTGGTGATGAAAAACCAAAATTGATCGGCGATGTGCACTTTGAAGAGGCGCGGCAGGTTGCCTCGGCGATCACACCTGTACCGGGCGGGGTGGGGCCCATGACGATTGCCTGTCTGCTGCGAAACACCGTGCGTGCCGCGCGGGTGCGGCGCGGCCTGTGAACACGTTTGGTCTCTACCCGCCTTTATTTGCGTTGTAGTCGGTCCAGTAGTTCATGGCTTGCTGGTGGGGATGGCCCGCAAAACCTCGCGGGTCAGATCCCAGCGATTGAACCCTTGCCGTCCGTAGTCGAGCCCTCGTCGGACGATCACCAGATCGTGCGAGGGGACAACGACGACGTACTGACCCCGGTTGCCGGCCGTGCTGTAAGCATCAGCAGGGACATCGTCTTTGCGGTCGTCGGGCACCAGCCACCACTGACCACCGTAATCATGACCACGAACACTGGATGCCGGAGCGGGCGTTCGAACAAACTCAATCCACTCCGGTGAGATGAATCTCTCACCCGCAAAGACGCCACCCTGCAGATAGAGCAACCCGAAGCGCGCGAGATCTCGCGCATTGGTATAAACCTGGCTGCTGAGGATGAAG
>JBCCNK010000204.1:0-6618 GCA_039025875.1 Pseudomonadota bacterium
CTCTGATGTTTAAAGTGATGGGCGGCAATAACGAGATACCGATCATTAATGTTTTTCGCTTTGATTCAGACGGCAAGATTGTGGAGATCTGGAACCACCGACACGATATCGACACGGGTGCTGCAAACGTGAAGCTACTCAAGGGCTTGGCGATCGGGCTGGTTCCCACAGTCGCATCGCTTATTGCCGTGTGGGTTTACAGGCGCAGATGGTTGCTAGCGGAAAAACGAGGTGCTTAGAGCCCCTCTGGAGTATTAACGGTCGCGAGTGCAAAGCGGACAGTCAGCGAATTCTTGTGTAAAAGCCCTCATCTGCCAGCATTTGTTTGGATTGTGGGTGACAGCTAGCTCAATTCTCAGATTCAAAATCTCCATATAGATCCCACTGGCCATTAAGTGAACTGTCAAAGAAACTCGACAAACTCACAATCGACACCAAGGCGATGTGTTTCCGAGCTTGTGCAAAGCTACCCTTCGAGAATGGCTCAATGAGCAGGTCTCAGCCGGGAGTGCTTTCTGTTAGTCTGGACAGGACTAGTCTTAAAACCAGAAAAGCGCATGCCATTTTCGCAGCGAATCCATTCACTGTTACTCCTAGGATTACTAGGAAGCGGTGTGCTGATTCCCGCCGCTGTTGCGCAGCCGCTGGAGTGCTCATCTGCGAATATCGATCTCTTCACCCAGGCCGACGTCGATGCCTTTCAGAGCAATTTTGGTAATGGGGGTACCTGCAGAGTAGTGACGGGTAACCTTCGGGTTCTGAATAATTCGAGCATCACTAACCTCGACGGCCTACGGGACCTTAACCATGTAGATGGGGCACTCTCTCTCGTTCGAAATACCGCCCTCAGTAACATCGACGGCCTCGGCGCGATTAACAGCGTGGGGGCTGGCGTGTTTTTCGATCAAAACCCCGGCCTAACCAACGTTGATGCACTAAGTGGACTCACTAGCGTGGGCGGCGACCTGTGGTTCGCACTGAATCCGGCCCTGACAAACCTAGACGGCTTAAGCGGCATCACCATCGTAAATAGTCTATTGAGGATTGTGGGAAACGATGCGCTGACCCAAATTGACGGTCTTAGCGCGATCACCAGAGCGAGGGATGTGGTCGTTTCGCAAAACCAAGCCCTGACCAATCTAGATGGACTGCGCGGACTCACCAGCGTAAGAAACCTGCTATTTGTAGAAAACAACACCTCGCTGGCCGATTGCTCCGCACTTGCTTCAGTGCTGGGCTGGCCAATAAGGCCACACAACGCTGATAGCGATTTCGTCGGAGAGAACGTTAGCATCCGCGACAACGCCGCCGGAGCACTGAGCCCAGATGATTGCCTGAATGCCTTCGAGCCTAACCTGACCGCAGCACTGTTTGACGAGCGGCAGGCTTTCCTTGAGATCACCGACGTGCAGGAAGCTTCTGGCGCCTACGCTGTATTGAACAACCCCAACGAGCCTTTTGTTAGCGGCGACGTTGCGTTTTCCACCGGTTCCGAGTCATCTCTGAATTTCGCGAATTGGTCTGCCGATTTTGAGGGAGACAACAATATCGAGCTGGCGCTAAATGGAGTTGAGGACCTAGATATCCAAAGCCAGGCCGGTCTTGTGTTTGCACTCGGCGTAGACTTTGACGATGAGTCCGGAGGCGCATCGCCCTCCACTTTCACAGTGACCTTGCTTCGTAATGGCGGCGAGCTGTTCGAATTTGAGTTCATCACGCCGCCGTCGGAGGGTCGTAATTTTATTGGCGTACGCTCGAACGTCGCCTTCGACACGCTACGTATTCGTGAGGCTCAAGTGGCGAACGAAAACGAATACTTCGGCACCGTATTTACCAGTAGCACAGAGGTGAACGACGGCGACAGTGATGGACTTTTCGATGACCGCGACAGCTGCAATAGCACTCCGAGCAGCGAGACTGTAGACATTGACACCGAAGGTTGTGGCCCGTCGGAGCGCGACACCGACGGCGACGGCGTAGTGGATAGTCTGGATGCGTTCCCCCTAGATCCGGCGGAGCAGAACGACTCGGACGGTGATGGCTTCGGTGACAATCAAGAGATCGAGGCAGGAAGTGATCCTAACGACGCCGGCGACGTGCCCGGCCTGTCTGGGTTACCGGTATGGCTGCTTTTTGAGGCGAATCAGTAGTCGGTGCTGAAATGTGCGTATCACCGGAACACCCGCGGCAGACGCTTACGCATCTTTTTATGCTGACGCTATTGCCGATAGCGGTGTAACCAGTGGCAATCGATATTGCCGCTTATTTCTAGACGAGGTACTGGTGCTGCTAGCTCAGTCAGCTCTCTCGGGTACCCTCGCCTCGCCCGGTTCCAACAATACAGGCTCTCGTCGTTCGTCTGCTGGCGTGAGTGATCGGTGATTTTAGACAACTTTATCGATCTTAATTCGAGTGGTGGGCCCACGCTCTCAGTAACTGGCCAGCCCGCGTAGATTCGAAGGATTGACTGAGCACATAGCCATGCGCGACCCTTCCACTAAGCATTACGTCTGTTCATACGTTGGGTCATTCACCTGAAACAAAAAGCGATCGGCAACTTCTCTCGGGGCACGTCGACTGGCAAAGTCAACTTTTGTTGGCGGCTTTTTTATAACGCGATGCCTTGATAGTAAGCTTACTAACGGGATTACAGGTTCATGAACACCACCCTAGTAACAGAGCAGAACCGCCCATATGGGAAGCTCACGCCATTGCTTGTGCGGCCAATGTGGCTGCTCATACTTACGTTTTTCTGCTTAGCAGCAACCACAGCGAGCGGACAACCCGCTCCGGGTAGTCAACCACCTTCTCGAAGTACTTCTAATGGCGACAACCCAGCCGCAACGGGTTGGAACAGCACAACGGCGGGGTCCGTCGATGTGAATGCGATGGCAATCGACGCGGATTTTGGCGACTTACCGGTTTGGCAGATTAGCGATGACGACGGCTCCGGGCGAGCACGTTGGGAGCTCGATTCTGCGGACTTGCCCGGTTTCGGCTCTACCACGGACTTCCGCATGACGGCGCGTCTACGAGTGATCGGGGCCTCAAGAGAAGCCGGACCGGGGACCCTCATTGAAGTAGCCGACGGATCGCGCCGCTATGTGATTACCCTTGGCAAAAGCGGAAGTACCACAAGGCTCAATTTCCTGGGTTCCGACCGTTTAGACTCATTCTTTGAAGGAGCTTCGGGGAGTACTACGGACTACATTGATCTAGATCTGCTCCGCATCGATGGGGTGACCGTGCTTACCGTAGACGGATTAACAATGAGTATCGAACCGGAGGGAATCGCAGATGATTTGCTCCGTGTCAATTTTGGAGATGGAACCACCGCCGCCATCGGCGGCATGTATCTGCAAAGCATACGAATCGAATGGGGCGACCTTGTTCTGCCCTGCGGTGTCGGTCTCCCGAGCGGGGCATATAGTCAGAATGACGTCGACTCATTTGCCAACAATGTAACGACAGATTGCCCGCTATTAACGCTGGTAACCCCAACGGTACGTCTGAGCGGAAACGTAGTCTCATTGGATGGATTTTCGTCGATCGAGAAAATCGTAGGCACGCTGCGCTATGAAGGCGAGTTAGATCTACCCTCAGCAATCAACGGCTGGCCCACGCTAGAAGAAATAAGCGGAGAACTTGTTTTCGATTCCACCCAGCGCGTAACGGAATTGGGCGGGTTTAACGGATTACAGACAGTTCGTGGTGACCTTGAGTTTGCTGGCAGTGTGCTGGACCAACTCACTTCGATCTCCGGGTTTAGCTCACTTTTAAGTGTGAAAGACCTCTCGATCGATGATAGTCCTGATCTGGAGTCTGTCACCGCATTCTCGAGCCTCCAATCGGCTGACGCTGTCACCATCTTTGACCTCGCACAGCTCACTGACATCAGCGGACTTGCCAGCCTGATTGACGTACGCGGAATTTTTGTGACTGGGAACCGGTCTCTCAGTGATTGCAGCTCGCTGCAGCGTCTCCTCGATAATGTGGACGACGGGGAGAGTGGGCCCGGGAACGGCCAGGTGCCCGATGTCGCCTTTTTCAACGATCCGTTTGATATCGAAAACAATGCGCCTGGCTGCAACTCGCTTAGCGAAATCGTGTTCGACACTGACGGCGATGGCCAGCAGGACCACCGCGACGCTTTTCCCAATGACTTTGATAACGACGGCACGCCCGATAGCGAAGATGCATTTCCAGAAGATCCCTCAGAGAGCACCGATAGCGACGGGGATGGCATCGGTGACAATCGGGAAGCGGAACTTGGAACAAACCCGAACGCCGCCGATACCGATGGAGACGGGTTCTCAGACCCAGAAGAGATAGAAGCAGGGTCCGATCCGGTCGATGCGGGTGATGCTCCTATGCGTCCAGGATTGAACATTCCTCTTTTGAAGGCGGCAACCGATAGAAGTGCGTCTTAGTATCGCAGGACGTGGGCAGATCGCTTAAGACCTCCCGGACGGCATCCTTCGTCATCAGTTGGTGATTTAGCACTAAAGAAGTCAGAGCCGCCCATCTAGCGCGCTAACCATGTTGGTGCGCGCACAACCATTGCGTGAGATACTCGTGCGGCCCAGAACGCTAAAAATAACGCCCGCTAGATGGATACCCTAGTATTTTGACTTGCATACAGTCTTCCAAAGCTAAGGTGTTGAACACAGCTGGCGAGCGCGTGTCGTGAGTTACGCCCAGAAACACAAGCCAAAGGGCTTTGCTTTCTTACTCGCAGGCCTGGTGCTGACGTGCGCGTCTACCTACGTACAGGCACAAATACAGGTCGACGTTCGGCTGTTTACCAGTCTGAGCCAGTTTAACGCCGCGGTTTTAGAGACAGCCGAGGTGTTCGCGACCAGCGCCACGAATATCGCGAAGGCAGATGAGCAGGGTTCGGCCCCCACACGCAATCGGGGCGTCGGTGCAGTGCAAAATCCGGGCACTCGTACACTCACCTTCAATCGAGCAAACACCGACTTAGGTTTCGATTTTGAATTCACCGCGCTCAAGGCGGAGGCCATAACCTTCGATGACGACGAGGGCGCCAGCAATAACCTTCCTAACTTCGACAATGCCCTATCGCCGGGTGATATCGATAACGGTGAAGATGATGATTGGAGTGTGCGAGTTACGGCACCCAGCAATCGGCTGCGAGCCTTCGGTTTTTTCCTGCAGGACAACAACAGCTCCGTAGGAGAATCGATTCAGCTTCTCACATCTACAGGTGTCCTGATCGAAGAAATACCGGTAGGCGATGCCCTACCAACCAACGGTTTTGTTGGAGTCGTTAGCTCGGTTCCCTTTGCAGAAATTCGTTACGACGAAGACACCGGCGGAGACGATATTGCGGTCAAAGATTTTTATTTCGTCGAAGATCGCTTGCCGACTGCCATCGATGTGTTTGCTGCAACGCCCATCAACACCGCAGCATCGCCGCAGTCGATCACGATTCCCCTTGAGGGGTCAGACTTTTTCGCCCAACAAATCATTCGCTATACCATTTTATCGACGCCGTCGAACGGCGCGCTAACGGATTCCGTGGGCCAGGCGGTTACCGCTGGCAGTTTCGTGAGTGAAGAAGTTATCTACACGCCTAACCCCGGCGTTACCGGTATCGACAACTTCGAATTTCAGGCATTTGCCGCAAATGCTTTTTTTGGTCGCATCGGCACCAGCGCCACGGCCACGATTAACGTGTTTGATACGTTCCGCCCGACAGCACTTCAGCTCGGCGGCGATATCGACGGAGAGACCACCGGTGACACGGCTGGTGAAGCGGTTGCCTTGTCCAAAGATGGGCTGACGCTGGCTGTTGGAGCATCCTTCAATGACGGCGGAGGCATTAGCTCTGGCCATGCCCGCGTGTTCCGCAGAGATGGCGCACGGCGGACGCAAGTCGGGGGGGATATCAATGGATCGCGAGAAGACGAGTTTGGGAACACCGTGGCCTTATCCTCCAACGGTGACTTTCTGGCGGTGGGCGCGCGGCTCGATGACAACGACCTTCCCGGCTACGTCCGTGTTTTCGAAATCGGTGGGAATGGCTGGGAGTCGTCCTTCGAAAACAATCTCAGTGCTCAATCGGGTGCTATCGGTTCGCGCGACACAGTTGAGTCTGTTTCTCTCTCCTCCGATGGTCGGACGTTAGCAATCGGCCTCAATAGAAATGACGATGAAGGTACCGTGCGGGTGTTTCGCTGGAACAACGACGACTGGGCACTGCTGGGTCGCACGATCAGAAGTCCGGACTTCGAAGATCAATTCGGTAAAGCTATTTCCCTGTCTGGAGACGGATTGACCTTAGCAGTCGGGGCGCCCTTTAACGACGGGTCCGGGGCAAATGGCGGCAACACCGGGCAAGTTCGTGTGTATCGCTTTACGGAAGGCGAGTGGCAACAGTTAGGGGATAACATCGATGGCGAAGACGCGTTCAGTCTTTCCGGTTCTTCGGTGTCCCTCTCGAGCAATGGCAACATAGTGGCAATAGGCGCACCCCGCGACACTACAGCGGCGGGGGACTTCTCCGGTCAAGTCAGGGTCTTCCAATGGAACGGTTTGAACTGGGAGCAGCTCGGCGCCGGGATCAATGGAGCCATTGCTCGAGAGGGACACCGA
>JBCCNK010000205.1:0-6531 GCA_039025875.1 Pseudomonadota bacterium
ACTCGCTTGCCGGGAGTTCCCCGTCAATATATTGCGACACCAATTCTGCGTCTGTGTCGGAAAGTTCCCAATGCTTATCCGTCTGCTTCATTTGGTCTGTTTCACTCGTATCGTGTTGTTGCTGAACTCGCTAAACTCAGAGCCAGCGTGTCTAAATTGTCTATGCCCTAAAAATCTGGCTGCTAAAGCGGTCCGATCGCGAAGTTCCAGCGACCAAACCGTTTCCGTAACTCGTTCCCTTACTTTGCTCTGCTGTGGCTTTACTCAGTCCTTTAAGCCACAACCTTGATTAACTGCTTTCTTGCCCTAGCAATCCGGCTCATGATCGTTCCGATCGGTACGTCTAAAATCTCAGCCGCATCGGCATAGCTTTTGCCTTCAACTGCGACTAGGGTCAGCGCTAATCGCTGCTCCTCTGGTAACGCCGCCAATGCCTCGTTGACCGCCGCGAGGCTTCGCTCTCCTTCAGACTGCACTTCAGCAGAGGGAGAAACTTCCACTGAATCGCGAGTCTGCATTACTCCGGTTGCGTGTCTTACGCGTACCTCCCGAGATCGCAACTCATCGATCCACAAATTCTTGCACACGCGATAGGCCCAACGGGCCGTGTGCGCATCATCGGGCACACCTCGTTTTAGCAGCCTCTCGATCGTGCCCTGAAGTAAATCATCAGCATCTGCCTCATTGCTCGCTAGTGACATGCAGAAACGCTTTAGGCCCTGAAGCTCGGCCATCAGCTCTTTCTGCTGTCGTACTCCTAACTGTCTCTGACCAGGCGACTTCATGCATTCCCTGCTACAATTTTAAACGGGTGGAGGCTTGGTTTATTCCCAGTTTCAACACACCGGAATCAAAAAGATCGAGAGCCGTTATCATTATAGATAAGGCGTACGCCGCTAGATAGCGTCAACGTGAATTCGGCATTACTTTAGGAGTTTCGCTTTAACTGTTGTTTTAGATGAGATTTTCTAGAATTCAGCCGATCTCGCAGGTTTGTTTAGAGCGACGAGCTGCAAGGTTACATAGAGCTCCTTCATGGCTGGGTCAGTGCGCGCATGCGTTGTGAATATTTACATTCGGTCAGAACCGTCAAAGCGAAAGTTCGTTCGATAGAACGGAACAGTGTTGGCAATTGCAAAATCCTGGTTCGAGAGAGTCTCGAGGTGATGAGTATATGAATGTTTCGAACAAAACAGGCCCTCTGCTGATCCCATCCTTGGAGCAGTTAGTTGTTCAGCGCGTTAGGGCAAAGCGACACCTTGTTTCGCCGCTGCTAGCAATCCTCGCTGCACTACTCATTATGAACACGTCTGCTTACGGCCAGTTACCCGTCGGCGGCTTTCTCGGTGAGGATCCAGCCGAGGAAGAAATCGAAGAGCAGGTAGAAGAAGCCGTTGAAGAAGAGGTCGAGGAGCAGATCGAAGAAGAGGTCGTCGAGGTTATCGAGGACGGCGTCGAAGACTCGGTGGAAGGTGTGGTCGAAGATTCGGTAGAACAGGCCACGGAGCAAAATATTCAAGAGAATATCGAAGATTCGATCGAGGAGACGATTGAGCAAACCGTGGACGCTACGATAGAGAACAATGTCGATGATGCGGTGGCTTCTGTCGTTGAGGAGACGGTCGAGGAACGAGTGGAGGAGTCGGTTGCGCGGAGCGTCGAGGATGCGGCACAAGAGACCGCTGAAGCTATGATCGCTCAGGACGTCGCAGAAAATATTCGTAATGGCTTTGCTGCCCTGCTCGAGGAAGAAGTCGAAGAAAACGTCAGCGATACGGTTGAAGAGTCCATCAAGTCGGCCGTCGAAGACGGCCTTGAAGCGAGTGTTGAGGACTCGGTCGCTGCAAACGTAGAAAGCACGGTGGAAGAGTCGATAGGAGAGGCAGTCGAGGACTCGCTCACGGATTCTGTCGACGACGCGGTGGCGAGTACGATCGAAGGAGCGGTTGAAGACAGCGTTAGTTTGGCGGTGGAATCATCGGTCGAATCCTCCGTCGAAAGTGCGGTCAACGATAGCCTTGAGGACACGCTAACAGAAACGGTGGAAGAGTCCGTGGCCGATAGCGTAGAGGCTACGGTTGCTGATGCGATTGATACACAAATAACGGAAGACGTCAGTGACACCGTGAGTGAAAGTGTTGAAGATGCGGTAGCTGAGACCATTCAAGATACTCTTGAATCATCGGTGGAGAGCTCCGTGGTGGCCTCCACAGAACAGGCCGTAGCGACAGCGGTTGAAGAGAGCGTCGCAGCGAACGTCGAAGCAGGGGTTGAAGACTCAGTTGAGAGCGCAGTTACAGAGCAACTGGAGGATAGCGTCGCCGAGTCCGTTGCCGATGCCGTAGAGGGTTCGGTAGCGGCTTCCGTAGAGGACGCGATTGAGCAAACGACAGAAACGGTAGTTGCGGACTCGGTGGAAGCGCAGGTTGAAGAACGAGTGGCTGACGCGGTGGCCGACCGTCTAGACAACGAGATCGATGAGATCTTAGACGCGGTTGAGAGCGATCTCGAAATCGACGAGTCTCGGATCATCAAGGAACAGTGGCTGGTGATGGCCGACCCGGCGGTGTTCGATGAGCTGAGTTCGGAAGGCTACTTGTTTGACATGGTGACCGAACTCCCCGGCCTTGGACTGCGTCTGGCGGAAGTTGCCGCTCCGTCAACCTTCGACATTTTGGATGTTCGTGACGGCGTCATTGATGTGGTCGGAAAAAACCGAGCGGAGGTCGATCTGAATCACATCTATACGGCCGGCGCCCCCTTGTCTGTGACCGGACAAGGACTACTGCCCACCGAAGCGATTGATGTTCCGATTGACCTCGCCGACATGGAACTTCGCGTGGGCATGATTGATTCAGAGGTTGATACTAATCATCCCGCCTTGAAGAACTCGCAGATTGAAAAACGGTCTTTTGCTCGTTCTGGTTCTAACATGCCTGATTTTCACGGCACGGCGATCGCGTCAATCATCGCTGCAAACTCTGACGAATACAAAGGGTTGGCGCCCTCCGCAAAACTGTTTGCGGCGTCGGTCTTTGAATTGGATAAGCACCAGGGCGAAATCGCCAGTACAGTCAGCCTGATTAGAGCGATTGACTGGCTTATTTCTGTAGAAGTAGACGTAGTAAACGTAAGTCTCGCAGGCCCGCCAAACCGCTTGCTGGAGCGCGCCCTTGATCGCGCCGCCCAGAAGGATGTGGTGGTGATGGCTGCCGCTGGTAACGGCGGGCCGATCGCCAGACCCATGTACCCGGCAGCTTATGACTCGGTGGTTGCTGTCACGGCGGTTGACTCAACACAACGGGTTTTCCGCCTAGCGAATCGCGGTGAGTATCTAGCGATTTCTGCGCCGGGGGTCGATCTTCGGCATGCGGAAGCTGGCGGTGGCTACGCGGCCTCTTCTGGAACCTCCTTTGCCGTACCGTTCGCGGTTACTGCTGCGGCCCGGTTAAGCAAGCTAAGGCCAAAAGCCGAGATCATTCCCTTGCTATTAGAAAGCGCATTAGACATCGGTCCTCCGGGGAGAGATAGCATCTACGGCTACGGATTGCTGACACTGAGCAGCCTTTGATGCTTCTGTGTCTGGTGTATTGAGCGGCTGATTACCAAGCGAACTGCAAACGAGTGCCGATGATTGTCTGGACAAAATCCGCTCTGGGCAGGTTAGATTCAAAGTCTCCGTAGCTGTAGTAGGCCTGCCAGCTGATCCTCTCGGTGAGAGGAAATTCGAAATCTAGTTTTAAGCGCAGTCGGTCGTCTTTTCTCTTTTCGTCGATGGTTGGCTCGGGGGACCGATAGTCTCTTTCTTCGTATCTGACGGCCACTTCAGCCTTCGCCCGCTTTTCCAACAAGCTAAAGCGCCTTATGTATCTCATTTTTAATGCCACCCCAGAAAAATCGAGCTCTGGTGCTCCGGTATCTTCATCCCGGTAACGAGCACCGACATTGAGATAACTCCGTAGACCGCGATGGAAATAGTAAGCGTCAAATTCGGCGGTGTGGGTCGTCGCGTCCCGCTCACTCCGATCATCAATTGTTCTCTCGGAGAATACGTAAGCCCCTCTCAAAAACCATCGCTTGGAAATAAATCCGGATAATGCCGGCGAAATACGTAGAAGTTCGAGGAAGCCATCACCCGAAAGCTTTGAATCGATGTAGTACATAGATAGACCAGTGCTTGTGCCGCCTAGCCCCAAGCCTTTCTCTATGTTCACGCCCGCGATCTGAGTAAGTCTGTCGACCCGTGAGAATTCGCTGTATTGGCTTTGGTTAATACTGTAGTTAGCGCTGGCCTTAAGCGACTCTGTGAACTGTCGTTTGGCACCTAGTTCAAAGTCGCTGGTGAATGCGTAGTCGCTTTCTCCGCTTGAAAGGTCTACTTCGCTCACCGTGACGTTCGTATCGTATTCGCCACCTATACCGAGTTCGCCACTCCACGAAGTTTTGTAATTGCTCTTGCTTTCCCCAGTGTTGCTTTGAGACATCACCGCAGGTACGACCCCTAGCAGCAAGCTGCAAAGGGTTGATGCAAAGTGTAATCGTCGCGCCGGAAAGAGCTGCAAGGTAGGGCTCAGATTAGAAAAGCCGCCAGCCTAAACAAAGCTGCTGCAGGTAACAAGCAAGAACGTTTCTCAGCTGGCTGGCAAGTGTTAGACTCCCGCGCTTTCTACTGCGGGTCACCTCCCTATGAATGCGGAACAAACAGAGCAGCACGACAACTGCATGGCTCGCTTTATCGATCTCGCCAATGAGATGAGCAAAGAGGGCCTCTCCACCAGCCAGGTGTCCTGGGCGCTAATGAGTGCATCCGGGATCTATGCAACCTATGCTGCAGCCGGAAATGCCGGTGGGTTGACCGAGTCGGGAATCGAAAAGGTAGTGGATGCCTACAAGCAAAACCTGACAAACATACAAGCACTAAAAAAAGCAGCCGGTAAGCGCTCAGAGTAGGGACGAGAAATTTAGAGTCGAGGTGAGAAGAGGGTCTACCGGACCGCAGTCCTAGGCTTCTTCGATTTGCATACTATCGCCCTTAAGCTGCTCCTCCAGCAACTGGAGAGAGTGCTTAAAGTGTTCTGGCTCCAGCAATTCATGCAGTTTTTTGATAGGCACTGCCGGGCTGAACAAAAATCCCTGAATACAATCGACACTTTGTTCACGGAAAAATCTGAGTTCTTCGACTCGCTCAACGCCTTCAACGACGATGGCAAGGCCCAGGCTCTTTCCCATTGCGAGGATCGCCTTTACGAGCTCTGCGTTTTGTGGGCTGTCGGCGATACCGAGTACAAAACTTCGATCCACTTTCAGTTCGTCCAAGGGGAAACGAGTCAAATAGCTCAAGGCTGAGTAGCCTGTCCCAAAGTCGTCTATGGACAAGCGAATCCCCAGGTTTTTGAGCTGTTTGACCAACTCGACGGCGTTTTTTTGCTCGCCAACCATCAGGCCTTCAGTGAGCTCCAGTTGCAGGGAGTTGGCGCTTAGGCGAGTTCGTTTAAGTGTTTCTGCTACGAAATCGACAAAGTTGTCTGTCAACTGAAGCGCTGAAATGTTCACCGAGATGGAATCGAGTTCTCGACCGCTTCGGCGCAGCTCGGCGAGGTCTCGGCACGCTTGGTCCAGAACCCAGTTGCCTATGTCGTTGATTAAGCCGAGTTCTTCGGCGATAGGAATCCACTGTGTTGGAGGAATCAAGCCATGGTCCGGATGGCTCCATCGCACGAGTGCCTCGGCACCCGTCACTTCTGCAGTTCGACCGTTTACTTGCGGCTGATAGTGCACGATGAGTTGCTTTCGGTCTTTGGCGCGGCGAAGGTCATTCTCAAGTCGCAAACGCTCTTTGTTGGCGGTCACCATTCCATCGTCATAGACCTGGATGCAATTACGTCCCTTCTTCTTTCCACTCATCATCGCCGTATCAGCGGCGCGAAACAAAGACTCGGTGTTTTTCCCATGGGCTGGTGTCAGCGCTATACCCATAGTGACGGTGATCGTTACTTCGCTCTCCCCCACGCGAAAGGGTCGCTCCATCGCTTTCAGGATACGCGAGGCAACCTGTGTCGCGGCCGTCTCATCGGAGAGCTTGTTCAGTACCACAGCAAACTCATCACCGCCCATACGGGACAAGTCCATTAAAGCTTCTTTTTTGGTACTTCGATGAGCCAGGTCGCTCGAGCGCAGTGATTTTTCAAGGCGCAGAGCAACTTCCCTAAGCAACTGGTCCCCGGCTTCTGTTCCGAGCGAATCATTAACTCGTTTGAAGTGATCGATGTCGAGGATCACGAGTGCCAACCTTTCCCCGTGGCGTAGGGCGAGGCGCAACAGTAGGCTGAGCTGCTCGCTAAAGAGCCTTCGATTTGGCAGTCCCGTCAGTAAGTCAAAGTAGGCTAGGTGGCGCAAGCGGTCCTCGGTCGCGCTGACTTTTTCCTTTGCTTCGTCGAGCTCTTTTCTTTGGAGCGAGAGCTGTTCTTCTCGCCGATCCACTTTCATGTTGAGCATTTTCCGGTCGACTTCAATCGCCTGCTTATGCCGGAC
>JBCCNK010000206.1:0-6489 GCA_039025875.1 Pseudomonadota bacterium
CGACATTCCCGGTCTACCTGAGCACAACGCCAAGCTCGGCGGGAGTCTACTTATCACAGACGAGCTACTGGTTGGCGTCGATCTTCGTGGGGCTACAGGAGTGCATCTGCGAGGCGACGAGGCCAATGTGGACGACGAAACCGCGTCCTGGTTTGTGGCGGATCTTTATGCGGCGTACAACTTCAATCAACGCTTTCGCATAGAAGCCCGAGTCGATAACGTGTTCGATCGCGAATACGAGACCTTCGGGCTGTACGGTGAAGCCGATGAAGTACTTGAGGACCCTGAGGACGAGAGCGGTCGATTTCTTGGGCCTGCCGCGCCCCGCTACTACTGGCTTACCCTCGCCCTCGATTGGTAGCAGTCGAAGTCGTGCCGACAGCACCCCCAGGTGCTGTCGGTGTCTTACAAAACGTCCCGTAGCTCAATGCCCGGTGTTTGACTCGTCGCTATGGTCAGCACCATGACACGGTTCATCCTCAGCGCGTGGTCGATCAAGAAATTGATCATTTCTGCGACCGTGGTGGTGAGCCTGCTGTTCATCCTAAGTGTTGCCTTTTCACTCTGGGTTTTCGCCAATGCCCAGAGTCAGCTATCCCGGGCGTTGCTGTCCTATGAGCAACTCAGTATCGCCACCGGCTTGGAGACCGAAGCGGCGCGAGCACTTATTGCCGAGGCTCAGCGACGCCAGAACTATGCAGTACCGGTTAGTTTGGTGGTCGACGAAAAAGAGGTAGATTCAACGCTCGACTCGCTGATCGTGCGAATCCGCGATGAAATCGGAAGTCTCGAAGACGCAGAGGAGCAAGCCGCGGAAGCTGAGGAATTTGTGGCGGCGTTTGCGATCCGCGAAAGCTATAGTCGGCTGGAACGTGCTCTGGTTAAGAGAAGCGAGGGTGAGCCCGTGCTCGATCAAGCTGCACTTGGGCATTTCCTGGAATTGGACTCGCAGCTGGCTGCAGTGATTGCTGATGAACGGATGGAAGTCGCCGACTCTATGGGTGAGCTCGTGCGGTTTCGTCTCGAGCTGCGGCGTTACTCCTTAATGGCCACTCTCGCTGCTGTTCTGGCCGTGATAGTTGCTGCAGTGTTCAGCTATCGGGGCTTAATGCGTCCGTTGCGAGCGCTAGATGCTGGGTCCAACGAGCTGGCCTCCGGCAATATCGCACACCGGATCGATACGTCCGGCCCTCGAGAGCTTGGTCGTATCTCCGAACGTATCAACGAAATGGCCAGTCGACTCGAGGAGCAGCAGCAGGAGCTCAAGGAAAGCAATGAACGATTGGAGACCACGGTAGCAGAGCGCACGGTGCAGCTCGCCGAAAAGGCCAGCACCCTGCAGGCGATTGACGAATCCAGACGTCTTTTTTTCGCAAAGGTGGGCCACGAACTTCGCACACCGCTGACCGTTCTGCTCGGTGAAAGCGAAGTCGCTCTAGCGAGCAAGACCGACGATCCTGCTCGCTATCGAGAGGCGCTGGAACATATCGGTGCCCACGGCGCGCATATGAAGCGTCGAATCTCTGACCTGCTTGCGTTGGCGCGATCCCTAGACGGGCGAATCAGAATCTCGCCGCAGGAGCATGATCTCCTCGATACGGTGCAGAATACAATTGACGCTACATCAAGCTACGCGCGATCTCATGATGTGTTGTTGTCGCTCAGCACTGCTATCGCCAGCCTACCGGCAATAGTGGATGGTGACTGGCTAGAGCAGGCGCTGATGGCGTTGGTCGACAATGCGATTAAGTTCTCCCCGCCTGAAACCACGATTGTCGTGAGCCTGAGTCAAGAGGGGGCGGAGGTCGCCATCTCTGTGGCAGATCAGGGTCCTGGTGTCGGCGATGACGAACTGCCAATGCTCACTGAGCCTTTTTTCCGAGGCGAAAACGTATCCGCCCGGGCAGGCACGGGTCTTGGCTTAGCTGTCGCCCACTGGGTCATGGAGCAGCACGGTGGGAGGTTAGCCGCTGCTAACCTGCTCACTGGTGGCTTCAAGGTATCGTTGCTGCTGCCAACCAGCGTTCTGCTTAACGCAGCGGCCGATTAAATACCTCTAGGACAGCTTGAAGCCGATTCCCCGCACTGTCTTGATTGTGGGTGCATTTGACAGAGCAGCAAACTTCCGGCGCAGATAGCCGACATATACGTCAACCACATTGAGGGTCATATCTCCACCTGAGCCCCAGGCAGCCTGCAGCAACTGCTCTCGTGAGACGACCTCACCGTTTTTGCGCGTGAGCTCCAGCAGGACATCAAATTCGCGACGCGTGAGTTCGACTGGTTTGCCACCGATAGTCACTTCCCGACCCGCCTCATCAATTCGGAGACCGTCCACGGTTAGTGCTACCGCTGACTTTGGTGTGGATGGTCGCCGCCGCCCCAAAGCCAGAAGCCGAGCTACGAGTTCGTCGATGGCAAAGGGCTTCGTAAGGTAGTCGTCCGCTCCAACGTCAAAGCCATCGAGTTTGTCTTGCAGCTCGTCACGTGCAGTCAGCATAAGCACCGGCGTCGTATTTCCCTGTGTACGAATCTGCCGGCAAAGCTCAAATCCGTCGATGTCGGGCAGCATCAGGTCGAGTACAACGACGTCGAACTGCTCTTTCTCGATCAGGGCAAGCGCGGGTTTGCCGGTTCTCAGCCATTGCACGGTTATGCTTCTATCTGTGAGGCCATTGCGGACGACCCGGCCAATACCCGCATCGTCTTCAACCAGCAGTACACGCAGCTGACTTGCTTCCTGCATCTCGCTCAGCTCACCTCAAACACTAAACGCGCATCACTGTTGAGAAGGTATTCGTGCGGCGAGCATGCCGCTGGGTGACCACCGGGCACCACGCCGAAGGGCGCGGGATAACCCGATATTTAGAAACGAATGGTGCCCAGGAGAGGACTTGAACCTCCACGCCCTTGCGAGCACTAGCACCTGAAGCTAGCGTGTCTACCAATTTCACCACCTGGGCTTTGACGGCTGGCCGTCTAGCGGAACTCGCGCACTTCCGAGCTCCGGGTTTGCTTCTGCTCGGCGAGCTGCTCGTCGAAGAAGGGCGCGGAGTTTACGAAGGCCGTCTTCATTCGTCAATCTTGGGGCGATTGCTCGAGTTTAGTTAGTGCTGATGGCAGAAGCGTTATCGTTCATTGCTCCCGTACCGTGAGTCCCGATTTGCGTGGATGGGGGCCTCGCCTGAGGTTTGACGCTGCCAAACAGCCATCAGCAATGCGTCGATCGCAGCATCACGAGCGCGACTCAATGGTTTACCCGCTTAACACACTTGTGAAGACTGTGTGCAGACACGCTGCGTCTTTCCGCCACTCTTTCGGCTAATTCTGTCACTAAACAGCCGCCCTCCAAAACTTGGCGGACAGCCTACCTCTGAGGCTAAGGAGCATATCGGTGGTCGCTCATACGATTTTACCTGCACTCGTCCTGCGCCAGAAAAACTTGCAATAAGTGCCTGCGGAACCCGGGTCACTCCACTTCCCAGTAATTCAGTCTGCTCTCTGGCACTCCTCAGCCTAAATCACACTTTGAGGCCAAAACCACCCTTCCAAGCCAAAACCACCCTTTCGTGTAGGTCACTCAAATCGCTATCGACCAATAATGTTCCTACTGACCAAGCTTCGAATAAAAGAAATAAAGGAGATTCATTATGTCATCAGATGACGTAGTCCACTTCACAGACGTGACGTTTCGAGATGGTTCGCAAAGCCTTTGGGGCTTGCGATTGAGCTATCACATGATGGAGCCAGTATTGGCAGAGGTGGCAGAGGCCGGTTACAAGTCTATCGAGCTATCTACGTTCTTTGCGACTCTATTGGTAGGTGTTCGTTACTTCAAGGAGGATCCGCGAATCCTCCACAAAATGATTTCTGAAAAGTTGGGTGATACTTCATCAAATATCAGTTTGGTCAGTCTCGGGACGCAGATCAGCGTTTCGAAACCATCTGAGAACCAGACGGCGTGTCGACTTTACTACGAGCAGTACAAGGAATGGATACCGCAAATTAATCAAGGAGCGGTTCTTATGTGTACTCAAGATGAGGTCAAACGTTCTGCACCGATCATTTTTCCGATGTGGCGCAAACTTGGTATAGAACCCATTCCCTATCTCGCTATCGGTCATGGTGCACGTCATACCCCGGAGTTCTATGCCGACGTGACCGCAGAACTCGTAGAGAAGTACCAACCGAAACAAATAACACTCGAAGACGCCAGCGGTCTGCTGACCCCAGAAAGGTTCCGGCTCATCTATTCCGCCGTGCGTGCCGTTGCGAACGGCACTCCCATAGAGCTGCACGCTCATGGAATGAACGGGCTGCACAACTACAACATGGTGGTTGGTATGGAAATGGGGATGCGGCACTTCGCGACTTGTATTCCACCGCTGGCAAACAACTCCTCTCACCCATCAATCTTTGATGTCGCAAATAACGTTGAGCAGATGGGTCTGAAACACAATATGGATCTCGACAAGTTACACGTTGTTGAGGAGCGCTTGAGAAAGGCAGGCGCGGCGTATGGAAATCCTGTTGATAATCCACCTTTACCGTTCAATCTCTTTGACTATAAGCATCAGATTCCTGGCGGTGTTATTTCTAATACCCGAGTTCAACTGGAGGAGCTGGGTATGGGGGATCAATTGAATGAAGTGTTAGAAGAAATTCCAAGGATACTCGAAGATCTTGGCCATCCGGTAATGGCTACTCCATTCTCGCAATTTATAGCTACACAAGCGGCGCTCAACGTCCAATTAGGACGCTGGGAGCATGTCTTAGATGCCTGTGTAGACCTGGCTGCAGGACTATTTGGTATTGAAGATCCTGGTCTCAACGAAATGAAGCCAGAAATAAAGGACATGTTGCTTAGCCAACCCTATGCAAAGAATGCTCTAAAAAAGGCCGCTCGGGTCAGCGAATATATGAACTCGAGCCCTTCCGAAGCGGAGTGTAAAGCCGAGGTGGGTTTGCCTCCCGATGCAAGCAGAGAGGAGTACGTGCTCAAACAGCAGTTGGGGGATGAACTAGATGTGTGTACACCGAATGGTCCCGATAGTTACCAACGTTTCCTCTAGACAAAAAAAGGAGAAAAACTATGAGCGAAGAGAATACAGATGGGTTGATTGCTGTCGAAGCATCGGTGAATAGTATTTTTTACGCGCAGTCGAGCCCGGGAGAGCCGCCGTTCGTTAAAGAGGGAGATCGAATTGATGAAGACACTGTGGTTTGTTTGCTGGAGATTATGAAGTGTTTTCGCTCAGTAGCAGCAGGCGTGAAGGGCACGGTAGTAAAGGTGATTGCAGAGAATGCAAACATGGTAAAAAAAGGAGATGCGCTGATACTAGTTAAGCCAGATTAGAATAAGTTTAGTGGGACGGATCTTTCTCTGCAGTAGCCTATTAGCCAGGTCAAACAGGTAGGAATCGACACCGCTGCGAGTCGAGAAGCCTAAATCCACGGAATGAAAATAATCTAGTTCTCGAATTGTTGATAGACCTTCAGTTAGCTCTTATTGCTTTTTTAGGGATACTGGGAGTAGCAACACCAGAGTTCGCTCGGTGGAATCGTGGGGATACTCCGCGGCTGCCTCTCATAAAATAAGGTGGTTTTCATTGTGAATGAAAAAAAAGTGCTGATAGCAAATCGGGGAGAAATTGCCGTTAGAGTCATTCAGGCATGCAAAGATCTCGAGTTACAAACTGTGCTGGCTTCTTCAGAGGCAGATCTTGATAGCCTGGGAGCTAAAATGGCTGACCAGGTAACGTGTATCGGGCCCGCTATGGCTACTGACAGTTACTTGAAAATCGACAAAGTGATAGACGCGGCGAAAGAGTGGGGTGTGGACGCAATTCACCCTGGATACGGGTTTCTGGCAGAGAATGCAGGTTTGCCAGAAGCTTGTGAACTTAACTCCATCACGTTTATCGGCCCGAGCTCCGATGTTATGAGACAGTTGGGTGATAAGATTAGTGCTCGCGCTTTGGCCAAGAAACTAGGTGTTCCAATGGCTGAGGGCAGTGCGGGACTGGATAGCTTTTCGAGTGTAGAAGCAGAAGTGGCGAAAGCGGGATATCCGGTAATTTTCAAGGCCGCTGCTGGAGGTGGCGGGCGCGGTATGCGAATTGTCCGTGAAGCAAAAGAGCTGAAAACTGCTTTCGATATGGCTTCTAACGAAGCGCTATCGGCGTTTGGTGACCCACGCCTTTTCGTCGAGAGCTATATCGAAAATGCTCGTCACGTCGAAGTCCAGATTATTGGCGACAAGTACGGGAATGTCGTACATGTAGGTATGCGTGATTGCTCGCCACAACGACGTCATCAGAAAGTAATAGAGGAGGCTCCTCCATACGATCTTTCTGATGCCCTGGGAGAGCGTATTTTGGAATCTGCCGTGGAACTTACTTCGAGTATTGGGTACAGCGGCGCTGGTACGGTAGAGTTCCTGGTCGATAAGGATCGAGACGCGTTCTATTTTATGGAGGTCAATACGCG
>JBCCNK010000207.1:0-6475 GCA_039025875.1 Pseudomonadota bacterium
CAGCTTTCATCCCTCTGCGATACGAAGTCGGGATGGCGACCTCCGGTACCTGGTATTACTGGCCAACGACGTCACCGAAAGCCGGGCGATGACGGACCAACTTGCCTATCAGGCCAACTACGATGAGCTGACCGGTCTTCTGAATCGACGTGCGTTTTCTGATCATTTGGAAACCGCAGCCGCAGACGTTGAGTCCGGCACACCGGCCTATCTCATGTTTCTGGATCTCGACCAATTCAAGGTCGTCAACGACACCTGCGGGCACGCCGCCGGTGACGAGTTGCTCAGGACCGTAGCCTCTCTGATCCAGAACTGCGTGCGCAGTGATGATACCGCCGCGCGATTGGGGGGCGATGAGTTTGGCCTGATCATTCTTGGTTGTGATGAGAAAACCGCCCTGATAAGGGCGGAGACCATTCGTGAGAAGGTCGAGCAGCTATCGTTTATCTGGAAAGACCAGACTTTCCGTGTTGGCGTCAGTATCGGTGTGGTTCCTATTCTCAATGAGACTGTCGACTTGAGTGAGCTTCAGCAGCTGGCGGACGCGGCCTGCTACGCGGCAAAGAGAGCCGGACGCAACCGAGTTCATCTCGTAACGGATGAAGCCGATGCCGTTTATGAACAGCGCGGTGAAATGCGCTGGGTACAGAAACTGAACGACGCCATCGATAACAATCGCCTGGTTCTATTCGGCCAGCGGATCGTCTCTCTGACTGAGAGTGGGAGAGAATCGGAGCACTTTGAAATACTGCTGCGCATGATCGACCGCGACAATGGACGACTGATTCCGCCAGGTGCGTTTCTGCCGGCGGCGGAACGCTACGGTATGCAGGGCAAACTGGACGTCTGGGTTCTGGAACATCTGATTGGCTTGCTATCGAAGCAAGACAAGCATGCATTCGAAGGCCAGCGATTCTGGATTAACTTATCGGGTGCCAGTATCAGTGACCGAAACACATCAGATACGCTGATTCGGCTCGTCAAGTCCTCGGGATTTCCTGCTGGCTGCCTGAACTTCGAAATTACAGAGACTGCAGTGGTTCGCCAGGTCTCCGAGGCCGAAAGCATGATTGAGTCGCTGAGGGCTCTCGGTTGCCGGTTTGCCCTCGATGACTTTGGCAGCGGACTGTCGTCGTTTGGCCACCTGAAACTCCTGAATGTCGACGTGCTCAAGATCGACGGCCAGTTTGTGCGGGGCATCAATACCAATCGAACCGATCAGATCTTTGTTCGGTCGCTCATCGACATTGCGCACGAGATGAACCTGAAAACGGTTGTTGAATTCGTCGAAAGCGACGAGATCATGTCCACGGTCAGCGCTCTCGGCAGTGACTATGCGCAGGGCTTTTGCCTGCACCGACCTGCCCCATTGACCGAGGTGCTGGGCTTGGAGCGTGTTGTGAAACTCACAGACCGGCCTGGCAATAACTCATCGGGCAAGCGCAGAGCTGGCTAACACGGCTACGACGAACGTTTCATTCAAACATCCGGGGTGAGGTTGCAGCTAAGGTCAGCTAACCTTTCCGCCTACCCTAAATAGTGCTCGGCAATCAGAGTCCAGAGTCGCACGCCCCCGGCAATAGCCGAATCCTCGAACTGATAGTGCGGGGAGTGGAGTGGAGCTGCGTCTTTGCCATTCCCGATAAGGCAGAAACACCCGGGACGCTGCTGCAGAAAGAAGGCAAAGTCTTCGGAACCCATGGTGGGAGCAAACTCATCCTTTAGCGTGAATTCGCCCTGCGCTTGAGCCACTACGGCTTTAACGATATCGGCTTCGCGCTCCGAATTAACCACGGGCGGATAGCGTTCTTCGATCTGTGTCTGCACCTCGATGCCGTACCCCTGTGCTACACCTGCGAGCACTTCTTCGACCCGCTTTCGCAGTCGTTTCTGCACCTTGGGATTCAGGGTGCGATAAGACCCCTTGATCCGTGCTGTGTCGGGTATCACGTTGTAGGTATCGCCGGCTTCGAGGGCACAGACCGAAAGCACAGCCGAATCCAGAGCCGCCACGTTGCGCGATACCAGCGTCTGAAGACTGAGCACGGCGCTCGCAGCCGCCGGTATTGGATCCACGGTAAATTCCGGCATCGCCCCGTGACCGCCGCGCCCGGTGAACAACACCTCGAAGGAGTCAAAAGAAGCCGAAACCGCACCGGACCGAACCCAAACCTCCCCGACAGGTACTCCAGGCATGTTGTGCAGTCCGAACACAGCATCCACGGAATGTTGCTCGAATAGACCATCTTTGAGCATGCGCCGGGCGCCGCCTTCATTCTCTTCTGCGGGTTGAAAAATGAACACCAGCTTTCCGCTGAAATCGTCTCTACCGGCGAGGAGCTTTGCCGCTCCCAGGGCGATGGTGGTATGCCCGTCGTGACCGCAGGCATGCATCACGCCGCTGTTTTGCGAGGCATAGGGAAGATCTGTCTGCTCCGTCAGCGGCAGCGCATCCATATCGGCGCGGATCCCAATTGCTGGCCCGGGGCCAAAATCCAGCACTCCTACGACACCGGTTTCGGCGAAATCTGTGTACACGTCGCAGCCGAACTCTTTTAAGCGGTCGATTACAAACGCGCTGGTACCATGCTCCTGATAGGCGAGCTCCGGGTTGGCATGCAGGTGATGGCGCCAGCCGGTGAACTCATCGATAAGTTCCGTTGAGAGCATAAGGTTAACCCCGTATTTCTAAGTGCGAGAGCTCGCGGGGAACACGTGACCCGCAAATTCCCGCAGCGTTTTATTGAACTCCGCGCTCGCCTCCAAAAAGGGCGCGTGACCAACACAGTCGAAGGTGACGATGTCGCCTCCCCACAGGTGCTCAGTTTTTAGGCTGTTCAGGTACGCCTCGTTGACGAAAGCATCCTCGACCCCGTGGAGTAGACAGAGCGGACCATCCCAACCCTGAACAACAGTGCGTTGATGGCAGCCCTGCACACCGCTGGACCAATGAGCGCCGACGCATGCTCCGCACTGATCATCCACCCGACGAGCCAGACTCCAGAAGGCGTCCGGGATCGGGCTCAGGCGACCGTATAGGCCCGCAACGTAGATAGCGACGTCCTCCGGCGTACGGTCGGCCTTCAGGGTTACACTCATCGCAGGGCTTGAATTAAAAGCCCGGTCAAAATCAGCAAGTCCCGGACCTAAGGGGGGTGTTCCAAAAATCATCAAGCCGGCCAGATCCCAGCCGCGTCCGGCCATTTCGATGGCGATGTGCCCACCTAGAGACCATCCGCAAATCAGTGCTCGCTCAATATCGAGAGCGTTAAGCAAGTGATAGACCGTGAGCGCGAGCGCCGGAAAATTGTAGTCAGCTTCTGGATTCGTGGCATCGTCCGAGCCACCGTGACCCGGAAGATCAAGCGCAAGCAGCGAGTACCCGGAGTCGGCAAGGTCTTCAAACTGCCGGACGAAGACTTCCTTTCCCGCTGAATTACCATGGATAAACACGATGGTGTCTGGACCACTCGGCAGCAGCCAGTACTCCAGCTCAACCTGGCCTATCTTCTGCCGGCCAAGTTGGCCGATCGTGCGCAGTGCGCTGGCGGTATCGCTACTCACGCTAGCTACCTTTGTTCTTATTTATTTGTGGAGTCGAAAAAACGACGATTCGTTAGACAGGTGATTCTAAACGTTTAATAGGGTTCGAGAATACGCAGATGGACTGCCATGCCGGATAGTCACTGAGATGGCATGACCGGATTGGACATGTTATCCGTCAAGATCAGGCGCAGGAATACCGGCCGCAATAACCGACGGAACAAACTCCCGAATGATATCGTCGTATATCTCGGAGAATTCATGGAACTCCGGGGGCCGGGCATTGATGCACATGGCGATGGACATGCGGTAATCGGGAAACACTATCAACCAGCATTGCGAACCCCGGCTTACGCCACCGTGATTGGCGTTTCTGACCATACCGATCCCGTCGATCTCCCACTCACGCCAGCGCCAGCCAATCGCGTAGTTCTGCTCATTCACCTCGCCGTCATTGAGGCGCTGAGGGGTCCAGAAGGCCGTGCGCGTCGCGTCGGAGAGGTATTGTTCGTCCAGCACCAGGCTACCCATTTGCACCAGATCGGTAGGGGTTGAAACAAAACCGCCGCCCGGAAGACGATGGCTTAGGTCAACGGGTCGCCAGACACGATAGCGGTCGTTGTCCCGGAAGTAGAACGAGGCAAGATCAGGAGCGCCTGCGTCACTATAAGCCGCGGGCGCCACGACAGTAGAAGTCATCTGTGCGGGCATGAGTACTTCCTCCCGTACGATTTCAAGGTAGGGCCTGTTAGCGGCGGCTGCCATTGTGGCGCCCAGTAACACCGTACCGAGGGATGAGTACGAGAACTCGGTGCCCGGCTCAAACAGCAGGGGACTGCTGTCAAAGACATCGAGAGCATCGCGCATGCTCGTATAGTGAGAATCGAGTGCTATGGTTTTGTAGAGACCTGCTAAATCCTGATTCTCTGAATAGTGGGGTATGCCTGCCATGTGCGACGCAAGCTGCCGGGGCGTGATAGTGGACCATGCGGGATTCGGGATAGCCTCAAAATAACTCGACAGCGGCGCATCGAGATCCATGACGCCCTGGTCTACCAGTCGAGCAAGGGCGGTACCTGTTATCGCTTTAGACGTACTACCGATACGAAACTGGGTGTCGGCACTGGCGGGCACTCGGTTCTCCAGGTCGGCCCAGCCTGTCACTCCCTGCCATACAAGTCCACCTTCTACCGCAACGGCAATGGACAGAGCGGGCGCGCCGATCGACCGGCGATGCTCGATGGCCAGTGCCAACACGCGATCGCCCACATCGGCATAGCGCTCGTCCCCTGTCCATTGCTCGACCGGTGCGTCACCTTCGATCGTAAACCAACCGAACGGCAAGAAGGGCGCGTTGCCACTGTGCGCCTCGAACTGGTACCACGGCCACAGCAACCAGATCAGCAAGCCCAGGGCGCCCATCAGCACAAACTTTAAAAAACGGCCCATATCAGGCGATCCTCCCGCCGAACCGGCTGCGGTATTCTGTAGGTGACACGCCAAGGTGGCGCTCGAAGGCCCGACGAAACGAGTCCGCGCTGCGATAGCCAAGGTCGGCGGCTATTTTCTCTACGCTTGCATTGTCTGAACCTAGCCAGCTGCTGGCCGTTTCTATGCGGATGCGTTCAATTCGTTGCGTTGGCGTTTCTCCGAAGATCTTGGCAAAGCGTCGACGAAACTGCCGCTCGCTAAGTCCTGCTCTCTCGGCGAGCGCGTCAGAGGACAAGTCCGCCGATAGGTTGTCCGCTATCCAGGCGACGAGATCGGCAAAGTCGTCACTAGACTCTCGTTGATGACGCAGTACGGAAGAGTACTGGCGCTGATCTCCTGGGCGCTTTAAAAATACAACGAGGTGTCGGGCTACATCAGCGGCGATCGTCGGCCCATGATCCTCTTCGATGAGCGCAAGTGCCAGATCGATTCCTGCCGATACGCCAGCGGCAGTAAACAGCTTACCCTGCCTAAGAAACAGCGCGTCCTGCTCGACTTTGAGTGCGGGAAAACGATTGCGCGCCTCGACGATGTGCTTCCAGTGGGTTGTGACTCGCAGCCCATCAAGAAGCCCTGTTTGCGCGAGGATGAACAGGCCGGTGCAGATGCTACCTAGCCTGCTGATGGAAGATGCCGATCGCTCGATCCACTGGATCGCCTCGGCTTTAAAGTCCTCGCGACGGGCACCGGCGCCGCCGGGAATGATCAGTGTGTGAAGACGAGGACACTCTTCCATGCTCGTGTGTGCGCAAAGCTTGAATCCAGTATCGGCAACGACGGGCTTACCATTCTGCGAGATCACCAGCGTTTGGTAAGGCCTGCGTCTGTTTCCCGAACGCTGGTTTACCTCCTCAAAGGCCTCCAATGGCCCAATAAGATCCAACCCTTGAAAGCCATCGAAGGCCAGGAATCCGATGCGCTTTGTGCTTGCTGTTGACATGATGCGTTTATCGCACGGACTCGTTTTGTCCGCCAGGGTATAAATCCGACAATATTGGACACTCATTCAACTACGCGCACGACGACCATAGTCGAGCAATGCCCTGGCGCCAGTTGCTGTCGCGCTCTTGAAGCAGCCTTTCAGAGCACGAACACGACGCTGACTGCGCACTCGATCGATTGTCGCCTCCCACCGTCACGCCAGAAAGCCTGCTTTCTGCGATACCCGCACTTGCCCCACCGCGCGCTGTCAGCTAGCTTGCGTGCACTAGCAACGCGGTAGAGGAAAACAGCAGTATGGGGTTTCTTTCTGGCTCCGGTACGCTCAGCGAGAACGCAGGCGTCACAGACTTTCTCGATCAAATCTCAGGCGCCGTGCAGGGCTTCTACAGTGACACAATCGATCCGGTAGCAAACCGGTTTGCCTTCGCCCGACGCCAGACCGCCGGCGAGATTTCCGGCCCACCGCTTGTTCTAATGCTGGGCAATCACTCGTCCGGCA
>JBCCNK010000208.1:0-6470 GCA_039025875.1 Pseudomonadota bacterium
CTCATCGGGATCGTAGAAGGTATAAATAGCCGAAAGACCGTCAAGCATGATGTCGACGACGGCTACCGCTATCAGACGTCCGGCAACTCTGAACTCCACATACTCTGTGCACCCCCAGGGATCATTCAAAAAAGAATCGAACTGATCCCTATCCGGCGGATACATGTCGCCATCGGCATGGCGAACGCGTATGTATCGATCGTATAACTCGTAGCACTCATCCCCGGATATGCTGCGCCTTACAGTGACATCGAGATCCTGATTCCGTCGTAGGCAACGTTTATGCCCGCGTCGATATGTGAACTCCTGCACAGGAATTCGCGCGGGCACGCACGCGCTGCAGTGACTGCAGTGTGGTCGGTAAATGTGATTACCGCTGCGTCTGAACCCGAGCAGCGACAGGTTTGTATAGAGAGCTTGGTCAACCGATTGTCGTGGATCGATGAATAAGGTGGTCGCCTCTTCCCCGTCCAGGTAGCTGCAACGATGCGGATAGGTTGTATAGACCTTCAGGTCACGCAGTGATGAGGTCATGGTTCAGCCAGTCAGCACCGCGTTAAGTGCCGCCGTGTTCAGTACAGGTGTGGGGAGAGTGTCAGCCAGATAGCTTGCGTGCCTTTTGGACATCTCTGGGCTCGTGCACGATGACGCACTGTTCAACCGATTTTCTTTGTGCGATTGTCGGCTGGGCTGCTGCCGAGTGTGCTCAAGCGAGGCACGCGGCTGGCTCAATCCCCACTGTACCGGCATGGCTTTCGGCCCGGTTACAGGCTTACAAACCCCTTGTTTCAAAACTTGGTGCCGCCCCCCATGGCCCTCATACTAAGCCTAGTGTACTCCTAAGCGGCAGTGCCTGCATGTGTCGCAATTACATTGTGATGAGGCGCACAGAATCCCCTGTGTGCCTTACCTGGGCAGTATCCGCTCCAGCTCTCTACAGGTTGAAGCGGGGGCTGACCAGCGAGCTGGCTCGAAACTCCGCTGTGCTGCATTGGTGAGCAAGTGTTCGAACTGATCTCTCGGAATCAACCGTGCTCCCAAACTGTTGAGGTGTTCGCTCTCAACTTGGCAATCCACCATGTCGACTCCTTTACCACCGAGTGCGACTATCAATGCCGCCATCGCAATCTTGGAGGAGTCGCTCCTCCGCGAAAACATGCTTTCGCCAAAAAAGCTATTGGCAAGGCATACGCCATACAGACCTCCAATGAGGCGTTCGTCCTCCCAGACTTCGACGGAATGTGCCCAGCCAGCCTTGTGCAGCTCGATGTAAGCGCGACGCATCTCCGTGCCTATCCAGGTTCCACACTGTCCCATGCGAGGCGCGGCACAGGCGTCAAGAACTCGAGGAAACGCCTCATCGAACGTTAAGCGGTAGCATTCGCGCCGCATGGTTTTCTTTAACGAGCGAGATACGTGAAGTTCATTCACAAACAGCACGGCTCTCGGGTCCGGAGTCCACCACAGAACCGGCTGAGGCTCTTCGAACCAGGGGAATATGCCGCGCTGATAGGCACGCAAAAGAGTGTCTTGATTGAGGCATCCGCCTATCGCAAGTAGACCATTAGGTTCCGTCAGCGCGGTATGCGCTGGCGGGAAATCGTCGCCCGGATTCAGAACAGCAGGAAAGCGCAATGGAGGCTACGCTGCCTCGGCCAGTTCATCCAGGTACTTCTCTGCATCGAGTGCGGCCATACAACCGAACCCCGCGGACGTCACCGCCTGACGATAAACATGGTCCCCCACGTCCCCGGCCGCAAATACACCGGGCACACTCGTAGCGGTCGCATTACCCTCTAATCCGCTGTGCACCTTAATGTATCCCCCTTCCATCTGGAGCTGACCAGAGAAAATGTCGGTGTTTGGCTTGTGCCCAATCGCAATAAAAACTCCTGCCAGGTCAATGTCTTGTGCAACGCCGGTGCCGACGTGTTGGATGCGCATACCGGTCACGCCTGAGTCGTCACCCAGGACCTCATCCAGCACATGGTCCCAGTGCAGTTCCACTTTGCCTTCTTCGGCACGAGCGAACAGCCGGTCTTGAAGTACTTTTTCGGCTCGCAGACTATCTCGACGGTGCACAAGCACAACTTTTTCAGCCAGATTTGCGAGATAAAGCGCCTCCTCAACCGCAGTATTTCCGCCACCTACGACCGCAACTCGTTTGTTACGGTAGAAAAAGCCGTCGCAGGTAGCGCAGGCACTTACGCCTTTGCCGAGAAAGTGCTGCTCGCTCGATAGCCCGAGGTACTGGGCGGACGCGCCGGTGGCGATAATCAACGAATCACAGGAGTAACGGTTTGACCCCTGCAGAGTGAATGGCCGACTGCTGAGATCGACGGACTCGATGTGATCGAGTAACACGCTGGTACCGAAGCGCTCCACGTGCGCTAGCATATCCTGCATGAGTCCCGGTCCTTGCAAATCCGCGGAGCCTCCAGGCCAGTTTTCAACTTCGGTTGTAGTGGTGAGCTGCCCGCCCTGTTGTATACCGGTGATAACGACCGGATTAAGGTTGGCACGGGCCGCGTAAACGGCTGCCGTATAGCCCGCCGGACCCGAGCCCAGAATAATGAGTCTGTGATGCTGTGTATTCAATGTTGGTAGCCATCTGTAAAAAGCTCGCCATGTTAATCCACCTTATACCGCCGGGCAAAGATCAAATCCTTTTAAGGAAATCTCCTTAAGCTATTGAATATCTTGATAAACATCGACAAACTGAAAAGGCAGGTACCAGAGTGTTTATCATGGCGAAGCAGCAAGCTGGGGAACAAACGTTGATATCTCCGCGCTGGAAGGAAGGACTCCTTATCGCGCTTGCGGCGGCTTGCGCCTATCTATTGGTGAGCTTACTGAGCTACACCGGCAGCGATCCGGGTTGGTCCGCAACGGGTAACGGAACACCCGTGCGTAATCTTGGGGGTCCCGCGGGTGCATGGCTGGCGGATGTGTTTTTTTCGCTGGTCGGCTATCTGGCTTACCTGTTTCCGTTAATGCTGGCCTACAGAGCCGGGGTGCTGTTTGCAGATCGTGAAGAGACGTCTGAGTTCTCCGGTGCAGCCCTCGGCCTGCGGCTTATCGGCCTCATACTGGTGATGGCCTCGGGTACCGCCCTTGTGTTCCTCAATATGGGCGCAGACGGGGCGCTGCCACAAGGATCCGGTGGAATCGTTGGGTATTCGGTAGGGCAAGCGGTACGAGAGGCCTTCAGTGCCTTCGGCGGGCGATTGCTACTCGCTGCGGTGTTTTTGTTCGGTATCACCATCTTCACCGACCTTAGCTGGTTGCGCCTGATGGACCGCCTGGGCGCCCTGACTCTCACTTGGATTGACCACGGATACGCGTTTTGTGTGCGCTTTATCGATGACATTCGCGACAAACGTGCGCGCGAGCGGCAGTTAGAAGCCCGTAAACAGGTCATCGAGCAACACGTTGAGAAAGAGAAAAAGCGTAAACCACCAAAGATAAAGCCGCTTAAAGCGCCGGCCGAAACCTCGGAACGCGCCGAACGGGAACGGCAGGTTCCCCTGTTCGATGCCCCGATCAGTGGCGACGTCCCGCCCCTGGATTTACTGGACCAGCAGGCTAAAGACCCAACATTAGGTTACTCTAAGGAGGCGCTGGAGACGCTTTCGAAGCTGCTTGAGCTGAAGCTCGCCGATTTTAGTGTCACCGCAGAGGTCGCCGCCGTTTATCCCGGACCAGTGATTACCCGTTTCGAAATTCAGCCTGCGGCGGGGGTTAAGGTATCTCGAATCTCGAATCTCGCGAAAGATCTTGCGCGCTCGCTTGCTGTTATTTCGGTGCGAGTGGTCGAGGTCATTCCGGGCAAGAGCGTTGTCGGCATCGAGATTCCCAATGAGCATCGGGAGATTGTGAACTTTCGTGAGGTACTTGCATCGCGAGCGTTCGATCAATCTCCCTCGGCGCTAACTCTCGCCCTCGGACATGACATCTCAGGCCAACCCGTGGTGGCCGATTTGGCGAGAATGCCGCACTTACTCGTCGCGGGTACGACCGGCTCCGGTAAATCCGTAGGCGTTAACGCCATGTTGTTAAGCCTGCTCTATAAGTCAACCCCCAAGGACGTGCGCCTGATTCTGGTTGATCCAAAAATGCTGGAGCTGTCCGTTTACGATGGAATTCCGCATCTGTTGACTCCGGTGATTACCGATATGAAGGACGCGGCAAACGGGCTGCGTTGGTGCGTGGCCGAAATGGAGCGTCGCTATAAGCTGATGGCTGCTCTGGGCGTACGCAACCTCGCTGGTTTCAACCGCAAGATTCGCGATGCTGAGAAAGCCGGCCAATCGTTGAAGGATCCTCTGTGGGCGCCCGATCCGCTGTCGATGACTCCGGTCGACGAACAAGTATGCCCGGATCTTGAAGCCCTACCGGCCATTGTCGTCGTCATTGATGAGTTTGCCGACATGATGATGATTGTCGGTAAAAAGGTGGAGGAACTGATCGCCCGGATAGCCCAGAAGGCGCGAGCTGCGGGTATTCACCTTATACTCGCCACGCAGCGTCCATCAGTGGATGTGATCACCGGACTGATCAAGGCCAACATCCCCACACGCATCGCGTTTCAAGTCAGCTCCAAAGTCGATTCCAGAACCATTCTCGACCAGGGTGGCGCAGAACAGCTCCTCGGTCATGGTGATATGTTGTACCTGCCGCCGGGTAGCGGGCTCCCGACCCGGGTCCACGGTGCCTTCGTATCCGACGATGAGGTCCATCGAGTTGTCGCGGATTGGAAACGACGCGGAGAGCCCACGTATATCGATGGGCTTCTGGACGAGGGCAGCACTACACCGGTCACGGCGGCGGAACTGCAGTCGGGAACTTCCGATGACGATAGCGAGTCCGATTCTTTATACGACGAGGCCGTGCACTACGTGACCCAAAGCAGAAGAGCGTCTATTTCCAGCGTTCAGCGCAAACTTAGAATTGGCTACAACCGGGCAGCGAGATTGATCGAAGCGATGGAAGCAGCTGGGGTAGTGTCAGAAATGGGAACCAATGGCCAACGCGAAGTTCTGGCTCCGCCCCCCGTCGAGGGTTAGCACTGCGCACGAACCATGTTTTTTACGCATCTCATACCGTGTTTGAAAGAGCTTTTGATGGACTACTTTCGACTATCGGCTCTACTGCAACGACGATCCAAACGACTTCCGCAGCATTGTGTTCAACCTCTTTGTCCGCAAATGCGCAAAACGGTAAGTCAGCGAGCGCTGCACGTCAGCCGCATTCTGTGTCGCGTAGCGCTCTTGATTTTTGTGACCTCAACAACCGCGTGGTCCGTCAACACTGCGAGCGCCGATGATGACCTGTGGCAGGCGTTGACTAATAACGATCGTGTGATGGGACGCTTTGAGCAGCGTCTTTTCGACGAGCAGGGGGAGCTTGTGGAGGAGTCGTTTGGAAGCTACAAAGCGCTGCGTCCACACTTCTTTCGCTGGGAGATTTCCGATCCGGATCAGCAGGAAATCATAGTCGATAGTGAATCGTTGTGGCACTACGACATCGACTTGGGAACGGCCACGCGACGACCGGTCGCGGACAGTCAGGATCTGAATGCGCTGGAAGTCCTCACTGGTGATGCGGACCGTCTCAGTTCCCGGTTTAGTGTTAGCCAAGTGGAGGAGGGTCGTTATCGCTTGCTACCCCAATATGCTCAGGCTGGCTTCGTCTCTCTGGAGCTAACTCTGAGCGATAACAAATTGGTAGGAATAGAAATCGTTGATCGCAGCGCACAGCAAATCGTCATTGAGCTGGCCCCGGATGACGATGCATCGTCGATTGAAATCTCCGATTTTGAATTCATCCCGCCCGACGGCGTTGAAGTCTTCGACAGCTCACTCTGAGTCGATGAATGACGAGCTGTTCCCCGATCTGTCTTCGGAACCCGACTATGCGTCAACTGCCGAGAATTCAGGCGATTCTTATGTTCCCCTCGCGGCGCGGATGCGCCCCAGCTCCCTTGACGAATTTGTAGGGCAATCTCACCTGCTCGGCGACGGCGCACCGCTGGCGGTCGCCCTAGAGCAACGAACACTGCATTCGATGCTGTTCTGGGGCCCACCCGGGGCGGGCAAAACGACGCTGGCCATGATGTTGTGTGAGCGTGCCAACGTTCGGTTGCTTGCGCTCTCCGCAGTAAGTGATGGGGTAAAGGCTATTCGAAACGCTGTCGAGACTGCCCAACGCGACCGAAGTGCAGGGCGCCAGGCAGTTTTGTTCATTGATGAGATCCATCGCTTCAACAAAGCGCAGCAAGATGCCTTTTTGCCCTATGTGGAAGATGGCACGTTGATTCTTATCGGGGCCACAACCGAAAACCCCGCCTTTGAACTCAACAACGCGCTGCTCTCGCGGGTTCGTGTCTATCGACTCAATGCGCTCACGACTGACAGTTTAGTCTCGGTGATCGATAAAGGTGCGCAGCGTGTCTCGTTGCGCCTGAGCAG
>JBCCNK010000209.1:0-6456 GCA_039025875.1 Pseudomonadota bacterium
GCCCTGATGCGTCGGGCCCACCGGCCATGGTCTACCTGAATGCGGATTCTACTAGTTTTTGGCACGCGCCCTGAGGCGATAAAAATGTCGCCCGTGGTGTCGACGCTGCGCAGCGCCCCCGGTTTTGAGGTTCGCGTTTGCGTAACGGCACAGCATCGCCAAATGTTGGATCAGGTGCTGGAACTCTTCGAGATCGTACCCGACTACGATCTCGATTTAATGACGCCCGGTCAGGACCTGACCGACGTCACGTCGGGAGTGCTGATCGGACTTCGTACCGTGTTACGGGAATGCAAACCCGATCTGGTGCTTGTGCATGGGGACACAACCACCACTCTGGCCGCATCCATGGCCTCGTTTTATGAGCAGATTGAGGTCGGCCATGTAGAAGCCGGGCTGCGAACGGGCAACATGCTGTCTCCGTGGCCTGAAGAAGCGAATCGTCGCGTCACGGGCTGTCTTACCAGTCATCACTTCGCGCCGACACAGCGCGCCAAGGACAACCTGCTCGCGGAAAACGTTGATTCGTCGCGGATACTCATCACGGGCAATACGGTAATCGACGCCTTGCTCCGGGTTCAGCGTCTGGTAGCAAGCGACGAAAACAGCGTGCCTCTCGACAGCATGCTTCCCGAACTAGACGCGGAGAAAAAGCTCATCGTGGTTACCGGCCATCGGCGGGAAAGTTTTGGCGGCGGCTTTGAACGGATTTGCCAGGCCCTGGCCCGGATCAGCCGCCGCGGCGATGTAGAAATTGTGTATCCGGTACATTTGAATCCCCATGTTCGGGAACCCGTGGGTCGGGTACTCGGTGATTCCCCCAACGTTCACCTGATTGACCCTCTGGACTACCTGCCCTTTGTGAGACTAATGTCGCGCTCCCATATCATCCTTACCGATAGCGGTGGAATACAGGAGGAGGCGCCGTCCCTGGGGAAGCCCGTGCTTGTGATGCGCGATACTACCGAGCGACCGGAGGCCGTTGAGGCGGGGACCGTAAAGCTTGTCGGCACCGACGAGGAAACGATTTGTTCCGAGACCTTCAAACTGCTTGACGACGGTGACGCCTACAACGAGATGAGCCGCGCACACAATCCCTACGGTGACGGCCGTGCCAGCGAACGTATTCTTGATTACCTGAGTGGGCTCGCCGACAGCGGGTCCTGACAAAGAGAGCCATGATTATTAATAAAGTTTGTGTAGTCGGATTAGGTTACATCGGACTGCCTACCGCCGCGGTACTTGCTTCGCGCGGTCTTGAGGTTGTGGGCGTCGATGTCTCGGCGCGGACGGTCGACACCATAAACCGAGGTGAGGTCCACATTGTGGAGCCCGACCTTGATATGGTGGTCCGCGGTGCCGTGCACGCCGGCCGCCTTCGGGCGAGCTCTGAACCTGAGTCTGCCGACGTGTTTATTCTCGCTGTCCCGACTCCGCTCACCGAGGCGAATACGCCGGACCTGAGTTATGTGGAAGCGGCGGCGCGCTCTCTGGCACCTGTACTTGCCAAAGACAGCCTTGTGATTCTCGAGTCGACCAGTCCGGTGGGTACAACGGAAATGGTTGCCCGCCTTCTGGCTGAAGAACGGCCGGAGCTGAGCTTTCCTCAGCAGGCCGGGTCGAATGCCGACGTGAAGGTGGCTCATTGCCCGGAGCGCGTCCTGCCGGGCAGAGTTCTTCACGAGATCGTCGAGAACGACCGGATCATTGGTGGTCTGAGTGATGCCTGTTCCGAGGCTGCGGAGAGCCTCTATAAAACGTTCGTACGGGGAGACTGTCTGCTGACTTCCGCCCGGACGGCTGAATTGAGTAAGCTGACCGAAAACTCCTACAGAGATTTGAACATTGCTTTCGCGAATGAGCTCTCCGTTATCTGCGATACATTAAAGGTCAATGTCTGGGAACTGATTAAGTTATCGAACCGCCACCCGAGGGTGGATATCCTGACTCCCGGTCCCGGCGTTGGCGGCCACTGCATCGCGGTGGATCCCTGGTTCGTAGTGAGTTCAGCGCCCGATCAGGCTCGTTTGATAAGACTGGCCCGGGAGACGAACGACGGCAAACCACAGTATGTGCTCGATCGCATCGTACATGCCGCCGATGAGTTCAAACGCCCGGTTATTGCCTGTCTTGGACTTGCCTTCAAAGCGGACATCGACGATCTGCGCGAGAGTCCCGCGCTTTCAATCACCAAGGAGCTGGCGCTCCGCGGCGTCGGCGAAGTGCTGGCGGTGGAGCCCAACATTGCTGAGTTGCCCGAAGAGCTGTCCTCGCTCGGCGTGACGCTTACCGATGAAAGCGACGCCCTGGACCGCGCCAATACGGTAGTGATTCTCGTTGATCACAAACAGTTCAGGCAGCTTCCCAGGGATTCATTCACCAGTAAGGTGGTGATCGATACCCGGGGCGTACTTGCCTAAAGCTCCCTCTGATCAGGTCGTTTACCGGGGCGGGTTGTCTGCCGGGGCCAGCTCTTCAGGTTCATTCGGATGGCCGAGTATAAGGCCGACCAGTAGTATTGAGCCGGGGACGTCGGCGAGGAAGGTCAGCAACAAAGCCCGGCAAAAAAGCCCGGCAAAAAAGCCCGGCATCAAGGGACTGCATTACCTCTAGACGTTTATCTCAGCAAGCGATAAACAATTTTATGTTTCCCGGTTTCTCGACCAGGGGTAGCGCACACCTAAAAATTCGAACAGTGCCTCGTTATGGGGCTCAAAATAGCTGTCCAGATAGCGATAGGTTTCCTGATCAACATCGGTTCGATTACCGGCCACATTTGCCGGAGCCAGGTCTTTGATCTCGAAGTCTTCGGAGATACCCAGGAACCGGTAAACGTCTTTCAGGCACTGCGCCGGATTTGCGAAAAAGTCCTCACTGCAAAGCACCAGAACCTGCTCTCGTCCAAAAAGGTCAAAGTATCTCTTTAGCTGATCTTTATAGCACCCTCGTGTCTTGTACGAGCACTTTTTATAGGGGAAGCTCTCAAAGTCGGCCGATGCCACGGCCTGCTCAATCCGGCTCTCCTCCGCTTCGAATGCCGCCTGCATTTCCAGCTTTTCCCGACCCTTTCGCGACTCATGAAAGTAGTGCGACACCGCTCGCTCCGACGGGTTGCGCAGGAGCGCGATCAACTTAACGTTCGGCATCCAGGCATGGATGCGCCCGGGCGTGTTTGGATTGAACAGATAAAACGGCGAGGCCTCGAACGTTTTCTTTCTGTTCTTTTTTGACCATTGGAATGGAAATTGAGCTCGGTACCAGGTTTCTGCTTTTGGGTCGCCTTCTTTCCAGGGTTGTCTTCCTCCATCAAAGAAGTGAATTTCTTTTTTTATCGATGGTAGTAACTCTGGATGCTGACTCAGATGGGAGAAGAGGCTGGTGGTCCCCGCTTTCTGAGCGCCGATGATTATGAAAGAAGGCAGGTCTCGCTGGCTTTGCGTAACGCCGTTAAACGCAATCCTGGCTCTCCACACCAATGATTTGAGTGCTTCGAACGACTTCAAATACTTGATCAGTTTGTCGAAAAACAGGCGCATCGGGTCTCCGTAGGAGATGTCGATCTGGCTCGTTGCTCTGGAGCTCCCGTCATCACCTCATCGCACTTTGGTGTAAGGCGAAACTGCCCGATTTGCTTTCAGGAAGCAACGTGACAATGCGTCCTCCTTCACACTTTCAGCCGTTTCACACCCCATGTGCGCTATCGGCTCTGAATAATACGTTCGCCTCGCCTTGAGTGCCCGTTACGCCACGCTTACACTACGGGCCGCTCCCAGTGTCCGGCTAGCAATGGTGCGTGTTGTACGCCATTGCCATGAGCTCGGTCGACTGCGACTGTCCCGGTACGAATTTTGATGCTATGAGAGCTTTCACATACCAATGCGCGGGGTCAAGCCCCCGCTTCGAGTCAATCCGTGACGCCCAGGCTTAAGGACTGGCTTCGACCTGTCCTGGTATTGACGCTATGGGTGGGCTCCTACCTCGTACCTAAGCGAAAAAGCTATCTGGCGTTCCTTGCCGGTCACGACAAAGGCAAGTTCGACGGCAACTTGAAGTGGTTGAATCTCTATCTTCAACAAACCGCCCCGGAAATCGATACTGTTTGGCTTACGGACAACACCCGGGTCGCGACGGAACTAAAACGAAGGAATATTCCATTTAAGAAATACAAATTGTTCCCGATATGGCCCATATTGCGAGCGCAGACGATTTTTATCGATACACGACATTATTCTCTGGGCGCAGGCCGGTTTTCGATAGTTCAGCTGTGGCACGGCACCGGTTTCAAGTCCATGACTGCTGCCAGCGCGTTCAAGAGCAGGCTTAAAGCGGCGCTGGGGCGTAATCATTATTCGAAATACGTGCTGGTCAGCACCACCTCGGCAAACGACACGAAGGAGAAGGAGGTGATGTTTGGCGGTACAAATAACCACGCCACAGGTTACCCCAGGAATGATATATTTTTTGGCGGAATATTCGACAAGCAGAAATACAAAGAGGAAATAGGTGTAGCTCGGTTCGAGAAACTAGTCGTCTATGCGCCAACATTTCGGGATCACGGCGAGTTCGAGCCCTTTAGTGACGGGATGTGGAAGCGCATAAATCAATTGATGGTGAATCGAAATGAGCTCTTCATTGTTAAGAAACATCCCGGCGACAAAAAGCTACAAGTACCACCGGGCCTGAGCAACACTGTTGACATGACGGCAGACATAAACGACGTACAGGAGCTGCTTGCGGCGAGCGATGTCCTCATCACCGACTACAGTACAATCGTCACGGACTATGCGCTTAGCAAAAAGCCAGCGATCTTTTACACGTTTGATCTTGCGGAGTATCGGGCCCATTCAAGGCCTTTGACCGAGGATTTTGACAACGTTCTCCCCGGCCCGTTTGCGAACGACGAAGAAGAACTTTTCGCGCTCCTTGAAGACGCCAGCTGGTTTCACGATGCCGCCTATCAAGACAAATACTCTCGCTTTGTAAGTCACTATCACACTCATCAAGACAGCGGTTCGTGTCGGCGCGTAATGGAACATGTCATGGATGACAAAGGCTAGGGCAGCGTGATCGAAGTCAGGCTATCTTATCCCCTGGGACCGGCCTAGCTGGAACCGATTCGGTGGACTGTAACCTTGCTGGTACTGACGCGGTCCGAGCTGGCATCACCGAGTCCGGTGTCTCCGGAACGGCCTGGGTTCGGCCCTGCAGCCTCTGTGACCAAGTTCACTATTTGATCAAGGAAACACTCGTTCTACCCACACATCGGCTAGTCTCCCAGGTTAGCGTATTATTCCCCGCGTGAAGCAATCCGTTTGCTTCTGTCTGTCTGCATGACGAGTTTTGAATCGAGCTATTCACAGCGCGGAAAACCATTGGTCCGAGGTTCAGCGTGAGTTCAAAGGTTGAAGTTTTTCTTTTGGGGGCAGGACGTCCAGCCCAGGGCAGCAAGCCGGCTGCACTTAGAAAAATTGCACTAAAAACGCGGGCGTTGGACTGGCAGCTGCTTAGCTTTGATTCCGTCGTTGACGTTGAAGATATTTCGTTTCTGGGCGGCTATCACGTTCAGGAAGTGATCGATGAATACTCTTTTCTGAAGTATCAGGTCATACCTGAGTGGGAAAAACGTAGCGTTCTCCATACCTTCCTCCAGGCTCCCTTCACTGATCGCCCTGTTATAACAGCCTACACCGACACCGTTTTCCGAAAGGAGAGCATAGAGGAACTGACGCAAATCGATGGCGACGTTGTATTTGCAGTCGATAGTGCATGGAAAGAACGCTACGAGTCACGCTCGGAAGCGGATATAGAAAAAGCCGAAACCGTATTGAACGATGGGCAGCGCGTTGAGTTCACGGGGTTGGTTTACTTCTCGCCTGCGGTCGTAAAGCTTCTATCGGGTCTGTCGGATGCCGATATCGGCACATCGCTGGTTGACTTGATTAACTATCTTGATAACCGCGGCTATTCGATTGCAACACACGATGTGTCCGGGCATTGGGCGGAGTTTAACTCTCCCCAAGACGTTTCAAGGTTTATTTTAGGCACTAAGTCTGAAACGCTCTCCCGCCTTGAGCCCATTGTGGAGAAGAGCCACATTGGCAGCCAGGTTTGCTTTACTTCTGCTGAATGGCGCGCAAATCCGGACGAGATTTTTACAGCCATTCAAAACGAGTTTAAGGGCGAAAACCTGATTGTTCGCAGTAGCTCGGCGGCTGAGGATAACTGGTTCAGTTCCAATGCAGGTGGCTTCGAGAGCATTCTAAACGTCGAGGGAGCGGACCGACAGGCAATCTCTGCTGCAGTAGACGCGGTCATCAGCTCATTCGGTGAGAGTCAAACTGGCGCAGATCAGGTGCTCGTACAGGAGTTCTTGAGCGAGGTCCGCACTGCAGGGGTGGTATTCACCTGCGATCTCGAAACCGGCGCGCCCTACTATCGATTCAATTTTGATGATAA
>JBCCNK010000210.1:0-6416 GCA_039025875.1 Pseudomonadota bacterium
CACGTCGGCGGAGAGCTGCAGTTCTCGTTCTCCTTCGAGATCGTAAAGCGCGCACTGCCAGCTGCCATCACGGCGGCCGGCCGATTTGAGTTCGATATAGTTGGCCGCGTCGCAGCCCATATCAAGCGCGCGGCGAACGAAGCCGAAAACAAAGCGAGCGTCGTTGTCGTACAGATAGCAATCTGAGTATTCGAGCCCTCCGGCGGCTTTGCTGGTGTTGATCTCAGGCTCCAGTCGTTCGATTGCCGCCGAAGACAGGTAGCGGGGTGCCTGCGTCCTGCAGCGCCCCATCAGCCAATATAAAACACTGCCCAGAAACACAAAGAACGACCAGAAGCGAAAGCCCTTTTGGATCGTGGTGAAGAAGCGAATCTCTTTAACGGTTGAGGGGTACGCCCGCATCAGTTCGTTGCGCGAACGACACAGCTTGTTCACCAGAAGAAACTCCTGGTTCTCCAGGTATTTGATACCGCCCCAGGCGAGGTTGCTTGAATGCGAACTAACACCTCCTGCGAAGTCAGCTCGATCAACCAGTGCCACCTTGACTCCTTTGCTTGCGAGCGCTGCGGCCGAAACGGCTCCGTTGATACCTCCCCCGACGATGAGAACGTCGTAATGGCCGCCGCTCAGGCGCTCGATGTTGCGATCCCGCAGTGCTGTCGACACCAGCTATTCCCCCTTTTTGTTAGAGATGACACGCCAGGCGGCATCCCAGCATGCGCGGAGCAGATTACCCCTGCACTGGACAGTGATTTAGTCTAAGACCACTATAGCGCAACACTCACCGACCAGATGACCCATGCGCCCGGAAACAACAGAAGTCTTTCGCGGTCTCCAATACCCTTACGGCAGCAGCGCCAGTCTTGAAGTCGGAGAGTACAAAGAGATTGCCGAGGGCGTGCTCTGGGTACGGTTTCGCATGCCCATGGTGCTGGATCACATTAACGTCTGGTTGCTAGAGGATGGTGACGGGTGGACGGTGGTCGACACCGGTCTGAATCTGGACGAATCCCGGGAACAGTGGGAAGGGATTCTGCAGGAAGTGCTCAAAGGACGGCCTGTCCTGCGGGTCATTGGAACCCACATGCACCCTGACCACATTGGCCTTGCTGGGTGGCTGTGTGAACGGTTTAGCTGCGATCTGTGGATGTCGCGCACCGAATACTTGCACTGCCGATTGCTGGTAGCAGACACCGGCCGAGAGACACCAAAGGCCGCGCTCGAGTTTTATCGCCGCGCTGGCTACACCGATGAACAACTCGCGCGTTACAAAAAACGCTTCGGCTTCTTCGGAAAGGCCGTTTATAGCCTACCTGACGGCTACCGCAGGCTCGTGGACCTGGAAACCATCGAGATCAACGGTCGTTATTGGCAGATTATGGAAGGTAGCGGCCATTCGCCGGAGCATCTGTGTCTATATTGCCCAGCACTCAAGGTGCTGATCGCAGGAGATCAGGTATTGCCGCGCATCACTCCCAATGTGTCGGTGTTTCCTACCGAGCCTGACGGAGACCCGCTCAAGAACTGGCTGCGCTCCAACTCTATGCTCCGGGAGCGCCTACCGGAAGATCTGCTGGTGCTACCGTCCCACGGGGCACCATTTTACGGTCTTCATGTGCGCATCTCCCAGGTCCTTGAGTCTCACAAAACCGATTTGGGGGCTTTGTTTGACCATCTGGTAACACCACGCCGCGCCGTGGATTGCTTTGAGCCACTGTTCAGCCGCGAAATAGATTCTGGCACTCTGGGTCTGGCCACCGGTGAGGCAATTGCCCACCTCAACTGCCTGCTGTGGCGGCGCCGGATACGCCGCTATGCGGACGACGACGGAATCTATTGGTACGAGCAGGACCCAGACACCACAGGAATTGCAGGCGCAAAATAATGTGGCCAGACCTCAAGGTCGCGCTGCTAAGGCGCTACTATCGTTACGCGAACTGGAGAGCCTGGCACGCGCCAAACGTAGAGAAAGACCCCGGACGCCTGCATATCCACACCGGAAGTGTGCTACTTAAAGCTCAGTTGTACCGGGGCGCTCAGGCATCGCAACGACCGATGATTCTGTATTTTCACGGCGGTGGTTGGGTACTGGGCGATTTGCAAACGCATCACGCATATTGTCGTGCTCTGAGCGATGCCAGCGGCGCCACACTGCTTGCGATCGACTATCGCCGCGCTCCGGAGCATCCGTTTCCCAGCCCCCAGGATGACTGCCTTGGTGCAGCAACTGCCGTCGCCGAGGGCGGAATCGATCTCGGTCCTAACAATGGAACGATCATGTTGGCAGGCGACAGCGCGGGCGGTCACCTGGCGCTGTGCACGGCGTTGGAAGCCTCTGGGGAGCTGACCACCAAGCTCGCGGGCCTGATCCTGACCTATCCGGTAGTTGACCATTATTCCCAGGAGTATCCGTCGTACACCGAATGCGCCAAAGGCCAGGTTCTAACGCGAGATTTCATGGAATGGTTCTGGAACCTTTACCTCGCAGGATCTGACCCCGCCAGTGCGCAATCAAAGCGCGCCTACCCGATCCGCAGCGACAACCTGGCCGCACTGCCACCAAGCATTTTCTGCACCTGCGGTCGGGATCCGCTACGCGATGAAGGCATCGCCATGAAAGATCGGATGCTGACCGCGGGCATCGACACTCAGTACGAGCACTATCCAGACTCGGAACACGGATTCGCCTGCTCTCAGGGGCCCGGCCGCGACTACGATTTGTGGCTTGAGCGCTGCGCCAGTTGGGTCAGACGCCGAGCCGAAGGCGGCGAGTCCCAGGACCACTAGCTGTTCGAGACTTTAAGCGCTGAGCGCGCGAAGAATCTGACGCGCTGCCGTATCGTCTAGCAAACGAGGCGCGAAGTAACCGATAGCTTCATTCACAGCGCGCTCGCTTAGATAGCCATGATCTTCTTCGCGAATCTGATCGGAAACCGCATCAATTCCCACGGCATCGCGAAGCGCATCGACGGCGGCGATAAAGGCCTGAGCACGATCTGATCTGGAGGCTGAAGCATCAGCAACGCCAATCAAGTCAGCCAGCTCCGCCAGGCGTTCCTCAGCGGCGGGAAGGTGAAATGTAAGCACATGCGGCATGGCCATCGCATTCGCCTCACCGTGGACAATGCCGTATTTGCCACCCAGCTGGTGAGCGATTGCATGCACGGTGCCCACGTTTACCTGATTTATTGCGATACCCGCGTAGTAGGCTCCCATCAACATCGCCTCGCGCGCATCAGCATCGCTGCCGTCTTTGTAGGCCTTTTCGAGATTCGCATATATCAAGGCAACTGCCCGCCGGGCCTCGCTACGACTGGTCCCACTCTCCCAGCGGCAGATGTAGGCCTCAACAGCGTGCGTCAGCGCGTCCATACCGGTCGCCGCAGTGATTCCCGGCGGTAGCTTCAGAGTCAGATCCGGGTCCAACGCGCAGGCGGTAGGTGCCAGGGTTGCACCGGACAGCACGTTCTTTTCGTGCGTTTCATCATCAGAAATAACCGCGCCTCGCGTCGCCTCAGATCCTGTGCCGGCCGTGGTCGGAATGACGAAGATAGGTAGCGCATCGTGCTTGATTTTGCCGAAGCCGATCCAGTTTTTAGGATCTTCCGATGAAGTTGCTGCGGCGGCGATAATCTTGGCGCAATCAATCGGTGAGCCACCGCCAATGGCCAGTACAGCCTCACTGCGATGCTGCTTCTGCTTGGCAAGCCCTGCGCTAATCTGACCGAACGTGGGGTCAGGTAATACACCGTCGAAGTACTCAATATCGATGTCTGCGTCGGCAATCGCCGCCAGGGCCGTATCTACCAGGCCCAGCTCGCGAAGCGGTCTGTCGGTAACAACCAGTAGCCGCTTGTACCCCGACCGCACTATGTGTCGACACAAATGAGCCGAGCTTCCTGAACCTGCATAGGCCTGATAGTTCACACCAGGTGACCGCGCGGTGATTAATTTCGCCAGAAAGAAAAACAACGCGTTTTTCAAATTATTGAGCACAGTGGTAAATCCCCGATGAATCGAGCCGGAAGGTTAGCAACTCCAGGCCTGTGCCGCGAACTACACGATCGTGCTTGGCAGATACAAGCAGTCATGCGAGCTTTAGCTATCGCCGCCCAAGTGACCGAGACCTTAATCAATGACTGAGCTTAAACGCACCCATGTGCATATCAACGAATCCGACCGCAGTCTGTCGATGCAGACGGACAGTGCGCCCGCGCCCTTAGCGGGTGAGGTTCTGATTGAGGTCAAAGCCGCCGGTATCAATCGTGCCGATGTGCTGCAGCGCAAGGGTCAGTACCCGCCACCGGAGGATGCATCGCCCATCATGGGACTCGAGGTCTCCGGGACCGTAGTGGCAACAGGACCCGGGGTCGACGAGTGGAGCGAGGGCGAGCAGCTATGCGCGCTGGTGCACGGAGGCGGATATGCAACTCACGCCATAGCACCGGTCAGTCAGTGTTTCCCCATACCTAATGGGTACACGCTTGAGGAAGCTGCCGCTCTACCCGAAGCGCTGCTCACGGTGTGGAACAACGTATTCCAGCGTGCCGGGCTACAACCCGGCCAGAATGTGCTTCTTCACGGAGGTGCCAGCGGAGTCGGGACGTTGGGAGTCTCGATGTGCACAGCCTGGGGGGCGCAGGTATTCAGTACCGCCGGAACCGTCGATAAGTGCCGTACGGTGGAGGCATTGGGCGCTCAAAAGTGTGTGAACTATAAGACCGAAGACTATCTCGAAGTGTTATCCGGGCTTGGTCTGCGAAATAGGATCGACGTGATTCTGGACATGGTCGGTGGGGACTACATCGATAGAAACATCGCCCTGGCCGCTCCCGACGGGTGCATCGTTAACATTGCGTATCAGAAGGGTGTGAAGGCCTCGGTTAACTTCTTACCGCTGATGCTGAAGCGAGTGACCCTAACTGGTTCGACACTGCGCGCGCAGACAGCGAGCCAGAAGGCAAAGATGGTCGTAGAAATTCGCGAACAACTTTTCGAACACTTAGACAGCGGTGCGGTCAAACCGGTACTCGACCAACAATTTTCTCTGGCGGAATGCCTGCGGGCACAAGAGCGCATGGAATCTGGCCTCCACACGGGCAAAATCCTGTTGATTCCTTGAAGGATTGCGCTCAACCGAAGGGTTGTGATTACTCGAGTGTGGACTAAATCCGGACAACCGCCGTCGTGAATCATAGACGGCAGTTCCATTTTTGCGGCCGTGGAACGCAAAGGGAGCCCTAGCATGGAATCGGCCGTCGCAAGGACCGATGGCTGAATCGAAAAAGGATGAGCAGATGACCCCACAACAATCACCGGGCGGCTTTTATCCAGCGCTATTGGTCGCTCTGCTCTCGGTGGTGCTTACAGCCTGTGGCGGTGGCGGCGGTGGCTCCTCATCTGGTGGCGGCACCCCTCCGCCTGTGCCGAATGCGGCCCCGATCGCAGAAGCCGGAGAGAACCAAAATGTTGCTAGCGGCGCCACCGTTACCCTGAGCGGCGATAGCAGTAGCGATAGCGACGGCATGCTCGCAAGCTTTCAATGGCAGCAGACCGAGGGCACGGAGGTCGTGCTCGAAAACACGGATCAGCCATCGATTACCTTTACTGTCCCGTCACTCAACGCCGACGAGGAACTGGTTTTCGTCCTCACGGTCACCGATGGTGATGGGGCCACATCCAGCGATTCGGTCACTGTGACTGTCGCTGCGGTGGTCGCCAGCGAAGTGACGGTCAGCGGACGGATAATCCCATCCCCAAGCCAGAAACTCGATGGCGATACGAACGATCCCTTCAATCCTCTGATCAACAACAGTGACCCCTTGGATCCGCAGGTGCTTACCAACCCGGTGACACTCGGTGGTTACGTCAACGAATCAGGTGCGGGAGCAGACGGTAGATCCCAGCTCTCCGGCGACCGGGAGGACTTTTTCGCCGTTGATTTGCTGGCTGGGCAGACAATCAGCCTTCTGGTCGCAGAGTTTCAGGATGCGGATGCGGATCTGTATCTCTACAGGCCTAATGGGCAACTCGTTGATTTTTCGATTGAGACCGGGCAGCGAGAGACCATCGTAGTCGAAGAAAATGGCCCTTATCTGGTAAACGCTTCGATATTCCGCGGTGCCACGAATTACACACTCACGATAGGTTCCGCGCTTCTTCCGGGCAGCGTACCAAACTACAAAGACGTCATCGTTGGTCAGATGATCGTGTCGTATGACAACGAGGACCGACTGGTAAGTGCGCGTGAGGCCCTGGCCCGCGAGATGCGCACGAGGGAGATTGGTGGGGGCCCGCGCCGGGCCAGGCTGCTCGCGCTTGATGATCAAAGCGATCCCGCAGTACTCAACAATCGCCTCGGCAAGCAGCGCTTTCGCCTGAGTCAGTTTGCCGACGGCGAAAAAGCACGTCTGTGG
>JBCCNK010000211.1:0-6401 GCA_039025875.1 Pseudomonadota bacterium
GCTGGCTTGAGGTTCGTATGGATTCCAGCAAATCAATGTTCTCTTCCCCGGGAATGCCAAAAACGTAGACGACGCCTTCAGATTCAAGAGCCTGAACGAATAAGTCTGATGCCTTCATGTGCAGTCGCCATTAGGAAGATACGATCGGGAATATACCTCACTCCCCCGGAGCCAGAGTGGATCAGAGATGAGAATGTCGAGTGAGGCAAGAAGTTCCCGCGCCGGGGCGATTGCCAGCAGAAAAAAAAGAAAGAAGTAGTTACACTTTTGCATCGAGCAGTGAACTAGGCCGTGTGCCGACAGTCGAAGTCGGCTGAGCGCGCGTGCGCAAGCAATGCCAGCAAGAATGAAGCCTGCGAGGGAGCACATCACAGGGTGAAAGGAAGCACCGTATACAGTCTGGGTTCAGCGTTGGCTGGGGCGGTGATCTACGGCGGATGGGCCTACTACGTCAATATGGGCGACGGAACTGCCATGGCGTTAAGGACATCTGCGGTTCAAGGGACGTTCAGTTTCTGCCTCACACTTTCTATGAGCCTTCTACTAACGTCTCTTTACGAACGCTTCGGGCGTACGGTGTTCGCAGCGTTTATGAGCTTAATAGCTACTTGTGTTTTCATCTTCTGCACCGCGTACGGGCTCCAATATGTAGCGGGAAGTCACGAGATACTGATGACGATCGCACCGGGCTTTGTTATCGGTTCAACGTACGCCGCTATCTTCCTCATAACTCTGCATCGCAGCCACCGCCCCATCGACACACGCAAGGTAAAGGGCAACGTAAAGGGCAACGTAAAGAGCAACGATAACGGCAGCAGCAGCGATCACCGCAGCGCGGCGAACAGCGAGAGCAACGAGTCCTTATCATCGGGTGCCGCGGACGTTCCCCCGTCGACTGTAGATCGGCAATCCCAATAGTCAATGGAACTGTTTACCCAGTCCGGTGCCGAACGAAGGAGCGCGCAGACTGCGGGCTTAGGTTTATTCTCAGGACCAGATAGCCCGCATGCGTCGAACACCAGGCAGTAGAAGCGGGCGGCCTGACTTCAACAACCCAAACGAATTTGACCCCAATTTATGAAGACACTTCCAGGATCAGAATCCGCTGGCGCGGCAGGCGACTTCGCCTTTCTCACGACCGAAGAGACCGCGGGTTTCCCTGCTTGCGAAACGAATGCATTAATGCTGAGGCAGGCCGAACGTCTCCTTGCTCAACTGACTCAGGGTCAGTTCACTAAACGAATACCACCCGCAGACGGTACGATTGGAGCCCACCTCAGGCATGTCATTGAGTTCTACCAGGCGTTCTTTGCGCAGTGGAGAAGCGGGCAAGTACGTTACGATCTCAGGGAACGCTCGCTAGCGGTAGAGACCGAGCTTACGCAGGCACAGAATGCGGTCTCGAGGTTGCAAATCCAGCTACCGCGCGTAACGGCAAATACTCCACTTAAAATCACCCACTTCGATGGAGGAAGGAGCTACTCGGACACCACGCGCGAACTCTCCTACCTGGCCGATCACGCCACTCATCACTTTGCCTTGATCAAAGTTCTGGCCGCGCTGGAAGGTATCCATATCGAAAATGGGTTTGGCTACGCACCATCGACGCTGGCTGCGACCCCTCCGTCGACCAACTCCGAGTAATTTCTGCGGCCGTATGAATGACATGAGTAACGCACCGGGGCAGCTTGCTATGCCCCTCACCCGGGAGCAGGAGGCTCTATGGGTCGAGTGGAAGCTCAGCCCGACTGGGGTTTCGTACAACACCTGCGTCCAAACCAAACTGCAGGGCGATGTCGATGTGGAGCGTTTCGCACAAGCAGCATCAGATGTTGCTGGCACGTTTCAGCTACTGCGGGCGTTCTGCCACGAAGATGGTGGACAGGTATCGATGCATCTCTCGGATCAGCGCTATCTGATCGACGTAATCGACGTATCGGGCGGCGCCGAAGCGGAAACGGACGAAACCCGGCGTCGGGCGCAGGCAACGCTCACCCGGCGTCGCGACGCCGCGATAGATCTGACAGCTTTTCCGCTGATTCGCGCCGCGTTGGTGAAGAGCGGATCACGCGACTACTACTTTATTGGTGTAGTACCGCACATCATTTCTGACGGATTCTCCGCCCTGTTTGTACTGCAAGCCATATCGCTCGTCTACGACAAGGGTATGGAAGGGCTCAATGACCTGCTGGGCGATGACCGGAAGGACTGGAGCGACTACCTGGCCTGGCGTGCAGCTCAGGATCCGGCCAAACGCCTTGCGGCTGTGAAGCACTGGCAGGAAACGCTGGCCGGCGCGACACACCAGCTACCCATCTGCCAACGGGAGAGTCCCGTCGGAGATACCCACGGTCGACGCCATTATCTCGAGTTGGGCAAGGGCGCGGTAGAGGATTGGAGTCGCCTCACTCGCAGCAAACGTACCTCGCTGTTTTCGGCGCTTGCCGCTCTGTATGCCGCGTTTTTGTACCGTCAAACGGATCACGAAGATCTCATCATTGCTCACCCGGTTAACCAACGGCCCCCGGGGTTTCGCCTGGCCTTCGGCTTTTACGTAAATTTGGTGCCGCTGCGCATCGATCTGGCGGGCAACCCAAGCTTCAGCGAGTTGGTAGAGCGGATCGGTCGCACCCGCAGAAGCGATCGGAAGCATCACCAACTGCCATCGCTCGATATCATCCAGGCGAAACGCCAGATTCAGCCCGACTTCGACGGTCGACTGACCAATGTTTCCATGGGCGAGACGGTGTCCCGATTCCAGGGTATGAGTATGGAGGGAATTGCGTCCGAGGGGATCGACAACGACGCTATCGACGTTCGCGACGATCTGTCGTTGATGTACGAAGTAGCCGAGGACCGCATCGGCCTTTGGTTGGAGTACCGCATTTCGGCGTTTGATGACAAAGAAATCGAACGCATGGGCTCGCGGTTGAAGCGTTTGGCAGCAGCCATTCTGGCAAATCCGGATATGCCCCTGGCGGAGATAGACGTCCTCAGCGAGGAGGAGCGGACTGCAGTGCTGCATGCAGGCGATGGCGGCGAAGCTGTACTGCCAAAGTCTCCACAACTTGCCAGAGTCTTTTCTGCCCCGACCCTTGCCGAGGCGTTTTTCCGGCAGTGTGATCTTCAGAGAACGAACGGTGCCGCACCCGCACTGATCTACGGCCCCTCCGGCGACCAAAGAACACTTGGGTTTGCGCAGCTTGCTGACGCAGTCCGCTTACAGGCGTCGCGTCTTAAGAGTGGAGACGCGACGCCCCGCAAACGTTGTATCGGTGTGTGTCTTCCGCGATCGCCGCAACAGGTTATCGCCGTGCTCGGGGTCTTGGCCAGCGGTAACACCTACGTCCCTCTGGATCCCCAGCTTCCCGACCGTCGTGCCGCACAGATTCTGGTCGATTGCGACGCCTGGGGCGTGATCGCGCCTGAAAATTTTCTGGAAACGGTAGATGAATGGCAGGGAGCCCGGCCTGCACCGCTCACAGAAGGTGAACTCGTCGAGCTACAAGCGCAGCGGGGTGAGGGCTACCATCAACTGTCCGGGATACATAACCGTCACCATCAAGACGTGGCGACCGATGCCGGATCCGGCCTGGATCAGGAGCAACAGATCGCCTACGTTATCTACACATCCGGATCTACAGGTCAGCCGAAAGGCGTTCGCGTCGATCACGAGTCAATACTCAAGAGACTTGCGTGGCTCCAGTGTGAGTATGAGCTGCAAGCCGATGATCGAATGCTCGCTAACACCAGCTACACCTTCGACGTATCCGTCGCTGAGCTGTTCTGGCCGCTTCTTGCGGGTACCGGCCTCGTATTGGCCGACGATAGCGACGCTCGAGACGCACGGCGTTTGCGCGAGATAATCGCGGAGCGATACGTAACCGCCCTCTGTATTGTCCCTTCCGCCCTCACGGGGTTGCTGCAAGTTCCCAGTGACCGACCTTTAAGCGGCTTGCGCCTGGCTTTGGTCGCCGGAGAAGCGCTTCCTGAGTCTCTGGCGCAGGATTTTCACAGCCGCTGTCGTGCGCGGCTAGTGAACCTCTACGGTCCTACCGAAGCGGTGGTGTATACGACGGCAACAGATATCGATCCGCTTCTGAGCAAAGTATCGATCGGTACACCCCTGGCTGCGACTAAAACCTATGTGTTGAACAGTGCACTACAGCTTCAGCCACCAGGCGCCGAGGGAGAGCTATGCATTGGTGGAGATGCCCTGGCTGTTGATTACCTTGGCCGGGATGCGCTGAGTAGGGAGCGCTTTCTGCCCAATCCTCATGCAAGTGGTCGGTTGTACCGAAGCGGAGACCGGGTCCGCCTCGACGATGACGGTAACCTCATCTACCTGGGACGCGCCGATTCCCAGGTAAAGCTGCGCGGCTACAGGATCGAGCTGGGCGAGATTGATCACGCCGTACGAGAGCACCCCGCTATCACAGACGCGGCGTCCCTAGTGACAACTGACTCATCACGCAAGCAGCTCGTTTGCTTTTACTGTGGCGCACCGGTTGTTGGCGATGAGCTACACCGATTTCTGCAATCCCGGTTGCCGGCCTACATGATCCCGAATAGATTCCAGCGCCTGGATCAAAGCGTTCCGCGGCTACCGAGTGGCAAGCTGAACAGAGGCGCCCTACCTGCGGAACGCGTGAATGATGAATCACCGATCATCGCGCCACGGAATGCGCGAGAACGGACGATCGTTGAATGCTGGGCCCGTGTTCTGGGGGTTCCAAAGCAAAACGTAGGCATTCAAAGCAATTTCTTTGAGCTGGGTGGCGACTCTCTGCTATTGATCTCAGTGGCGTGCGAACTCGAAACCCATGGTCTCTACATCGAAGTCCACGAGCTCTTCGACAACCCGACCATCGAAGCAATCATGCCGCTACTGCGCGAAGAAGAGCAGGGCGGTTCCGATCAGTCGCCAGTCGTCGGCCGTTACCCAGCGCTTGCCCGGCATAGAAAGCTGTTCGATGACGGTTTTGCACACCCGGCACATTGGAACCGCTGCATACTGATCGAGTTCCAGCGACTGCTGGACCGAGACGCTCTTCAACAGGCCACGAACGCTGTGAGCACACATCACGACGGCCTCAGAATCAGCTTTTGCGAAGAGAACAGCGAGGACAGTAGCGCAGAGAACAACGCAAAGAACAGCGCAGAAAAGAGCGGAGAAGTGTTCTTCAGCTTCCATCCTCAAGGAGCCATGCCGACCGATATAAGCTACCTGGATCTAAGCGCACTGCCCAAGAACGAACGTGAGCAGCAGCAGAGAGAGTTACTCAACGAAATAAATGCCAGTTTTGACCTCGGACAGGCCCCGCTCATCCGCATAGCGATGATCGATGATGAACGAACATCAACCATTGCACTTGTCGTCCACCACTTACTGATTGACATGCGCTCCTGCCAGATTCTGCTAGAAGATCTGCTGAGCGCCTATCAGGCCGCGATCAGCCATCGCAGCGTACGCCTACCGCGCAAGACCAGCTCGCTGGCGGAGTGGACCCAGCGACTGCACGCTACTATCGATGGCAATTGGCAGCGAGAAGAGCTGCCCTACTGGCTCCACGAACTTGCTGGCGTTGGCGCATGCCTTCCCGAGAAAAAGAGTGCGGATACTGGCTATCAGCCCGTTGATGCAGATCAGCGAAGTACCGTAGTGGAAGTGAGCCAAGACATCACCGAGCGCCTGGTGCGCGGCATCGCCCCCCTGCGCTCCGTCGGTATGCAGGATCTTGTACTCACTGCCTTCGCCAGTGCCTTTCGTGACTGGTCGCAACTCGATGAACTGGTGCTCAACACCTGCGGTGTTGGACGCGACAAACTGTTCGACGATATAAATCTGACGCGGACAGTGGGCGAGCTGAATACGGTATACCCAATTCGGCTGGATCTAGATCGCGAGTCAGAGGGCGGTGACCTACTGGATCGCGTCGCGACAAAACTCAAGGAAGTTCCCGCGCGTGGTTTGCACTACGGTTTGTTGCGCTACATTGCTGCTCACCCAAAGCTCAAAGAGACCAGGGAGCCAGAGGTATTTTTCAACTACGTGAGCCGCATCGATACCAGCCTCGGTGATGCGCTGGGCGCTCGTGTGCGAATGGCGCCTGCAGATATCATTACCTCTCACCCCATGAACCGTGCGTGCTACCGCTTGTACGCGGAGGCATCAATCCACCATGGTTGTTTGGAGCTGGATCTTGCTTACGACAGCCGGCGCTTTGACGAACAACATGCTTGCCTTTTACTGGGACTGTGGCGGCAGGCTCTGGAAAATCTGGCCGCGAACAAACCAATGTGAGCACCGCGCAAGCAAAATGCTCGCTGGGCGCCGCGGTGCTGCGAACAAGTATGCGCCCTTAATAGACGTCGCGAAGGTAGCGCTTCTGCCGTTTTAA
>JBCCNK010000212.1:0-6281 GCA_039025875.1 Pseudomonadota bacterium
ACCGCGCGACATCATGGAGCTTCTGTATCTGGCCAAGCAGTTCTGGGGGCTGGGTGAACGCGAGCTCTATGAGTACATTCGCTTCTTCACGATGAGCGCCGCAGATTTTCTGGAAGACTACTTCGAGAACGACCTCATCAAAGCCGCCATGGCGAGCCCGGGGATTATCGGCACCGCATTAGGTGTCTATTCACCCGGGTCAGCCTATATCCTGCTGCACCACGTCATGGGTGACGTAGACGGCAGTGTCGGCGCTTGGGGGCTGGCCCGGGGTGGCATGGGGGCAATTTCGCACGCACTGGCAGGCTCGGTAAGAGAACACGGCGGAGAAATACGGACAGAGGCCGGTGTGCAACAGATTCTCGTAAGGCACGGCTCGACTGTGGGGGTTGCCCTTGAAAACGGCGATGAAGTACACGCCCGCATTGTGGTGTCTAATCTAGATGCGAAGCGAACCTTCACGAAAGTGATGGATGAGCGAGATGTTCCGCCGACTATTCTCAAGCGCGCCAAGAACTTCAAAATCCGGGGTTCATCGGGCAAGGTCAACATCGCGCTTTCCGGTATGCCCAAATTCAACAATGTGCCCGATAACCGTTATATAAATCGCGGCGGCCAGGGTTTCAATGGCTCTCTGGAGACAATGGAGCGTGCCTACGACTGCTGGAAGCGCGGTCGCTGGTCCGACGATCCGTTTATCGAAGGCGTAATACCCTCAGCCTGGGATCCGACCGTGGCCCCGGTTGGGAAGCACTGGATGTCAACCTTCATTCAATACTGCCCCCCGACCCTGGCCGATGGCCCCTGGACGCCGGAAAAACGCGACCAGTTTGGAAAAACCGTCATTGATAAAATAGACCGCTACGCACCTGGCTTCAAAGACCTGGTCGTGCATGCTGAGATCCGTACGCCTCACGAAATCGAATCAGAAATCGGTCTCACGGAAGGCAACATATTCCAGGGCGAGCTCACCATCGATCAGCTCCTGTTCAACCGCCCCTTCCCTGGTTATGGACAGTACCGAATGCCGCTCAAAAACATGTATATGTGCGGTTCGTCGACGCATCCGGGCGGTGGTGTCTCGTCAGCCTGCGGCGCGAACGCCGCGCGGGAGATCCTCAAAGACCTGAGGCGTCCCAACAGCGTGCCTGAGGATGATTTTTACGATGAATGAGCAAATCGGCAGCGCCGCTAATCCGCCCGCGGGGGTAAGCACAGATGTAGCGCGTAACAACTCGCAGGATCCGTTCGCCGGTGAACGCCTCAAGGAATCTTACTTTCACGCCCGTCAGGCGCCACTCAACCTGCGCGACGCCTGGTCCTCATGGAACGGCTTCAAGTTCGCGGACTACTATTACGACACGGCCTACGAGTACTTTTGCATTCGCAATACCTGCGGCACTTACGACATTTGCCCGATGCAGAAGTACATTCTGGAAGGGCCGGACGCGCTACCGATGCTCAATCGAATGGTTACTCGTGACCTGTCGAAGCTCCGAGAAAACCGGGTAACCTATCTCTGCTGGTGTACCGATTCCGGCCGCATGATCGACGACGGAACCGTATTCCGCCTGGGGCCCGAGCGCTACATGCTGACCTGCGGTAGTCCCTGCCTTGCCTGGCTGCGCAAGAGCCAGCTCGGTTTCGACAATCTGACCATCACCGACTTCACCGAGCGCTTTGCGGCCCTGTCACTGCAGGGTCCGACCAGCTTCGCTGTGCTGAAGAAAATGGGCTTTACTGAGCTCGCCGAACTGAAACCGTTCGGAATCATGCATCTGCCGTTCAAAGACACACAGCTGATGATCTCTCGCACCGGGTTTACCGGCGATCTGGGGTACGAGCTGTGGGTAGATCCTGAGTTTGCGCTGGCCCTTTGGGATGAGCTTTACGCGGCAGGAGAGGATTACGGCATCCAGCCCTACGGCGAGGCTGCCACCAACATGGCCCGACTCGAAGCCGCCTTCTTAATGCCATACATGGAGTTCAATGAAGCTCTGAAAACGATCAACTTCGAGCACGACCAAACACCGCTGGAACTCGGGCTTGAATGGCTCGTGGACTTTAAAAAGCCGCATTTCAACGGCCGGAACGCTCTGCTCGAGCAGAAAAAGACTGGCTTTGAACGTGTCCTGGTAAAGCTCGACATTGAAGGCAACAAACCTGCGGAAGAAGCCATACTCTACTCAAACAGATGGTGCACTCGCGAAATCGGCTACGTGACCTCAGCGATGTGGTCGCCTTCTGCTAAAGCAAACATTGCTCTTGCGATGGTGGACAGAAATTACGTGAATAAAACGATCTGGGCCGAGATTTACTACCAGCGCGAGCTGCGGCAGTACCACAAGGTCGCGCGCTGCTCGGTCAAAGACAAACCTTTCTGGACCCCTGCGCGAGCGCGTCAAACACCGCCGGGAGAATCATAAGCCGTAGTCGTCGCAGCGCCCCCATGTTCCGGACCTTTGTGAAGCTCGGGGCCCTCTGAATCACTATCACTTTCTGAGCCGGACTCGGAACTAAATTCGGAACTAATTTCGGAACTACGATCGGAATTAGCCCCGGCATCAGCCTCGATTTCGGCGCGCCATTCGTCGAGGTTCGCACCGATCGCCATGAACCCGAGTATCCATAGCGTCTCATCCCAGACGAACACCCAGTGACCTCTGTATCCCCAGTAGGCTGCTATCAGCCATAGCCCCGCATACAAGACCACTTTTCCTGTCTTCGCTGATTGCAGCGCCCGGCCGGTGGTCACTCCTCGATTTTGAAGACGCACCATCGATTCTATCAATAGCAGTATGACCAGCCAGAGAAGCACCTCAGCCAGATCGGCCAGGGCAAGTTCGCGCTCAATACGAAAGCCACTACGATCAGTGACCAGCTGCTTCTGCTCAAAGAGAATCAGCGGCGATTGATGCGCTATTGACGCACAGCTAGTCTGGGTGACTTCCTCGTACACCAGATTGCGTGCGAAAGATAAATCTCGATCCACAAGTTGGCACAACGGTTCATCCAGAACCTCGTAATCAACATAGAGCTTGTAGGTCGTATCCCCGAAAGCGTAAACGGTATGCGCAAGAAACAGATAACAGATCACACGCACGGCATGCATGATCGCCACGCGCGTTCGGGTGAACGCTTCATCCGAGAGAAGGTAGGTCTCGAGCTCAAAGAGCAGCAGCAGCATAAACCAGGCGCTTTCATCAATGGTCGTAGCGAATGCTGACGTCCAGTCATGCCATTTCCAGCCCGCGTGCACGGCATGGCGCATAACGTTCAGATCGTTGAGCACGTAGTGGACGAAATTGACCAACAACAGTGAGTAAACAACGATCTTGATCCATTGCCGGGGTGGCAGGCTCAGTAGAGTCGTTCGAGAAGAGAGCTCAGGCGAAAAAAGGACTTGAGAATCCCCCCGGTCGGCGGGAGTCGCCGCCAACTGATCTTTGGGAGTTGTGGAGTCGTGAATGGATCTTGGACTAGACACGGATAGGAACGATGCTCGATTCGGCTTGACCGGTCAAACGCCCAAGGTTAAGTACTGTAGCCAAGGAGACTCCTCGGACCCTATACGCGAACACTGGGGAGCCTCCGAACAAGTCCAGGGTGCCTATCTCTCAGCACCCATCCAGACTACCCCGCGCCGCATGCGGTCCTTCAGTTTCATCCTCTCTCTGAGCCAACGGTGTTTTCGCCGATGTTGAATCTCCGACACCTCTAGCGTCCGGCGCACAAAATACGCGCATGCACTGTCTGAAACAGGGCAACCGCAACGCTTTACTGCTCGTTTCTGACATAAGTGGAATCAAGCGATGGAAAGCGATTGCTTTATCACGCGTAGGCCGCGTAGGAGAAATCCGAGCCTATAGTACGCTCGTAACCTTATTAAAAATGAACAATGCCCCGACAAGAGCAACAGCAACCAGGACAAGACCAATAACAACATTCGAGCAGGGATTTCATAGAGGAACGCGTTGATGAGCGTACAAAGCAGTTTTCATACAGATTTTGTAAATAGCTACCTCGAGGCGTGGAATGCGCAAGATGCATCGGGCGTAGCTGGGCACTTTGCCGACCAGGGGCGCTACTGCGATGTACCAAAAGACCTCACGATGGTCGGCAGCGAAATTGCAGACTACCTAAGGGACTACCTCAATAACGATAGCCATACCTATGAACTACATGGAGAAATCCTGCATAACGGTGACAGTATCGCGTTTCAGTATCGTGCCTTTTCGCGAGAACGTGGCGAGGAATCTCCGGAGTGGAGCGGCGCGGAGTTCGTTCGCCTGGAAAGCGGTGTCGCGGCACAGATTGACGACTACTACCAGCTTCCGGCCGGCACGCGATCCCGAGCTCCCGCGGAGCGGCGCTATGCCAAGTCGGGTTTGAGTGATGAGGCGATGAGTGCACTCATGTCCAGCCTCGAGGAATTAATGCGCGAAGACGAGGCGTTTCTTGATCCGGAATTGTCACTACCGAAGCTTGCCAAGCAAATGGGGTGTTCGGTAAATCATCTCTCTCAGGCCATCAACTCTGGCCACTCCATGAGCTTCTTCGACTACATCAATCAACATCGGGTACGGGCAGCAGCGGCGATGCTGAGACAACCTGATTGCCGCTTTCCTGCCATTCTGGATGTTGCTCTATCGGTTGGCTTTAACTCGACCTCCACGTTCTACACAGCATTTAAAAAAGAGACCGGCCAAACACCAGCTAGGTACCGACGCGCAACTGGGTGAGCGCGGCTGCGCACTTAACTGAACGCTGTATTTATACCACCTGCAGACGAGGCGGGAAGCCAGAACCGAGACTTTGGAAACGAGCCTCTGGAAAGAGGCGCAGTGCTCAGAAATCCCCCGCTGACCGCTTTCGAGCGGTCCCCGTGGCTACATTGCTCGCAAAAACCAATCGTAATCGATGTCCGGTATTTGTGAGTAATAGTCATCCGCCTCCCCTAGACGTAAAACCGCATAGCTTTCGACAAAGTCCTTACCCAGATAGTCGATGAGCACGTCCCCTTGCTGCAGTTTATGCAGCGCGACCTCCAGTCTTTTCGGAAGAGTGATACATGCATCCGAAAGATCGGCTTCGCGTGGTAGAGGATCGGGGGGCTCACGGGGGCTCTCAAGGCCCTGGTGTACGCCTGCCAAAACTGCGGCAATCACCAGATAGGGGTTTGCATCCGCACCTGCCACTCGATGCTCTATACGTCGGCTCGTCTCGGAAGACGCCGGGATTCGCAACGTCGCTTCCCGATGATCGTATCCCCAGCTCGCTCCGGAGGGTGCGAAGCTCCCGGCTTTGAATCGCCGGTAAGAGTTTGGATTGGGAGCAAAAATCGCCATGCCCTGCTCCAGCGTGTCGGCAAGACCCGCCACTGCGTGTCGCAATCGTGGCATAAGGCGAGGAACCTCATTCGAATCAGGCGTGGTATCAGCAAACCAGTTCTCTCCCCGCTCGTCGTAGACGGCGACGTGCACATGCAAGCCGCTGCCCGCATGATCAGCGAACGGTTTCGCCATGAATGTCGCCGCCCATCCATGCTTGCGCGCCACCCCCTTTACGATTCGCTTAAGCAGCACCGCATGATCCGCCGCCAAAACCGGGTCGTGTTGATAGTGGGTATTGATCTCCCACTGACCCGGTGAGAACTCACTGTGGATTGCGGTCAGCGGGACGTTCTGAACTTTGCAAACTTCACGCACGTCTTCGAGAAAGGCATCGCAATCGAATAGGTCGTCCGCCATGCAGTACTGAATCCCCGATTGCGGTCGATCGGTTCCAGGGACTTTTCCAAGCAGTGGTCTCGGCCGCTCTCCGGGCGTCGGGTCAACCAGGTAGAACTCAAGCTCGGCAGCCACGGTAACCTTGAGCTTACTTTCCCGATAGCGATCCAACACTCTCAGCAGCGGGGTTCGAGGGTCAATCCAGGAAACCTCCTCCGAGCGCTCAGCGTGCGCAGGAGCTTCCCGAGTGCTGAGTGGCGCGCTCGCATCGAGAGCGTCGTCGCCGACATACTGGATGAGCACCTGCGCAACCGGAGACTCATACCAAGGCACCAGGACCAGGGTTCCAGCCACGGGCCGGATGCGTCGATCCGGGTCGCCTCCCACCAGCGCGAGGGGCAGCCCATCGTATAGATCCCCTCTGATTCCCAGGAACGGAATCGTCCCGGGAACGCTGAATCCACCCGAGTATAGAGCGTTGAATTCCTGCTTCTGGATCCGCTTGCAGCGCAGCAAGCCATGGAAATCCAGCATCAACACCTCTAGTAACTC
>JBCCNK010000213.1:0-6279 GCA_039025875.1 Pseudomonadota bacterium
CGCGGCTCTACACCGAGACCTGAGGCGATCAGCCGACCGACCTCAATATCGATTCCGGCAGCCTCTCCCGCTTCGTTCTCAAAAGAGTACGGCGGAAAATCCTTGTAGACACCGATCTCGATAAAACCTGATTCGAGCACATCATCGAGGGTGCGATCTTCAGGGTCTTTGTTGGTTAAAGACCAATCGGTTTGCCCTTGCGACGGGTACGAAAACAGGAGTGCACTTGCGATAAGCAGGGTGAAGAAAGCGCAATAACGCATCAGTCCAGAGTACGTTTGGAGTAATAGTCCAGAGCGGCTCATAGGATCATCAGACAGAAATAATCCGCAGGAGTTTAACGCATCAGAAAGCCTCACCGCAGCCGGTTGCGAGCGGGGGCTGCCCTGCGAGTCGAGGCGCACCCCGACAGCCGCGAGGCGAACGTTGGCTGACGTACGATTCTTGGAGCGCAAACACAAACGCCGTTGCGAGCGCACGCCGATGCCAATAGCATGTGAGGGCATGCGAGAACATGACGGGGTTGAGTCCCAGCTAGTTCTTGCTGAAACCGGTTCACGAATCGATAAAAAATGTCGCAGCAGTTTCTCCCATTGTCCTTATCAGCCAGGCGGGTATCACGATTGAAGATAACGCCAATCACGCGCTACCGACGTGAACACCGGCGCTCTACAGCTGCCCATGGAGTGGCTGGAACAGAGCCGAAAAATGAAAGCATTGACCGCCGGGTACGTCTCGACCCAACAAACGCTTGGACCGCAGTTGCAACGCTCTTTTCCGCATTCGCACTCGCCGTCGTACCGCCCTATGTAAAAGCGCAGCAACCGGCCGAGGCGAATCAGGGAGATGCCGTCATCAATATAAAAATGCTCTACCTGGAGGAGTACCAGGAACGGCCGCCGGCTCTATCTAACATTTTCCCCCGGCCAGAAGACCAGGGCGAGCAGGGCGCTCATCTTGGCGTGGCCGACAGCAATACCACAGGTCGTTTCCTGCGCCAGCGCTACGACATGAGCGTGTCTCGCGTGGCTAATCAACGTGCCGCACTCCAGTCTGCCCGAAGTTCTGTGGATGCGGGCCTGGCATTTATTCTTGCGAACGTCAGCGCCGATACGGCTCTGACGCTCGCTCGCGACAGTTCGATTAGCGGCAAGGCAGTCATATTCAATTTAGGCAGCACCGAGGATCAGCTGAGAGCCACGCAATGCACGACTGGGCTACTTCACACCATTCCCAGTCGCGCCATGCTCACGGATGCGCTGGCTCAGTTTCTGATTCGGCGTAAGTGGCAGAAATGGCTTCTGCTTACCGGCCCCCAGGAGGCGGACAAAGCCTGGGTTAACGCAATTAACCGGTCGGCCAAGCGGTTCGGCGGAAAGATCACCGATGAGCGCACCTGGTCGTTCAATACGGATCTCCGGCGAACAGCACAGCAGGAACTGCCGCTGTTCACTCAGGCGCGAAGTTACGATGTGGTGCTGGTCGCAGATGAGATAGGTGATGTCGGCGAATATGTTTCTTACAACACCTGGCTACCGAGACCTGTTGCAGGAACGCAGGGGCTCGTTCCGGTAGGCTGGCACCGGGTTCTGGAGCAGTGGGGTGCAAGACAGCTGCAGAACCGGTTTCAGGAACAGGCCGGACGCACGATGAACGATGTCGACTATGCCGCCTGGGTCGCGGTTCGTGCGATCGCCGAAGCGGTAACCAGAAGTAAAAGCACGCAACCGGCAGCGGTCTACCGCTACCTCTTGTCCGACGACTTTGAGCTGGCTGCATTCAAGGGACGCAGCCTCAGTTTTCGATCCTGGAATGGCCAGCTGCGACAACCCATTCCACTTGTTCAACCGCGTGCTATGGTGAGCCAATCCCCCCAGGAAGGATTTTTGCACCCGCAAACTGAACTCGACACCCTTGGATACGATGTCCAGGAAACCAATTGCAGTTTTGAGAAGTCTTTATGAACCAAAAAAACAAAGTGCAAAGAATGTGCGCCAACGCCTTAGTCGGTGCCTGCCTGATGGCAGTAAGCCTGGCTGCGTTTACAGAAACCGCTTACGTTTCTAACGAAAAAGACAACACGATCAGCGTCATCGATATCGATTCTTTAAGTGTCGTGGAGACTCTGGAAGTCGGCATGCGACCGCGGGGCATCACGTTTAACAACGATTTTACGCAGCTTTACATCTGCGCCAGCGATTCCGACGCGGTGCAGGTTATGGACGTGGCCAGCCGCAGAATTGTTTCGGACCTACCGTCAGGGGAAGATCCAGAGCAGTTCGCGCTGCATCCCAACGGCCGAAATCTCTACATTGCCAACGAAGACAATGCGATCGTGACCGTGGTGGATACGACCTCAAAAACAGTCATTGCCCAGGTGGATGTAGGAGTCGAACCGGAAGGTATGGCGGTCAGCCCCGATGGTCGCTGGGCCGTCAACACCTCTGAGACGACTAATATGCTGCATTGGATTGACACCGGATCTCACGAGCTGGTCGATAACACACTGGTGGGCCAACGTCCTAGACACGTCGAATTCACAAACGATGGAGGCACGTTGTGGGCGTCTTCTGAGATCGGCGGAACGGTAACGGTGATCAGAGTCAAGGACCGGGAGGTTCTGCAGACGATTGAGTTCAAGATCCGAGGTGTTCACCGAGATCGTATCCAGCCCGTAGGCGTGAAGTTAACGAAAGATGGACGCTATGCCTTTGTCGCGCTGGGGCCAGCCAACCACGTTGCCGTCGTCGACGCCGAAACCTACAAGGTCTTGGACTACATCCTCGTCGGACGGCGGGTCTGGCATCTTGAGTTTGCCCGCGATGAAGAACTGCTTCTCACAACGAACGGCGTCAGCGGCGACGTTACCGTGGTCGACGTGGATGAGCTGAAAGCTATCAAGACTTTGAAGGTTGGACGCTATCCCTGGGGAGTGGCGGTCGCCCCCTGACCAATAACTCGCAGCACCCGATGGTGGAGTCCTGGATCGGCCACTGCAGTCTCTGTGTTCGATCGAAGTGGTACTTGAGGATGATGGGTCTCCGGTAGTGGTTACAGTGAACGATTCCGGGGAATGCACCGGGGAACGCACCGGAGGTAGCACCGGGGACAGCGCGGTGCGAGGCTCCGGTAGAACCACCGAAACAGGTACCGGGCGGACAGAAGTCGCCATTCGAGCGAGCGGAATCACACACCGCTACGGAAAAAACGTCGCACTGGACAGCGTGGAATTCGAACTCTGCCGGGGTGAGTTCATGGCGCTCCTGGGGCCCAACGGTTCGGGCAAAACCACGTTGTTCTCGTTATTGACCCGCTTACTGGTGGCCGATTCGGGCCACATTGCTTTATTCGGTCATCGCATCGAGCGCGCACCGGCGAACACGCTGAGCAGGCTCGGTGTCGTCTTTCAGCAGCCTACTCTGGATCTCGATCTGACGGTGGAGCAGAACCTGAGCTACCACGGTGCACTTCAGGGGCTGAGTAAAAAAGAGGTGCGCTCAAGAGCCGGGCTGGAGCTGGAACGTCTTGCTTTAGGTGACCGGGCGCATGATCGCGTCCGCAGCTTAAACGGAGGGCATCGGCGTCGTGTCGAAGTAGCGCGCGCGCTACTTCACAAGCCGGACCTGCTCTTGTTGGACGAAGCCAGTGCGGGGCTTGATTTTGCAACTCGCACCAGTCTGTATGAGCACGTGCGTGCACTCTGCGATGAGCGCAATCTGGCGGTACTCTGGACGACTCACCTCGTGGAAGAACTCAAGCTTGACGATCAGACACTTGTCCTACGCCAGGGCAAAATCCAGGCGAGCGGAACGCTAGCCTCTCTGGCCAATGAATACGGCGCTGGCAACATCAACCAGGCTCTTTCTACCCTGGCATCGGGAGACTCCTCACCATGAGGTCCGCAGCCTTCGCCCGCGGATTCCTGGGAATACTCGAACGCGAGTTTCTGCGCTTTGTTCAGCAACGCTCACGGTTTTTCTCAGCCCTGGTAAGACCGATGCTGTGGCTGGTCGTGTTCGCCGCCGGGTTCCGCGCTGCCCTGGGCATCGCCATCATTCCTCCCTACGAAACCTACATAACTTACGAGGTCTACATCGTTCCCGGCCTGGTGGGCATCATTCTGCTTTTCAACGGCATGCAGAGTTCCCTTTCGATGGTGTACGACCGGGAGATGGGCAGTATGCGGGTGCTGCTGACAAGCCCACTGCCCCGCAGTTTTTTGCTGCTGAGCAAGCTGTTTGCGGGAGCGTTTGTTTCACTCCTTCAGGTCTATGCGTTCCTAGTGCTAGCTCGGTTCTTCGACGTGACGCCGCCTTGGGTCGGGTATCTCGCCGTGTTCCCCGCCGCACTGCTAGGCGCGCTTATGCTCGGTGCCTTGGGGTTGCTGCTGTCTTCGCTGATCCGCCAACTCGAAAATTTCGCTGGCGTAATGAACTTTGTGGTCTTTCCAATGTTCTTTCTGTCTTCAGCCTTGTATCCCCTGTGGAAGATGCGCGAAGCCAGCGAGGTAATTTACTACCTATGCTTGTGGAACCCTTTTACCCACGCCGTCGAACTGGTTCGGTTTGCGCTGTACGGCGATTTCAATAGCGATGCATTTCTTGTGACGACAGGCGCGACCGTTTTACTCAGCGTAGCCGCCATCCTTGGGTTTGATCCTGGCAAAGGGTTGTTGCGAAAGACCGCTGGCCGGAGCTAGCACCACTCTTAACAGGTCCGTACCAGGCATCAAGGTCCGGCAAATCGATGGACGCAAACGACCAAAATGGTGCAAGAAAACGCATTAGCCCCAAAATGATCATTACGCTATAGTTCTGTCGTAGTAGCTATCTAGTCGCTACGTCTCGGTACTAGTGGATCGAGACTCTCGTGAAAACGCGAGTCGGCCAAGCGGCCTCACGTTTTTGGTTACAGCCGACAAGTTGCAGAGACAACTCAAGGCCAGCCGAATAACAATGTGCGTCGGCGTACAGTCAACGTCCACTTGAATGCTGCAAGCAGCACCGTGGTCACCCAATATGTCGGTGACGAGAGCTCTTGTGAGAGCCTTTGTGAGAGCTCTTGTGAGAGCCTTTGTGAGAGTCATCGACTGCGGTGCTAGCGAGAGCTTAGAAATACATCTGAGCGTGCAGCGTGTTGATCGAGGCACAACACGGGGGATAAAAATAACGTGTACCAGATACTTGTAGCCGACGATCACCCGATGATTCGCGAGGCCATTGCGTCGCAAATCACCGACAACTTCGAGGACACGACCGTGGCGGAGGCGGCTGATCTAGCTAGCGCCATGTCCTACGCCGAGCAAAATCCAGACACCGATCTCATCCTGCTTGACCTGAACATGCCAGGAATGGAGGGGCTGAACGGCATAGTCTCTCTGCGATCAAACTACCCAGACATACCGGTAGTCGTCGTGTCCGCAGAGGAAGACAAAAATATCGTACTCAATGCCGTCACCTACGGAGCCGTCGGCTTTATTACGAAGTCTATGTCGCGCGAGAAAATCACGGAGGCAATCCGGCAGATCCTCGACGGACAAATTTACTTACCGCCAGATATCATCAGAAAGGCGGCGAAACCCGAAGACGGTCGAACGGACAGAAACGGTAACAACCGGCTAGATCCGGAACTGATCGCAAGCTTTACCCGACGGCAGCTGCTAGTTTTCGAACACATGGCGAAAGGCCAGTCCAATAAGGAGATTGGCTACCAATTGCATATCGCCGAGACGACCGTTAAAGCTCACGTCTCAGCCATCCTGAGAAAACTTAACGTCCACAGCCGGCTACAAGCCGTTCTATGTGCGCAGGACATTAACTTCGATCAATACCTCAGACGACAGCACTGAGGCCTAACGCTGCGGCTTTCACTTGAGGCCTAAAGCCTCCAGCAAGCGAGCACGGCGCGGCTCTTTTGACAGCGGCTCTTTTGACAGCGGCTCTTGACAGCGGCTCCTATGACAGCGCGTCCTATGACAAGAGACGCGCCATAAGTAGCCGAAGTTTGTGTGGCTTCAGCGGCTTGTTTAAAAAGTAGAAACCGCGATTAATTGCCTCTTGCCGGAGGTCTTTGTTGTAGTTTGCTGTAATCATGACAACCGGGAACGAATAGCGGGAGTGATAATTCAGCGCTTCCAACGCGTCAAAGCCGGTGGTGCCATTGTCGAGTTGATAATCGACTATTGCGATGTCAGGTGCGATGTCAGGTGCGATGTCAGGTGCGATGTCAGGTGCGATGTCAGGTGCGATGTCAGGTGCGATGCCTAGCACACCCTCATCC
>JBCCNK010000214.1:0-6278 GCA_039025875.1 Pseudomonadota bacterium
CGCATCGAGTCTGAAAGTAATTAATTGAATGTTTCTATCTATCCGTTAATATTTTTAAAACGAAAACCCACAGTCGACTAAAAATTATCTTTTTTATGCAGTTGAACTATAAACATCTGAGGTACTTCTGGGTTGTCGCCAACGAAGGCAGCCTTGCACAGGCTTCAAAGACACTGTTTGTATCGGCTCCCGCGCTGTCTGTGCAGATACAAAAGCTGGAGGAACAGCTAGGGCAATCTTTGTTTGACCGCAAGAACCGACAGCTCGTCTTGACCGAGGCAGGCCGTGTAGCGTTGGACTACGCCGAGACCATATTCTCGACAGGTTCGGAACTACTTGATCGCTTCGCGAACCCGGACACAGACACAGCAAGAAAGGTCCGAATAGGCGCCTTATCTACATTGTCTAGGAATTTTCAATTGAGTTTTATTCGACCATTAGCCGCTCACGACGACGTTGAGATCAGTCTTCGTTCGGCGAGCTTGCCCGTGCTATTCGAAGAACTTGATGCGTTGAACCTGGACGTGCTCCTGATCAACGCGCCCCCACCCGGAGAGCGGGAACCATCCTGGCTTGCCCACCTTATCGATGACCAGCCGATCAGCATTGTGGGCTCGCCCAGCAGAGTAAACCGCTACCGCAATCTGAGGGATATGCTGCGCGAGGAGCCTCTGATCCTTCCGTCACCGAACAGCAGTATTCGGCAAAACTTTGACGCTTGGCTCGACAGAGAACGGGTCGTACCCCGGATCGCTGCGGAAGTGGACGATATGGCGATGATCAGATTACTGGCAAGAGAGGACATTGGACTCGCCGTCGCTCCGCCCATTGTTGTGCGGGACGAACTGGACAGCGGTTTGTTGATCGAGGCGCAGCACTTTGATGCGCTGCATGAGACCTTTTACGCAATCACGCCGCGCCGCCGCTTCGTAAATCCGCTCGTGAGGGCACTCATCGACGAGCACGCGCGACTAGCAAGCGACTCGCAGAGCTGGGGCTAATGATGGGCAGAGCGAAGCGGGGCGCTGTTACTGGCGATCAATCGCGTACGAATCAACACTGGGATCATTCAGCCTACGATGCAGCCAAGCCTTCGCACGTGACCACTCGCGCTTCGCAGTGGCCGGCGAGACGTCGAGATAGTTGGCGCTGGCCTCAAGAGAGAGACCACTGAAATATCGGAGCTCTACCAGCTTCGCTGGGCGTGGATACACCGAAGCGAGTTCGATCAGCGCATTGTCTAGATCCAGCAATTCGGTCGCACGTACCCGGCTCATTGCTTCAGTGGGTATCTTGGTGTCGGGCTCCGCATCCAAAGACAGCGCTTCCTGGCGTTTATCTCGCTTCTCGGCCAGACGTTTGCGAGCCGCGTCCAGGAGTACACGTCGCACTACCGTTGCGGTTACGGCAAAGAAATGCTGCCTGTCTTTCCAGTCCGCGCTATTTTGCTGGTTCAGGCGGATGTACGCCTCACTAACGATATCGGTGGCCTGCAATGTGATGGAGCCCGCTTCACCGTTTAGTTGTACACGCGCAATTTTACGGAGCTCTTCATAAATAAGCGGCAACACCGCCGCTTCAGCATCACGATCCCCCGCCGTCCAGGCGCGCAATAGCGTCGTGATGTCGGACGTTTCGGCGTCTACTGAATTCATAAACGAAGCATACCCGGACCGATAGCGCTCGACGGCTGTTCAAGCGGATTTCTGCGCACCAGTACCGCCTAGTCACGCTAACCCCAGACACTGTAGCCGCCTTTACAAACTGCCCGAACTTGCACTTGTAGTTTAGTGTGACCCAGTTCTCAGTTCCGGCCTTATGCGGGTTGACTTAACCCGTTTGTTCATTTTTTGTAATAAATTAGTGTAAACTTTGTGTTGCACTAAAATTGTACAGTCTTTTTTACACGAACGCGCAACTGTGCCGCAGGTACTGGTTGGCAACGGCTGGAGCTTGCCACTTGGCAGCAGAACAGACTAAATCGAGCGTCAGTGCAGAGTTTGTCGAACACTTGATTCGAGGGATTAACCATGACATCGGTGCTCCTGCGCGTCACGTCGGAGGCTTTGCTCGGCTATTGAGCGAGCGCGATACGGACGGTGAATCACTGGACGAACAGCAGCGCGATTGGCTCAGTATCATAAACGAGGGCGGGCAACGCATTCAGGCCATGTTGAACGGGTTGACTGCGCTCCCCAAACTTTCGAGAAGCAGAGACAGTCTGTCAGAAATCGATCTCAAGGCGTTGTTTGAGAAAGAAACAACGGTCGTGATGGAAAGTGGTCATTACGACAGTAGACTTACCGAAGTTACTCTCACGGGCGATTGGCCCGTGATCATTGCATGCCAGGAGCACTGGCTTACGCTTTTTTCAGCATTGTTGGACAATGCGCTTAAGTTCAGACCAGACACGCCAGGCCACGTTACACGCGTGGTCGCCAGATGCACATTCCGGTCGGTAGGGGATTCATCAAGTATCGTTTTCACCATAATCGACAACGGAATCGGCCTGGAAGAGCGCCAAATCAAGGATCTAGCCAGGCCGTTTAAGCGGCTGCGCGGCGATGATTATGAGGGCCTTGGACTCGGACTGACCTACTGCCGTTTTATCGCAGAACTCAATGATGCCGAGCTGACAATTCTGCCAGTGGACTCATCATCCGAGAACGCAGAGAAGGCTACTGGTTTGCTGGTTCGTTATGTGCAACCCATAGACCCGAAAGACGTGTCCTTCACAGTCAATGGAACGGACGCGGACGCACATCAGAGAAAAAGCGCCTCAGACCAAAAAAACCCGGACAACGGCCCAAGCTGCGCAGATCCTGAGGCGATCGCGATCACGTAGCGGCAGGCTCTCACGCTAGATAATCTGAGGTTTCCGGGCTTATTTAGACCGCGCGGACCACCGCAGCACAGGTCACGTTAGCTACCGGCAAAATGCTAACATTCACCACGCCGAATCGTGGATCTAAGCACAAAGGCACCAACAGGGTTACACCATGGTACAAAGTGCAATTCAAGAAATAGTCTATCCGGACAGCCGCCAGTGTTTTCTGATGGCCGAGGACGATCCAGCAGATGCTGAGTTGTTCTCTGGCATGCTCAGCCAAGCGTTCGATAATCGCTATTCCGTTATGTGCGTCGATCGGTTCGAAAAGATTGCCGATGCTCTGGATCGAGGCAGTTTTCAGGCGCTCATATTAGACATGAACTTGCCGGACAGATCCGGGATAGAAAACGTCCATACGATCGGCCAACAGTACCCTCATCTGCCCATCGTCGTGCTGACCGGCGACGACGAAAGTTACTCTGCCATCGATTCACTGCAGAGCGGCGCGCAGGATTACCTATCCAAGAACACTGTCACACCCGAAACACTGGCTCGGAGCGTTGAATTTGCCAAGGAACGTAAGCTGGTCGAGAAGCGCCTCAAGCAGGCACTGGAAGACGCGGCGTTTCGGAACGTGCAGCTCGAAGCCCAGGCAAACCACGACCCGCTCACTGGGCTCGCAAACAGAGCCTACTTCCAGGACGCGGCCGAACGGGTCCTTCTAAGGGCAAAGCGCAAGGACCTTAGAGTCGCACTGCTTTACTTTGACCTGAATGGCTTCAAAAAGATTAATGATAGCTATGGGCACGCAGTCGGCGACGATCTGCTGCAGCAATTCGCAGAACGGCTGAAAAGCGCCGTGCGTGATGCCGACTTTATCGCTCGGATCGGCGGGGATGAGTTCGTCATCATTACCGACACAATGCAGGACAAAGAAGAAGTCTATCCGTTCATAAGACGCTTACAGCGCCAATTTGAAACCGGGTTTCAGCTGGGCGCTCATCGTTTGCGGATACATCCCTCTATTGGCGTGGCGTTCTATCCCGATGCCGAGGATCTCGATCTGCTTGTGAAACAGGCAGACTGCGCGATGTATCAAGCCAAAACCAGCAGCGACACTACTGCTTGCTTTTACAGTGAACATGTCGAACTGCAGTACACCCGATTGCAAAAAGTTGAACAAAACCTTCGTGATGCGATCAGGAACCATGAGCTCTCTGCAGCTTTCCAGCCGATCGTGAGTGTGACCAGCAGCAAAGAAGTTCAATTGGAGGCACTCGCACGCTGGCACTCGGACCTGCTGGATGAGGTAAGCCCGAGTGAGTTTATTCCCATTGTCGAAAACTCGTCGCTACTCAATGACATTGCTCATTCGGTGGTAAAAAATGTAGCTGAGATGTATCGAACGGCGCGGGATCGTGGTTTGAGTGTGGATCGCGTGGCGGTAAACGTGAGCGCCCAGCAACTCTCAAGCGCTAATTTTTGCCAGTCTATCCTAGAGGCAATTCATGACTCCGATATGAGCCCCGAGAACCTGACTCTGGAGCTTACCGAGCGCCAGAGCATCGATAACATCAGGACCTGCCAGTCGCAAATGGAGTTTATGCGCATGCGCGGTGTTCACATCGCACTCGATGATTTCGGGAGTGGCTTTTCTTCGATAGGGCACTTGCTGGAACTACCACTGGATCTGCTGAAACTCGACCGAACCCTCATTCATAAAGTAGAAGACAACGTTCGCAATCAGGCACTGGTCGCCGGTATCACCGAGATGGCCCATCGGCTGGGGATCAAAGTCGTCGCCGAGGGCATCGAGACCGAAGCCGAAATGCGCCAGTCCATTGATCTGGGCTGCGACTACATGCAGGGGTTTCTGTTCTCAAAGCCGGTGCCCGTTAATGAAGCGGCCCTCTACTACGAGATGCGTCGTCACTAAGTCTGAACTTGGTTTTTAGGGCTAAAGCTCGATCTGTCTTCGCCCCCCCTCCCCGCGACTCTCTCGGAGTCGCTAGTTCAAAACAATCTTTAATACCGTACACACACAAAGTGCACCCGTAAAATCGCCGACAAATAAGAGCTACGACTGCTCTGCTGCAGCACTGGTGAATAGCGGGTGATAGGCGCGTAAAAAGCGGGTAAGGAGCAGGTAAAAATCCAGGAAGGAGTGGGTAAAGAGTCGCCGAAGGTGTGAGAACCTACAGCAGTAAGTAGCGAGAGATAGCTTACAGAATATACCGGAGACATGGTTTACACCTTCTCCGGCAGAATCATGGTGCCGACGAGAGGATTTGAACCTCCGACCCACGCATTACGAATGCGTTGCTCTACCAACTGAGCTACGTCGGCGTCGCGTAGCGAGGACGCGGATTTTACGCACCGTGACAGGGCTTCTCAAGCCTCACCGATCAACTTAATTAGGATCCGACTCGCAATGGGACCGACTATGATAAACCCGCACTTGCGTTGCAGTTGACTCGCATTCTCGACAGGCTTTCCAGGGTGCCCAACAGACGTACCCGACGCCGAATTCCAAGCTATTCATCCAGCCAGACAGCCCAGTACTGAAGCTGCCCTCCTGAAGGCTGCGAGCAGCGCAGTGTGCTCTAAGCCCTCTCTCAAGCATGAGAATGCAAAATACTTTAAATCTTTATGTTAAGCCTTTTGCGAACACGATAAAGAAAGTACGCCACCACCGCCTTCGTTTGCCCATCCGTTCTACAGCCCGCGGCTATGGCAGCGAGTCTGCTAATTAGCACGACCAGGATGGGCCATCTCGGCGCGAAACTCCTGGCCACGTGCGCCACTTCCGGGCTAGAGGCTACGGCGCGCTACCGGATCCAGGACCTGATGCCTGAAGCCTACGCTTCGAAAACCCTTTGCCAAAGGTATGAAAAGCCCTTCACACCTTCGCCTCCCAAAAATATCTTGTTGACAAGATATTTTTGGGAACGCAGACTCTGAATTTACGTTACATCAAGATATATCTAGCGCGCTGCGCAAGGAATTATGATGAGACCCTCAAGGAACTGCACCGCCGTAGCCCACCGATTAGCGACAGCCGTGTCTGTTGCCACCGTCACGATGCTCTCCGCCGGCACCACGGCGTGGGCGCAGCAAACAAGCGGTAGTCCAGACGACCCCATGGAGGAGATCATTGTTCGGGCCCTGAAGCGCGATCAGACTATCTACGATGCACCGGTGAGCATCACTGCTGTCTCAGAAGCCCAATTGCAACAACTGGGCTCTCAGGACATAAACGACTACCTGCAGTTTGTGCCTAACGTAACGGTCACTAGCCTTGGTGGACGACGCTCTTGGGATGTGAGCATCCGGGGGCTTTCTGTGCAGGAAGGAGTCGCTAACACCTATGGCGTCTTCCTGGATGAATTTAACGTATCGCCAACCTCAATCAGCGCGTTCAACAACCCCTCCTTGCAGGACGCGGCGC
>JBCCNK010000215.1:0-6266 GCA_039025875.1 Pseudomonadota bacterium
CCAGTTACGGGGCCTCGATTCGCACCACACGCTGGTATTGGTGAACGGTAAGCGCCGTCACCGCGCCTCGCTAGTGTCGATCGGAGGTTCTGGAACGCAAGGCCCCGATATCGCAACCATCCCTGCGACGGCAATTCAGTCTATCGAGGTACTACGCGACGGTGCATCGTCTCAGTACGGTTCCGATGCGATCGCTGGTGTCATGAACTTCAACTTAAAGGAGAACAGCGAGGGCGTCGATTTTACCGTCGACACCGGCCAGTTCTACGAAGGTGATGGTACGGCCATTACGGTACAAGGCAACGTAGGCCTACCGCTGGGCGAGAATGGCTTTATCTCGATCTCCGCAGAGATCAATGATTCGGAATTTACGGAGCGAGCAGAGCCGTATTGCGAATCTTTCTTCTGCGTAGACCCTTCAAACGAACGATTCGTCACGCAGACCGAGCTAAAGCAGGGCTTTGCCTCTGGAATTCCAACACCTGGGGCGTCGCAGCGGATACAAGCTCTGCAGGCCGCGTACCCTGCCGGAATTCCAAATGCCTCGGTCGAGGGTGACAATGTGATGCCCTGGGGGGTTCCGAATCGTGAGCACCAGATGCTCTTTATCAACGCGGGATATGATCTTTCCAATGGTATGGAGCTCTATGCTTTCGGAAACTATGGTCTCGTAGAGAGTGACGGAAGCTTCTTTTATCGATGGCCAGGTAACGGCACCATCGAAGATTTACGACAGGCTGACGGGTCCATCTACAACCCGCTTGAAATCTTTCCCGGTGGCTTCACACCTCGTTTCGAAGGTGAGGTAGAGGACGTATCAATTGCAGGCGGTTTGCGCGGGAACATTTCTGACAACACCACTTTTGATGTGAGCGCCCGCTACGGCAGCAATGAAATTGATTATCGACTGTTTAACACGATCAACCCTTCATTGGGCCCGGCTACTCCGACGGATTTCCGCCCTGGCACGCTCACCAATGAAGAAGCCCAGATTCAGCTGGATTTGGTTACTGAGTTCGATGTTGGCCTTGCGTCGCCTTTGGTGTTAGCGTACGGCGCGAGCTACATGGATGAGACCTACGATGTCGGTCAGTCCAGTCAGCCAGAGTCCTACCTAGCTGGACCACACGCTGTCGCAGACCCTTTTGGCTTGTGTAATGCTGATGGCACACCCACCGCAGCAGGTATGGCGGCTACTAACGCGCCTGCTGACGAGCCGCTGGACTGCGCAAATCCCGATGACCCTGTCTTCACTGTAGTTGGTGTTGGCTCCAACGGTTTCCCAGGCTACTCGCCAGAGTTCTCCGAAGAGTACACTCGAGACTCATACGCTTTTTATGGAGATCTGTCAGCCGATGTGACGGATCAATTACTACTTCAGGGTGCGTTACGTTACGAGGACTACTCGGATTTTGGTAGTGAGGTTGTCGGTAAGGTGGCCGCTCGTTTCCGCATAAACGACACGCTGGCAATACGCGGATCATTTGGAACCGGTTTCCGCGCACCAACGCCTGGTCAGCAAGGCACGACGAACGTCTCGACACGCCTTCCGAACGGCTTCCCGGTAGCTACCGGGTTATTCCCCGCTGGCGGTACCGTTGCTCAGGCTCTCGGTGCTAATGAGCTCGAGCCCGAAACTTCAACGAGCTATACCTTCGGTATAACGGCACAGGTTTCCGATCTAGAGCTAACGTTGGATTTTTATCGAATCGATATCGATGATCGCTTCCGAGCGGTATCGACGCTCGATGTGAGCTCCGATCCTAATGGCGATCCAGATGCGTTTGCTCGCTTCCTGGCGCTCCAGGCCGCGGGTGTGGCAGGTGCCGAGAGTATTGGGGGTGTGAACTACTTCCAGAACGCAATCGATACAGAAACGATGGGTCTAGATCTTGTTGCCCAGTATCCCTTCGAGTGGAGTAACGGCCAGATCACTAACTTGTCGCTTGCGCTCAATTACAACGAGCAGGAAGTTGTCAGTGATCCTCTCGATGTCCTGAACCCAGAGGGCGAGTTCGACCTTGAGAATCAGATTCCCAAGCTACGCTGGAATGCCACGGCGTTCCACACGGTCGGCGACTTTACGATTATGGGAAGGCTTCGCTACTTTGGCGAGAGTGAAGACTCGGACAACACGTCACCGCTTTCGATTCAGGAGTACGACCCTACGATTTTCTTCGATCTCGAGGGTTCGTGGCAGATCAATGACAACCTGAGAGCTACGATCGGCGGTCGTAACCTGTTCGATGAGTTCCCGGATGAAGTTGATCGAATCGCTAGCGACAACGATTATTGCTGCGGCCGAATCTACGCGTCTACCTCCGTCGTCGATTGGCAGGGTGGCTACTACTACCTTCGACTACGCGCGGACTTCTGATTATGTAAGGAGCTTTCCGTTCCAGGTTGATTGACACTCGGGCGTGCACATGCACGCCCTTTTTTTGCACTAAGCCTTTTGCCGGGTAAGATGGCCGTCAGGTGCGGGTTGGTGCGCTTCTCCCATGGTCAGCGTCCGCACACATTGGACAGCGATTGGGCCGCCGGTACACTATGGCGTTTGGGGATCGACGGATTAGTGACGGCATCGTCAAGCGGTTTTATGAGTAGTACAGAAAAGCTCTGGCGAATGGCGTTGGCGGTTCTGATCACGCTGGCAAGCGGGCTATATGGGTGTGACGATTCTTCGCGCGCTGATGGTGTAACTGGCAAGCGTCCGACAAGACCGATTCTTGTTGAGACAATTGAAGTCACCACGCAACCCATACCATTGCTGCTCGAGTCGGTCGGCACACTGCTTGGAAATGAGTCTGTGACGCTAACCGCGAAGCTGACGGAGCAGGTCAGCGCCGTATTCTTCGAGGGCGGCGAGCTGGTGAAGCGTGGAGACGTGCTGGTTGAGCTGATCGACCAGGAGCAGCTCGCATTGCTACGCGAGGTTCAGGCCAACGTCCGTGAGGCGAGGCTCCAATTGGAGCGCTTGCAGTCCCTCGGCAAGGATATCGCAACTGCTGCCGAAATCGATGTCTCACGCGCCCGCGTTGACGCCGGCGAAGCCGCCGTCGAGGCACTGCGGGTGAGGATTTCTGATAGACAGATCAAAGCACCGTTTGACGGAATCGTCAGTCTCAGGCAGATCAGTGTGGGTGCGCTCCTTACACCAGGCACTGTGATTGCTGAGCTCGACGATATTGATCCACTCAAACTGGATTTCACGCTTCCAGAAAAGTACTTCGCGGTGGTCCAAAGTGGTGCGGTAGTGACAGCCTACAGCGCTGCGTGGCCAGATCAGCCGTTTGAGGGAGTTGTCAATCAGGTGGGGAGTCGGGTCGATGCTACGACTCGCGCCTTCCCGGTGCGTGCGCGGATCGACAACGCGGCCCTTAAGTTGCGGCCAGGTATGCTGATGACTCTGGAGATAAACGTAGGGGACGAGCCCGGCATACTCCTGCCCGAAACCGCCCTTGTGCAGAGTGGGGCCCAAAGTTATGTGTACTCGGTAGATTCCGAGTCTAAAGCACGACGGAGGTCGGTTGTGATCGGCCGCCGATTGCCTGGATCCGTGGAAGTCCGCTCGGGTCTTCGACCGGGAGACCGGGTCGTAGTCAGCGGCCAGCTCACGTTGCGTCCCGGAGCGGTGGTCGCTGAGGCAAATGCAAAAACCGCGCAGGTAGGACTGTCCAGCTTGGACGAGTTCCTGACAGCAGGCCATGGCTTATGAACGAACATCTTCGAGTTATTGTTCACTTTCCAGCCTGCGTTAAGCGCAATCTGCCTACGTGAGCTGGTAATCCGCTAGTGGTTCTTCCTGAAATCTCAGTTCAGCGTCCGGTATTCGCAACGGTAATTGCGCTATTGCTGGTGGCATTCGGTGTGATGGCTTTCTTTCAGCTGGCGACCCGTGAGTATCCCGATATCTCGCCGCCCCAGGTCTCTGTGTCGACCGACTACAGCGGAGCCGCTGCTGAGGTCATCGAGACCCGAATTACGCAGCCACTGGAGGAGGAGTTAGGCGGCATCGAAGGCATCCGCACGATCCGCAGCAGTAGTACCGATGGACGTTCGAATATCACCATCGAGTTTGAGCTGAGTCGTGATCTGGATTCCGCAGCCAACGATGTGCGAGACCGTGTATCCCGGGCCAGCAGGCGGATACCCGAAGAGGCGGAACGACCTCAGGTGACCAAGGCAGACAGTGAAAGCCAGCCCCTTCTGTATATCAGTATCGAAGGGGAAGGCATGTCGGTTATGGAAATCACCGATTATGCCGAGCGCTACATCGTTGATCGCTTCACTGTTCTACCAGGGGTCGCCTCGGTCAACGTCTATGGCGGCTCCTCCCGATCGATGCGGATCTGGGTCGACCGGCACCGGCTGGTCGCTCGCGACCTTGCGATCAGCGATGTATTGGATGCGCTGCGCAAACAGACCATCGAACTGCCCGCTGGTCGGCTGGAATCAACGGATTATGAGTATCCGGTCCGCGTGACGCGGAGTTTCAGGACCGCCGACGACTTTCGCAAATTAGTTGTGCAACAGGGCGACGATGGGCACCTGATCAGGCTTGGGGATATTGCCCGAGTGGAGGAGGCAGCCGCGACCACGCGTCGTGTGTTTCTGACCAACGGTGTCGACAGCATGTCGATCGGCGTAGTCAAGCAGTCCAAGGCAAATACGATCGAAGTTCTGGATGCAGTCCGGGCTGAGATGAAGGCTGTTGAGAACGATCTACCGGACGGCATGGGCATTTCGGCTTCGGGAGACGCGTCGGCATTTATTCGCGCAAGTATCCGCGGTGTCTATCAGACGATGGCGATGACTACTTTGCTGGTGGCGCTCGTGATTTTCCTGGCCCTCGGCAACGTGCGCGCAATGCTTGTACCGGTGATCTGTATACCCGTGTCGTTACTGGGCGCGGTTGTGGCTCTGGCAGCCCTCGGTTTTTCGCTAAATCTCATCACTCTTTTGGGCATGGTGCTAGCGATTGGTCTGGTCGTGGATGATGCGATTGTTGTGCTTGAAAACGTGTTCAGGCGAATGGAGTCGGGTGAGCCACCGTTACTCTCTTCGGCCCGAGGTGCGCAGCAGGTTGGGTTTGCCGTTGTTGCGACTACGGCCGTGCTGCTAGCGGTTTTCAGTCCGGTGCTTTTTTTACAGGACGCAAGTAGCAGATTGTTTACCGAGCTTGCTGCAACCATTTCGGTGGCCGTGGTGGTATCGACACTGTTGGCCCTTACTCTAGTCCCCATGTTGTGCAGCAAACTGCTGCGTCGCTATCGCGGAGCCGAGCAGCGCGGTCAGGGCAGCCGGGTGCAGTCGGTACTCCGCTGGGCTCAAGGCCCGTACGAAAAAGCACTAGGTTGGTTGTTGCCCAAGGCCTGGCTCGTGCTGCCGTTCGCCCTGATCTCCCTTGTCTTGCTTCCGGTCGTTTTTGGGAAGCTGCAGCGCGAGTACGTGCCCACGGAGGATCAGGATACGGTGCTGGGCATAATATCGGCTCAGGAAGGAACCAACATCGCCGGCATTCGCCGGGTTATTCAGCAGCTGCAACCCAGCCTTCTCGAGCGCGAGAAAGAGGGCACTTTAACGCGCGTCCTGTTTGTGGCGCCGTTCTATCGGTCCAACTCACCATCCACGGCCTTCGCGCGCATATCGATGGTGCCCTGGGATCAGCGTGACTACAGTGCTTTTGATCTTCGGCGCGAACTGATGCAGGAGTGGCGGCAGCTAGCTGGTGTTCGGGCCTTGGCCTTCATGCCATCGGGGCTTGGGCAGAGGGGGCCGGACACTCCTGTGCGATTTGTCCTTCAGGGGCCGGACTATGAAACTCTCAGTCGCTGGCGCGATGTTGTGCTCGATAAGGCGCAGAGCAGTGGTCTTTTTGGCATGCTCAATACTGACCTGCAGGAAACCCAGCAACAGGTCCACGTGGCGATCGACTTATCGCGAGCGGCTGCGCTTGGTGTCAGTGCCCGTGAGGTTGCGGAAGCTCTGCAGGCTCTGATGACGGAGCAGGAAGTCAATACTTATACCGTCGACGGCGAGGAATATCCGGTAATCGTACAGCTCGAAGAGAATCAGCGAGTGACTCCGGGGGATATCGATAACGTTCGAGTACGGGCCGACAGCGGTGCGCTAATACCACTTGCCAATCTCCTGGATACAAAAAACACCGCCGGAATAGCAACTCAGAATCGACTCAACAGGTTGAGAGCCGTAACCATAAGCGCCACATTGGCACCGGGCGTATCGCTTGGTGATGGTCTTTC
>JBCCNK010000216.1:0-6257 GCA_039025875.1 Pseudomonadota bacterium
CGTCGCGGGCGTGGTGTTGAACATGCCGCTCAGCTACGTGTTGATCTTCGGAAAGCTTGGTCTGCCGGAGCTTGGGATCATCGGCGCTGCGGCGGGAACCATCATCGCAGCTGCGTTCAGCAGTTTGATTTACCTAGCGTACTTTTTCGAACGTCAGCACGCGCAGGAGTTTTCGGTGCGGGACTCCTTCACCATCTCTTCGTCAATCATGCGTCGCTACGTGCGTCTCGGCACGCCCTCGGGTCTCGAGATCTTTATCGTGCTAGGCACGTTCAACGCATTTTTACTGCTGTATCAGTCCTATGGCGTCACCGAGGGTGCGGCGATGGCGATCGTGTTCAACTGGGACATGCTGTGTTTCGTCCCGCTCATGGGGCTCAATATCGCCATCATGAGCCTGGTGGGACGTGCGGTCGGAGCCGGGGAGATCGGGCGGGCCGAGGAAGTGATCGGCGCCGGCTATCTGCTGGGAGGTAGCTATGCGGCTACCCTCGCCGTAATTTTTGTCATTTTCCGCTATCCGTTACTGGATATTTTCTCGGTACCGGGTCAGGACTTCTCGGGTATTCGGGCGATCGGCGGACCGATGATGATAGGCATGGCCAGTTACGTCATCGCAGACGCCGTGATTCTGGTCAGCAGCGGAGTGCTGAGAGGGGCCGGCGATACGGTTTGGCTGATGAAAACGTCGATGGTATTGGGTGTGCTAATGCTGTTAGTTCAGATCGGTGTGATACTGGTCTGGGGTTTGGGGCCACTGACGAGTTGGTTTGTGCTGGTAGCGACGATCGTAGCAAAGGCAGTGCTCTACGGGTCGAGGGTGCGGGGAGACACCTGGAGGGCGCCCGAGCGGCTTGCGAGCGTCATGGCCGAGTAGGGCTACCTGTTCAGCATCTCTTGGTCTCTACAACGTGGCCAGACGGCGTACCCACCATAGGCGCGTCTTCTGCTGTTGCTGCTCGGCCAGCATTTCCTCTAGTTCTAGCTCGATACGAGTGGCGACCTCGTCACGCTGTTCCATCAAGTACTTGTCTGACACCCCATCCGTGCCCTTAGTCGCCGGGGGCTCAATATACAAAGGCTCGGCAAAACTCAGGAAGCAGGGTTGTGGTCTCGGTAACGGCCCGCCCAGCATGCCGCGAAGCAGCGGTGGCACCATGTCGGGACGATAGCTCTCAGACCAAAGCCCTAACCGATCAAGCGCCTTGACCACACTGTCGCTGTCCATCAGGTATTCGTAGAACTCGTCGGGACCCACCAATGCAAAGGGGACAATAGGATAGTCGTGTTGTGCCGCAAGCCTCACGAATCCAAGCCGTTGCTTCCACTGCAGGGTGTAGCGCTGTTCCTTGGATTTCACCGCCTCGTGAGCGCCTCCGGGGAACACGAGCAGGTCTTCGCCATGCTGCATCAGAGCACTCGCAACCGCCGGGTGACCCATGCATGCACCAAGCCGGCAGAGGCGCTTCGCCACCTGAGGATAGGTAAACAAAAACTTATCGCCCATTGGTCTTGGGAACCGATCCAGCTCTCGATTCAGCGCTGGGAGTACCACAAAGCCATCGAGGCCGAATAGCGCATGATTTCCGATGAACAGGCAGGGGCGATCAGGCACTCGATCGGCGTTGAAGATCTGCGTTTTGAACCAGAAACTTGCTATAGAAAACAGCAGACGAGTCTCCGGGTTCTGCCGGTGCTTCGACCGGAGCACCCGATTGATGTGATCCCGAATGGTTTCTTCGTCGTCCAGGGGATTGTTATCACTTTCAAAAACACTGCTTACCGGCACATTCGAGTTCCCGTAGGTAAGGGTCGTTGGTCCAGCACCGACCGTTTTTTGAGAGTGGCTTAAACGGCTGGAGCTAGGATACAAAGCCGTTCAGTCCATGCTTGCATACCCGGTGCGAGTGATTCATGGCAAGGCCAGGTTCGGCCGCCATCTCCACCGGCGGTATACTGCCTAAAAATCTCTGCAACGGAAAATAATGATGGCAAGCGAATACAGACAAATCCGATCACTGATCAGCGACGAGGGCAGGTTACGTGTATCCCTCGAATCAGTTCCAGCGGTAGATCCCGAACCCCATGAGGTCGTCGTGCGGATGGAAGCGGCGCCGATTAACCCGTCAGATCTCATGATCCTACTAGGTCCGGTTGATCCCGATAGCTTTGAATTTTCGGGAACACCGGATGCGCCTATCGTGGAGGCCAGTATCCTGCCCCAGGGAAAACACATCGCCGCCGGCCGGCTTGGTCAATCGCTGCCAGTGGGCAACGAAGGCGCAGGCGTAGTGATTCAGGCCGGTGCGTCCGATGAAGCTCAGGCGCTGCTCGGCAAAACTGTGGGGGTTGCCGGCGGCGAAACCTACAGCGAACTGCGTCGCGCACCGGCCGCCATGTGTTTGCCGATGAAAGAGGGCGTCACGTCCGAGCAGGCGGCCTCGTGGTTCGTAAACCCCATGACGGCCCTCGGTATGACCGAGACTATGCGCATGGAAGGTCATACGGGTCTTGTCCACACCGCGGCCGCATCGAACCTTGGGCAGATGCTGCAAAAAATCTGCACGGCAGACGAAATACCGTTGGTCAACGTGGTGCGCCGGCAGGAGCAGGTCGACATTCTGACGGGTATCGGCGCTAAGCACGTGGTCAACACGTCTGAAGACAGCTTTAAGGCCGATCTGGTCAGCGCGCTAAGGGAAACCGGCTCTACGCTTGCCTTCGATGCCATCGGCGGTGGCCAGCAGGGCAGTGATATTCTTGCGGCGATGGAGGTGGTCGCCGCCGAATCGCTCACGGAGTACAACCGCTACGGCACGACCGTGCTCAAGCAACTGTATATTTACGGGGGGCTCAATCTCGCCCCGACCACGCTCAAGCGCGATTTTGGATTCTGCTGGAGTGTGGGCGCCTGGCTGCTGCCAAACTTCCTGGCCCGGGCTGGTATGGAAGTGATGGGGCGTATGCGTGACCGGGTAGCCCGCGAGATCGACACGACGTTCGCGAGCCACTACAGCCAGCGCATCAGTCTGGCGGAGGCGCTGACGCCTGAGGCGTTGTCACTCTACGCTAAGCAGGCCACCGGCACGAAGTACCTGATCGAACCGCACCGTTGAGGTGGGTTGGCGACCGGGTCGTCTCTTAGCATACGCTCGGGAGTTCGGAGCGCTGGTTGGTCAGTCCAGTTCAAAACGCTCGCGCAGAAACTTGGCGATGCCATCGGAGTCGTGGTGCCCGATGACGGCGGTGGCCGCCTCTTTCACGTAGTCCTTGGCATTCTCCGGCGCATAGGCTTCATCTGCGCTGGCGAACATCGTGAGATCGTTCTCGCTGTCGCCGAAGCAGATGACTCGACTGAATCCCAGCTCCTTCTTCAGGGCCTCCACCGCGCCGCCTTTGCTGCCCTGTTCATGATGGATGTCGATCCAGCTCAGGTGCTGGTCTTCGATGGCGGTGCCCATGTAGGCCACCAGATGCTCATCACCCTCGACCGAGCCCGCGACTTCCCGGATAGCGGTTTCTGGTCCCACCGCGCTCACATTGCTGATCCGGGCATCGGCGGGCATCTCGTCGATGGGATGCACAACCGTCTGGCCCTCACTTTGAAAGCTCTTGACCAGCCGATACTCGATCTTCTGTTGCAGCGGCGGGTGATAGACGGCAATGCGGTTTTCGTCTGACAGGGTAAATAAAAAGGGAGTGACGTCGCGCTCCAGAAACGCCTCTGACACGTGGTCGACTTCGTCGATTGTGAGTAGATGGTGCTGGCTAAAGTCGTTCTCCAGCGGATTCCACACCATCACTCCGTTTTTGAAGATCTGCGGGAGGTTGAAGCCGTGGCCTTCGAGAATACCGCTCGCACCGTGCAATGTGCGTCCGGTGGCTACCGTATAGGCGATACCCTTTTCGGTCAGACGTCGCAACGTCTCCCGCGTGTAGGGGCTGATTTTCGACTTCCTGTTAAGAAGGGTGCCGTCTAAGTCAAATACGATTAATTCCATCGCCTAAGTATAGCGTCGGATAAACAGTAAAAGCTTAGTCTGCCCCGTCTTTGCCTTGCTCTTGGGGCGAAAACGCCGTTGGTGTGACGCTGGTAGATTCCGGGCGATCAGAGTTTCCGCTGTGAGGGTCATCCTCGGTGCCCGCATCGGTGGCGGCAGCGAACAGCTCTTCGTCGTCCTCAGGATTGGTGCTCAGCGAGCTCCCGCAAAAACGGCAGTAGCGGGAGCCGATCAGATGACCGGCCCGAGAGCACTGGGGACAGTTGATCGGCAGATATTCGGGCCTCTGTTGTTTGCTGCTCATGAGCTGGGACGTGAAGATGCCAGTAGGAACCGCAATGATCGCGTAGCCGACCAGCATCGCCAGTGAACTGATAGCTCGGCCCGCGGGAGTCACCGGAGTGACGTCTCCGTAACCCACTGTCGTGATCGTCACAATGGCCCAGTACACGCTGATCGGTATGTTGGTGAACCCATTGTTGGGCCCTTCGATCACATACATCAGACAGCCAAACACGATCATGGTGGTGATCACCATGGTAAAAAACACGAATATCTGTCGAGCAGAGGCGCGCAAAGCTCCGGCAACCCGATTCGCCTCCGACAAAAACGCAAACATGCGCAAAACGCGAAATATGCGCAGTACGCGCAGCAAACGAACGACCAGCAGCGGAGCAGTTTGGGGCACCAAAATGGCAAGATAGCTGGGCAGGATCGCCAGCAGATCGATGACTCCGTAAAAACTCAGCACGTAGCCTTTGCGGTTCTGGGCAATCCAGATGCGCAGCAGATACTCAAGCGTAAACAGCCCGGTAAACACCCATTCCATATACTGGAAGGTCACGCCGAAGCGTGCGTGTACGGAGGGGATTGAGTCGAACACAATCACACTCACGCTGACCAGAATCGCGAAGATCAGAAGCAGGTCGAACCACTTGCCCGAGGTCGTATCCGTACCAAAGACGATGGCGAAGAGTCGCGCCTGCAGCGGGGATTGTTCGCGGCGAGTCACGCTAAATCAGCCAGGTTCTAGACCCGTTGAGAGTGCGTCGACGATGGCCTGCTCCACGGTGTCTACGAGTAAGGGCTGAGCGGCCTCGGTAGGGTGAATACCATCGCTCTGCATCAGGCCGCGTTCGGTGGCAACGCGCTCTAGAATGAACGGTCCAAGCGTCGCCCCAGTCGATTCGCTGGCACTGCGAAAGCTCTGCCTGAAGGCGTCGGTGTAACGCGGCCCGTAGTTCGGTGGAATTTCCATTGGCAGCAGCAGCGCAGCGGCGCCGGCATCTTTTGCGAGTTGCGCCATCTGAGTCAGGTTCTGTTCAAGTTTTGGAGTCGGGTAGCCGCGCAGACCGTCGTTACCACCAAGCTCGATAATTACCAATTGTGGGGCGTGCTCCTCAAGGAGGCGCGGGAGCCGACGCAGGCCTCCGGCGGAGGTATCGCCGCTTATGCTGGCGTTCACCATGGCGAGTCCCGGCCATTGCCGCCTGAGGCGTTGCTCCGCCAATGCGACCCAGCCCCGTTCCAGCGCCATCCCGTAGGCCGCGCTGATACTGTCTCCCAGCACCAGCACGGTTGGCGATGCTATGCCCGTCTCAGCCGCGACCGGAGCGGGCTCGGTATGACTGTCCGCTGCCCGAACCCCGGCCGTCCCGAGCAGAGCCATAAGGCAGGCCAGACTCAGCAGGCTCGACGCGGCACAGCGGAGGCCCCGGCCCGCTACCGCGAGCACGGAGATCGAACGCCGGGCCCGGATCGCTGTCGAAATTGGACCGGTCCTGCTGCGAATCTGCACAGGCTCGCGGCGTGCATGCAACAATCCGCCCCTCGTCGGATCGCGTAACCGATCTTGTAGACCACCAGAGCGCGGCAGTGTGATCATCATTCTGTCATTTTGTTCTTTCACGACATTGTTCATCGTAGCTGACTATTGGCTGGCGCCATAGCGTACGCAGAGCCAGCTACGATGGTTCCGAACGGCCCGAAAAAAGGAACAGCACCTTGATCAGCGTTAGCAACCTGGCGAAGAGAGTGTCCGTCGCCAGTGGTGAACTCGTCATCCTGAAAGACGTCAGTCTCGAAATCGAGTCGTCGGAGACGGTCGCGATCGTCGGTGCTTCCGGGTCGGGCAAGTCAACGTTGCTGGGCCTGCTTGCGGGACTCGATCATGCCAGCGAGGGGACCGTGAGCATTGATGGCGTTAGTCTCCAGTCGCTGGATGAGGACGGGCGGGCAGAGCTGCGCGGAGAAAAG
>JBCCNK010000217.1:0-6242 GCA_039025875.1 Pseudomonadota bacterium
GGCCGAAGATCTGCGCTGGTCATCAGCAGTTCCGGCCGCGTGAACACACCTTTCAGGACTCGTACCGGAGCAAAGCGATACTGTTGAATGGTCTGGCCGCCTTTGCCGCCATGGATGACGCGCACCGGAAGCACCTCATCCACTCGCACTGCCAACACGAGGGCTGCTGATTCAAGCGAAGGCTCAAGATCAAGCTCGGCGAGCAAACGGTCCTTTGCGCACACCGAGTCGGAAATGCTACCCAGGACGCCCAGGGCGCAGCACAGCAGGGAAGCGGTGATGGAGTCAGACAAGCGTTTGGTCATCGGCACCTCTGCCTGGCGGCGAAGCTGGGTGAGAAAACGAGCCTGGTAGAAACCGCCTCGACCTGCGGTTACCCCAAGTATAGCCAAGCATTGCGAATGGGAAGGCGCCTTGTGCAAGCTGTCGAAACTGTTGAGTTGGGAAAGTTTGATGCTCGATTCATGTCTTTCGAGGGTCGATCCGAAACGAAGTTTCGGCAAGCGATCTGGATAGGCACGAGATTCGTTGGAAAAGTCCGCTGTATCGCCTCAAGCAGCTGAGCCGCGCGATACTGTGGGTTCATGAGGCATAGCGCTGATTTTTCGCGCGTGTTCTTGAATCGACGTTATTAACCGAATCAGGATTGGGTGGCATCTGTGTCGATGCTGATCTCTTCCTCATCGGTGAAATTCTCGAAGCTGGCTTGAACGCGAATGGTTTCTCCGGGGAATCCAAAGAAATCCTCCACCATGGTTATCAGGCCATTCCCATCCACCGCGGCAATGGCGGCACCAGCGGTGATACTCCAGGTGGCTTCACTGGCAATGTTCACGGTATCTAACTCTTCGTTGGAGAATGTCCGGTAGAGTTCCAGCTGCAGGGTGTCACCTTCGGACAGGATGAGTTCGGGCTCTGGATTCACGATCGCGATGTCGTCAACCTCCACGACGTCCACATTGATTTCAGATACCAGGCCGCCACAACTGACCGACACGACGCTCGTGCCCAGGGCCACCGCCGTCACCAATCCTGCATCCACCATAGCCACGTTTGTGGCACTGCTGGACCAGCTGCTGTTGCCCGTGATGTCCAGGCCGCTTGTGCCGTCGCTGTAGTCGCCGAGTGCGGTGACTGTCTCTGTGCCATCCACCATCAGCATCACCTGGCTGCCCGTCGAAGGGACAAGGGCCGACAGAGTGTCGGTAAGCGTCATGGGAAACTCGGCCGAGATGCCTTCGTCGCTCGACGCCAGCGCGTTTACAGTGCCACTGTTAAAGGTTCTCAGAAGGTTGTTGTCGAAGGTCGCCAGATCGGCGTTGTCGGTGCGCCAACTGACGCCGGCCTCCAGTGGGCGCTGGGTCCCATCGGCGAAGGTGCCGGTAGCGCTGAACGGGGTGTTTTGGCATTCAGGCAGAGGGTTGGTTTCCGGCGCAATGCTCAGAGACACCAGTTCGGCATTCGACACCGTCACGGTCAGCGCATCGGTATAGCGACTGAACTCAGCACGAATATCCACGTCTTCAACACCCGTGGTATCGCCCATGGTGGCGATTCCCTCTTCAGTGATCGTTGCCAGGCGTTCGTCGGAACTGCTCCAGCTGACCGGCTCACCACTGATCTGGGTCCTGACGCCGTTGCTATCGGTGGAAAACGCGAGAAATTGCCAGACCTCTCCCGGCGCCAGCGTTAGCTTGTCCTGGCTGGACTGAACTTCAATGGAGACGGTGTCCAGTCGGCCTTCGGAAATCGCGGACTGAAGGTCCTCTACGTCGCCCGAGCCGCCGCAGGACGCCAACAGAGAGGGCAGCGCAGAGGCCAATGCGGCGATCAGTGCACCTGACCCTCTAGAACGCATACCGCACACCGATGTTGATGCTCCAGATATCGATATCACTGTTGTCGAAAAGACCGTAGAACCCCAACGACGCCTGCCAGTCCGGCCATCGTTCCAGATGTTCGGTAAAGCGGAGAAAACCGCTAGGGCCCTCATAGTTGGACGCACCGGGAAAGCTGCTGTCACCACGCAAGCTGCCTTCCAACTCGGTTTCGCCATAGCCGAGGCCGACGGTCGGAATCACCTCCCGGCCTTTCCAGCTGTAGGTCCCATAGATGGCGGCATGGCTCGACAGCTCCAGATCGACCTGCGCCGCTTCGTCATCCGTGATGCCCGTGGCAAAAAGGACTTCCGCACCCAGTCCTGAATCGTGTCTCACATCGAAATGAGCGTTGACAAGGAGAGGACTGAAGGTCTCGTCATTGACCGTAATGAACATATAGCCGATCTCGGTGCCCGCGTAGTAGTCGAGTTCAGCCGAGGCCTGGAAGGGGCCGAGAAGGGCAAACACCAGGGGTCCAATGATCTTGCCCCAGGCTCGTATAGAGCAGTCGTTATTTGAACGTCTTCTGATCGTCGACATACGGCTTTCTCGGCAGAAGAGTAAAAGAGGATTAAATTTGCCCCATCCCATAATCTCTATGGGAGGCTCTCTTATGGAAACACAGCTGGGCGTTAAAAGCCTTAAAAGAAGCCCAGCAGCTTATACCTGCGGCATAACAGCATAATCTCGCAAAGCCACATCCCAGACAAACTCAACCCTTGTGGCGCAGTTAGGCCAGTCAGTCGCTTTCTATGGCTTTGGGAACGTGCTTGCGCATGAACACCGGTTCCTCGAAGGCGACCCCGCCACAGCGCATTTTTCCAAGCAGCAGGCTATCTACGGTGCGGTCAACCCTAACTCCGCCCAGTCCCGAGTCAGGATGGCGTCGTACATGTCCGCAGTCTTCTGAACGGCCTCATCAATTTCGTACTGGTAAAAGAACGGTCGAACCTCCTCAAGGTAATCGCCCAAATCACAATCGAGCATCTGCGTGCAGAGCAGATACCGCCATGCCTCGCTCAACGCGCCGCGCTTATAGTGCCCCGCCTCTGGGTCAAAATTATTACTCTTTGCATACTCGTACTCGACGACGTCTGCGAAATAGATCAGAGCCAGATTCAGAGCCCTCACCCTTTGAATGGGATCGTCCCAGCCGTAGCCCAGGGCCTTATGGACGAGCGACGCAGGTGGAGCCTCCACAGGCGCGGGCATCTTTTCACCAGTGGCCCGGGCGGTTTCAATACTCGATTCCTTCTCTCTGTAACGGTTCAATTCGGTCTCGAGAATTGCCAGTGGATGGCCGGTAGCGTTCGCCTCTGACAACCAGTGCGTGTAGGGATCGTCGGCGCCGACATCGCGAGCGTTTGCCGCCCGTAATCCTGAACATCGTCGTTGCGATTCAGCAATGGCTTCGATGAGATCCGCGTTCAAATGCTGTATTCGCCTGGTTCGTTCAAACGCCGCGACCGACGGTACGTGTTTGCAAGCCTTGAATGCGCGTGCGAGCTCGTATCGGGCGCGGCCACCGCCCTCCCGCGCAGCTTTTATCTCGCGCTGATAGATTTCCAGGGCCGTGGAAGCGGCTAGCGTCCTAAGAGTGGCTCGATCGTCTTCGGATAGAAAAAGCCGATCAAGCTGCTTGAGCCAGATTGCTACGGCTTCGTCAGTCTGAGAATTTGCCAAACCAGTGGTTTGATCTTGCGCTTGCCCAACCGGCAAAGCTTCCTCTCCAGGCTCAGGCAGTGTTTGCAGCTGCGCGGCTCGATCTTCAGCGGAGGCGGCCCGTATACCCATGGGGTGTTGTGTGGGCAAAGGCGAGAGTGTCAGGGATGACGCCGCAACAACGAACAGAGAAATGGGGATCGCTACAGTGGCTCGCATCTAACAACACCTGAGATGCTTCGAAGGACGGCAATTGTAGCGTGAGAAACAGCTATTAAGAGCTGGACCCCACCGATCGCACAGCAGATAGACTGAGATAAGTGCTTCCCCCATGATGAGCGATATGCTCTGGAGAGAAGCCACGAGACGAAAGAGACGCACCCACTCCCCGGAATTCAATGCCAAGGTTGCGCTGGCGGCCTGCCAAGGCGATATGACCATGGCTGAACTTGTGAAGAAGTTCGATGTGCACGCCAACTAAATCACGGACTGGAAGAAGCAGCTCCTGCACAACGCCTCGGATGTGTTTGGTAAGGGCGCTCAGAAAGCCGAAGCCTCCGAGGAAACCATCGAGCAGCTCCACGCCAAGATCGGGAGGCTGACGATGGAGAACGATTTTTTAGAACAAGGGCTCGAAAGGCTTCACGGGCCCAGAGGAAAGAAATGGTAGTTCGATCGAATCCCTTACCGGTGACGCGTCAGTGCGTCCTGCTGGACCTGCCTCGATCGACGTTCTATCACGTGCCTAAGCCGATCTCGGACGAGGAGCTCGAGCTGATGCCACTCATCGACCGCTGTCATCTGGACTACCCGTTCTATGGCAGTCGCCGGATAGGGGGCTGGTTGGAAGACCGTGGCCACATCGTCAACCGCAAGCGTGTGCGTCGACTGATGCGCACGATGGACCTGGCGGCACGGTACCCGAAGCGCAATCTGAGCTTTGCCGAGCAGGCGCACAAGGTCTATCCCTACCTGCTGCGGAATGTGGTCATCGACCGCCCCAATCAGGTCTGGTCGACGGATGTGACGTACGTGCCGATGGCCCGGGGCTTCGTGTACCTGGTGGCGATCATGGACTGGTGCTCGCGCAAGGTGCTGTCCTGGCGTGTGTCGAACACGCTGGACGCGAGTTTCTGTGTCGAGGCTCTGGAAGAGGCGATTGCGGGATACGGGGCTCCTGAGATCTTCAATACGGATCAGTGAAGTCAGTTCACCAGTGAGGACTTCACGGGTGTCCTCAAGCGTGAAGGCATTCGCATCAGCATGGACGGCAAGGGACGTTGGCTGGCTAACGTATTCATGGAGCGCCTGTGGCGCAGCGTGAAGTACGAGGAGATTTACCTGAAAGCCTACGACAGCATTAACGCGGCACGGGCATCGCTGGGTCGGTAGTTCCGGTTCTATAACGCGGAACGGCGACACCAATCGCTTGACCGCCGCACGCCTGACGACGTGTACTACGAGACCGCTGCCAGACTGGCGGCGGCATAACCCGGGATTGCACTTATCGCGCTGTCCAATTTACGGGGTCCATTTCTCAATACCCATGACAGCTTAAACACCGGGCAGGAGTCCACTTATTGAATCGAGTTTGCTATTGAAGGAACCCGGGCTACCACTGTCTCTAGATGGCAGCATCAAGCTAGCGCTGTAGTGTTACGGCACAACGCGCTTTCGACGCTGTACTATTCTTGATTTGACACGAATGGTGGGATTTCAAATTCTAGAACGTTTCGACGAGTCAGCGGGAACCCGCTCCGCGTGAATTAATTCTATGCCATTTTCCTAGGATCAATTATGAACTGTCGTAGCTGCGCTTCTTCGAAGATGCACAGCTTTTTAGATCTTGGTTTTGCTCCGCCATCTAACGCGTATTTGAGCGCAAATGACCTTTCCCACAGCGAAACCCACTTCCCGCTGCGGGTTGCGGTCTGTGAAGAATGCTGGCTGGTACAGGCGGAGCAATACACCGATGTGGGCGATCTGTTTGACGCGGACTACGCCTACTTTTCTTCTACCTCTCAATCTTGGCTAGAGCACGCCAATCGCTATGCATCGAAGATGATTGCCGGTTTAGGTTTGGGGAAAAGTAGCTTTGTTGTCGAACTGGCTTCCAATGATGGCTACTTGCTCAGAAACTTTGTCGAGCGCGAGGTGCCCTGCCTCGGAGTTGAACCAACGCTAAGCACAGCCACGGCAGCCCGAACCATTGGAGTGTCTACACTTCAGGAGTTCTTTGGAGTAGCAACCGCACAGAAAATTTTGGATAGTCATGGGCCGGCAGACCTCATCTGCGGCAACAACGTTTACGCGCACGTGCCGGATATCCACGGTTTTACCCGTGGAGTGCAAAGGCTCCTCAAACCTGAAGGAATCGTTACCTTTGAATTTCCACATCTATTGAATCTACTTCAATATAACCAGTTTGATACGGTCTATCACGAGCATTTTTCTTACTTTTCGCTGCTGGCCGTCCTCCCCATTTTCAAGAACGCGAAGCTCAGGGTTTTTAAAGTCGAGAAGCTATCGACTCACGGGGGAAGCTTGCGGATTTACGGGTGTCACCAAGGCAGCACTCGCGAATCAGATCCTTCCCTGAGTGAGGCACTTGCGGAAGAGCGTCAGTATGGCCTGGATACGTTGGCGGCCTACGCGGGTGTTCAGTCGCGCGCGGATGCGCTCAAGGATTCTTTTTTGTAC
>JBCCNK010000218.1:0-6236 GCA_039025875.1 Pseudomonadota bacterium
GCCTCGTTGGTACGCACCGCCTCAGAAATACGCGTGACGGATTCGGTGTCACGCAACGCCGGATTCAAGAAAAATAAGTCGTAGACGCCTCCAAAAAGCTGGCCCCGGCCGAGTTCTGACTCAAGAACGGCCACGCAGGAGCGGGTCAGAATCCCATCGCCGGCGACCTGGTCTCCATGCGTGCCATCGTCATAGAAGACCACGGAATCGGCGCCGTCGGCCGCGCGAAAGGGCTGAAAGTCCGGAAACGCCTGATCCTGAGTCAGTGTGGTAGCGTCGGTATCCCGCTTGATCATCATCGTGAATGTCTCATCGAGGAACACGATGGAGGGCTCGTAGACATTGCGAAAAGAAGTCTCAAAGGTCGCAGCAGCGGCAGATGTGGCAGCGAGGACCGGTGAGACGTTTTCGTCGACGCTACAGTTGTCGACTCGCGATGGTGACCAGTCGACTGCGAAGCTCGCGTCGTCCAGAGGAGGCCGAGGCGGAGCTGGAGAGCGCTCTAGATCCAGAGATTTGAATACGGGCTCCAGGAAAACAGTGACGTCACGGGCAGAGTTTTCTTCGTCAACCTGGAGAGTACAAGCTTCAGCCGATCCACCGCACAGGTACCCTTGTGCCTTTTTCCACTCCACAAAGAAGAAGCCCTCTTGTGGTACCGCTGTGAACGTGTCGCTCAGGCCGTTTGCCGCTCCCACGTCTATCGTGCAAGCGCCTTCCGAGCAGCTGTTTTCGCCGCTAGCGGATACGATCGAGCCACCTTCCGGGACTTTAAGTACGACTTTGCAGGCGCTGAGAACTAGCGACAGAGCTAGAGCAGTTAAGAGTCTGGAGACGTACATTGGCTTTTCCTGTCGAATTACGGCACTAATCATTCAGCTGCGGAACTACAAGCGGCACCTGCTTCAGCTGGAAGCACGCAGGATCTGCATGCGCTTGCTGAGAGCTCTACCAGAGAGCCGGAAGTCGCCTCTATAGGCTTGTGTGCTGCGAATGTGCTGCGAATTGCTGGTGCCGGCTGGTTAGCGGCGAAACTACGACCGGTTTTAGGCACCGATTAGGTGGGGTAGCGGGCGCGAAGCAATGATTCTTATTGCTTATCTCGGGACGATAACGATAGTCTTGGGGCCATGAGCGCTGTTCGTATATGGGCGGAAGTTGTTGGGTGAGTTTTTTCGCGCTTCCTGGTGTTTAGGGCTTCCCAGCCTTTTGCTCACCTGGTGGCTCTGCCACAGACTGTACCGTCGTGGGTTGGTTGCACCGGACACCGGCGCCGACGAGCTGGGAAGGAAAACGGGCGAAGTACAGCCCTCGTCCTCTCACATCGGATTCATTCAGTCTAAATGGACCATGCTTGGGGGTGGCTTTTATGGAGTCGCTGCTCTGTGGACCCTGTTCATCATCGAAACTCAGCAAACCTGGAAGTTCTTGGTGGAGTCGGCAAGAGAGCTTCTGAGAGGTCGTGCCCCTTTTCCTCTAGAGCCTGTGTCCATTGCCACCGATCTGCTGCGGAATCAAATTCAGAGCATTGTCGATGCAGCTACCTGGTTCCTATATTGGTCTAGCCGCAGCAGCAATATATGGATCTGGTTTGTGGTGGCCTATGGCGCATTTCGGATCGGAGTGCTGCTCGCATCCAAGACCGCTGCAGATCGGGCTCCCTGAAGCGGAAGATCCGCGCCTGATACAAGTTTGCCGTTGTAGGACGAGTGAGCTTTCGAGAGAGTTCCGCTCCCTGCAGCGCGATAACTCGCACCCGCAAGCGTCGGGTCGACGCGTCTGGTTGGAACTCAGGGACCGGGGCGGCGCCCAGAGCAAGCGGTGCCGCGCGAGGATGCGCTTCGAATGCTCACCGTGTGGCCAACTTTCGGCGCGTTTCAGGAGCGAGATCGCGGATCGATCAGCGTGGACAAATACGCTGATTTATCGGTATTTGATCGGGATCTGATGCGTGCTCCTCCTGCTCACATTCTCGAAGCAAAGACAGTGATGACCGTCGTCGGAGGGCGGACTGTCTATCAGTCGGATTAGGCCTTGAGTTTACGCAGAGCGTCGACAAGCTGGTCGAGTTCGTTCGGCGTGGTAAATACCTGAGGCGTCACTCGCACACACGACCCCCCCGCTAAGCCGTTTCGCACCACTGTAAAAATGCCAAATTCCTCCTCGAGTCTCCGCTGCAGTTTGTGGGCGTCGTCTTCGCTGGTTCTTCCTCGTAACCGAAAAGCGGCCATGCCGCTCCAACTCGCCTCCTCCCTACCGCCCAGCACCTCGATATGGGCAAGCTTCTCAGCCTCGTCGGTCCACAGTGACCGCAGATAGCGTAACCGCGCCTCCTTGTTTGGCGCACCGATCGCCTCATGAAAATCAAGCGCAGCTGGCACGCTGGCCAGTGCGGCAAAATTCGACGTACCCGTGTGAATTCTCGCGCTGGGATTGGCGCCTTGCGGGTCTGTCTCACCCGGGTACGGCGCGACTGGGTCGAGCGTTCCGCGACGCATATACAGGGCGCCTACGCCAATCGGGCTACCAATCCATTTGTGAATATTAAATCCGATCCAATCAACACCCAGTTCCGGGGCACGAAAGTCGATCAGACCCCAGGACTGGGCACAGTCTCCGATCACAGCTATTCCGTGCTCTCGCGCCATACTCGCAATCTTCGCGACTGGTAAAACCAGGCCGTGTTGGTTGCTCGCATGGGTTAGCAGCATGAGTTTAAGTCGGGGATTCTCATCGAACGCGCGTTCGTAACTCGCAAGGATCTCGCTTTCACTGACCCTTGCAGGAAGATCGATCACCAACGGTGTCACACCGCGCGCCTCTTCCAGCCAGGCCATAGTCCTTTTGAACGCGGGATAGTCAATATCGGTGTAGAGAATCTGATCCCCTGCTTCGAGCCCCCGGTACTGGCGAATCAGGTTATGTACGGCCTCGGTAGCATTGCGCGTGAGAACGATTTCGTCATCACTCACGCCCAGCGCCTGGGCGACCCGCCGCCGCGACTCTACTGCATCAATTCGGAACTGCTTTCGTCCATAGATGGAGCTTTGATCATTCACTTCGACGGTCGCTGCGATGTACGCGTCGCGAACGGGTGCCGCCATTTTGCCCCAGTAACCGTGTTCGAGATTTACCAGGCCCCTGGCCCGCGTGTAATGCTTGGCCACGGACTCCCAGTACGTCTCATTCCTGGCCAGATCTGCCGGGCTAATATCGTTCGGGGCAAACGGCAAAGGTCGCTTTTCTGAATGCTCTGAGGCGACTGCAACACCAGCGGTAAGACCACCTGGTAAAGCAGCGGCCGTCAAAACGCCAGCCACAGCGTGAAGGGCTTCACGTCTTTGCAAAGGCCTCATTTTTGTCCCCCAATACCATTAAGCTGCTTTACGGCATAGTCTGACACGGAAAGCTCTCACTGCGCATGTCGACAACTCAGCCTCCCCTACGTTTCAATGCGATGAACTACAGCCTGGACCAGAATCTAGATGCTTGAGAAGTTTGAACGCTACCCGCTGACCTTTGGCCCAACCCCCATAGAGAGGCTGGCACGGCTCGAAGCCGAACTTGCCATGCCAGTAGAGATCTACGCCAAACGTGACGATTGCAACTCGGGTCTTGCGGGCGGGGGAAACAAGCTCCGGAAACTGGAATACATCATCCCCGATGCAATCGCATCCGGAGCCGACACACTTGTGTCCATAGGCGGTGTGCAGTCGAATCACACGAGGCAGGTGGCCGCAGCGGCTGCAAAGGTCGGGATGAAGTGCCGCATTGTTCAGGAAGACTGGGTACCACATCAGGACCAGTACTACGCGCGTGTGGGAAACATCCTGATGACGCGCCTGATGGGCGCGGATTCGCGGCTCGTCGACGACGGATTCGACATCGGAATCAGACAAAGCTGGGAAGAGGCGATCGAGGATGTCAAAAAAAGCGGGGGCAAACCCTACGGGATTCCCGCCGGAGCGTCCGTGCACAAGTATGGTTGTCTCGGCTATGTCGGCTTTGCTGAAGAGGTCCGGGATCAGGAAAGGGAGCTCGGCTTTAGCTTTGACTATATCGTGGTGTGCGTCGTTACCGGGTCAACCCAGGCCGGGATGATCGTCGGTTTCAAGAAAGATGGCCGCGCAAACCACGTTATTGGGATCGATGCTTCAGCTAAGGTCGAGCAGACGTACGCCCAGGTTAAGAGAATTGCGAACAATACCTGCGCACTCATCGAGTGCGGCTATTCTATTGTTGACGACGACATCCACATTAATCCGGACTATGCCTATCCTGCTTACGGGGTGCCCAGCGCCGAGACCAATGACGCCATTCGATTGGCTGCCTGTAAGGAGGCGATGATTACCGATCCCGTGTATGAAGGTAAGTCGATGCAGGGCATGATCGATCTGGTTAAACGCGGTTTCTTCCCTGGCGGTTCCCGGGTGCTCTACGTTCATCTTGGCGGTCAGGCTGCTATGAATGCCTACAGCGATATCTACAAGGACGGATAGTGTCCTGCGTGGTCGGTTCGTTGAATACACCTCGAGTGTTTTTTTGGGTGGCTTTCGTGATTGGCCTTCACGACTGGCACTCAGCGTGCGTTTGTGGCAAGTAGTTGAGCAGCTCTTCAGAAGGAACCCAAGTTAATGACGTCATCACCTGCAAACGCAGTTCGGCACCAACCAGGCTTTCTCGGCTGGGTGGAACGCACCGGAAATGCGCTACCCGATCCTGTCTTTTTGTTCTTATACCTGATCGGAATTGTGGTCGTTCTTTCAGTCGCTGCGCGACTGCTTGGCGTATCTGAAACTCTCGCGCCGGAGATTCTCGCCGGCATGCCCGATGCTCAGAAAGCACGCTTCGGAATTGGCGCGGACGGTGTGGTCTCAGCCAAGAGTCTGCTTTCGGCGGAGAATCTGGCGCGCTTGTTCGTCAACATGCCTGAGACGTTCGCCCACTTTCATCCGCTCGGCCTGGTGCTTACGGTCATGCTTGGTGCGGGTGTGGCAGAGCGAGCGGGCCTGTTCGGCACCGCCATGCGCGCTGCCGTCGGCGACGCCCCGAAAATTCTACTCACTCCACTGATCGCTCTGATCGCGATGATTGGTAATCTCGCCGCCGATGCCGCTTATGTCGTTCTAATCCCGCTGGCGGGCATTGTGTTCGCGGCGGCCGGGCGTCACCCGGTGGCAGGAATTGCAGCGGCCTTTGCCGGAGTGTCCGGCGGCTTCTCGGCTAATATCATCATGGGTCAGCTCGATGCTCTGCTGCTCGGAATCACCTCGGAAGCTGCTGGCATTCTTGTGGAGAACTTTCCAACGAACATCGCCGGCAATTGGTACTTCATCGTGGGCATGTTGTTTATTTTCTTGCCGGTCATCTGGTTTGTCACAGACCGGATCATCGAACCGCGGCTAGGTGAGTGGAATGCTGCAATGGCCGGAGACGATGTCCCCATGGACGATATCCAGCGCGACCTGGGACCAGATGAGAGACGCGGACTGAGGCGGGCTGGCCTCGCGTTGATCGGAGTGGTGTTGACGTGGGTGCTGCTGGTTTTCGCACCGGGAACACCCCTTATCAACGAAGCGGCCTGCCCTGCTGAGCTGCTTGCGGTAGGTGATTGCTCAGCCCAGGCGCGGCTTACACCTTTTTACAACTCGCTGATTGCGGGCTTCTTCATCCTATTCCTTGCAACAGCCTGGGCCTATGGCGCGGCGGCCGGAACAATCAAATCGCATCGCGATGTGGTCGAGATGATGAGTGGCGGCATGCGAGACATGGGCTACTATCTGGTGCTTGCGTTCATGGCGGCGCACTTTGTTGCCATGTTCAACTGGTCAAACCTCGGCCTGATTCTGGCGATCAAAGGTGCCGGAGCAATCGAAGCGTCCTCTCTTCCCCTGTGGGGCATTCTTGGCGCTGTAGTGGTGTTTGCCGCGTTCTTGAACCTCTTTGTTGGCTCCGCAAGCGCGAAATGGGCGTTTCTTGCGCCGGTCGTCGTACCAATGCTGATGTTGTCGAACGTAAGCCCCGAAATGGCGACCGCCGCCTACCGAGCCGGTGATGGTGCGACAAACATCATCACCCCCCTAATGCCATACTTCCCGCTGGTGCTGACTTTTGCTCGCCGCTGGGATCGGGAGTTCGGCCTCGGCAGCCTTACGGCAACCATGCTGCCCTACTCTGGTCTCATGCTGGTCACGGGATTGCTTATGACTATGCTTTGGGCTGCGTTTGGCTGGCCC
>JBCCNK010000219.1:0-6223 GCA_039025875.1 Pseudomonadota bacterium
CGCCTCACTCAAACGAGAACGAACACGACGAACAAAGTACAAAACCCGGGAGGATGCTAAAGCCGATATCTTCGATTACATCGAGCGCTTTTATAACCGAAAACGCTCTCACTCTTACCTGGGCTATCTCAGTCCAGTAGAGTACGAAAACCGGTCCTTAGGGACTTAATCAACTGGTCCGATATCTTGGGGCCAGACCAACCGGCCAAAAGCTGCCTTTGGATCATCGATTTATTTGGGCCTCATTACCCCACTCTATTCTGACCGTTGGCTTTAGGAACAAAACGAAATCCATGTGGTACTCACTAAGGAACTGCAATTTCATTGATTCTTCGCCCGGAGCACCATCGATAGATAGAGTGCGAATATCTCTAAGCGCGAAAGAGCCTAGTTCGTGACCGTCACGACGCCACGTCAAGTCAATCTGGCGATATCCCGGTTCGATGCTACAGACCACCGAATCGCCGTCCCGTTGGTATGAATACGTGTGGCGATTGTAGAAAGGGGGAACATCGCGGTCCGTAACTCTTGCTTCAGATTCGAAAAAGCCGATTAGCTCATGCTCTTCAGGGTAATCGTCCACTCTCAGCTCCAACCAATGTCCCAATTTCCCGGCGCGTCTGCAAAGGGTCAGCGACTGTCATCGTAGCAGAAGAAATCCAGGCGTCGATTCACGGCCAATAGCAGCCATTAGTGGTACACGCTCTAATCATTAGACGGCAACTCTACCTTCGCGAGTCGGCGTCTATACCGAAACCAGTTCCATAGGTACGGCAGGCAAGGAAGTATCCACGCGAAAATACCCCAGATACCAAAAACGAAAGCGGTAACAATGTAAATCAAAGCAAAAATGAAGGAGATCCAGCGGACCCGGAACGTACGGTTGCCGTACGCCCACGACAAGTACGAAAAAAGCGCGATAAATACTGCAATGAGACTGACTGTCCAGTTTTCCACCGGGGTGCCGTTTTGAGATGACAGCATAAGGTGGGCGAGAACGTTGTTACTGCCCAGCTTTATCCCGCCCCAGATGCAGAGTATGGGCATCACGATCAAGAGCGGATAAGCCAAGAATCGAGGTACGTCGCGAGGCGGCAGGCCGTCAAGCTCTGGCGAAAGCGGTTCCGAATCAGACACGAAATTCACCACCTAGTGTTCGTTCGCTATGCGTGAGCGACGGTAATCATAGCCGAAGAGACCCTGGCGTCGCTTCCCGGCCAGTAGCGGCCATTCGATCGTCGAATTACTGTGCAGCCGGTATCGATCATAAGACCAAACACTCGCACGAAGCCCCGACGGTTATCTTCGCGACGCAGAAACTCCAGCCACCAAAATACACAGTGAAGAACAAATAGTGTTTGCTAATCGAAACCTCCTCGCTAAACCAGAGAGACCCCCATCAGTCCAACTAAGCTGGGTCTAGTGCCGTACTGGGATTGTCTCTGGAAAGAACATCACTCATCCCAGTCGAAATCGGTTTCAGTCCACCCATCATCAAGAAGTTTCGTCTTCAGCACGTCCGCTCTTCCTTTCGCTGTATCGATCGCGTTCGGTCCTAGAAACATCTCAAAATGATCAATCAAACTCGTTCCAGAAATACAACCACCGGACACGGAGCAGTCTCTAAAGAGTCCGGAAGAAGCCAAGCAGTCGGCACTTTCTTTACACGCGAGTACCACGAGAGCGAGCGTATCGCTTTCTGAAAACATCGATTGTCCCGCGCCTCCATCCACGGCCCGCAGGAGCGCCAAAGGCTCGAGCGAAGAGATTGCTTGGACGAGAAGCCCGCGAACTTCGTTTTGACTTCTGCGCGTGCGCTTCCACTTGAAGGCTAGGTCGACCATCGCAACAGAATTGCCACCGCTTGCTGCTAGCATTAGCAATTGGTTTGTGCTCGGGAACTCATCAATCCATAGATTTTCTGTGAGCAGCCCTCTGCATTGAGTCTCTCTCAAATGGTAGAAGCGAATGAGCCCAGGGTCGGTAATCTGGGTTCTGGCTATGAATTCTGTCGCCGTGAACGGCTGCAAACGCCTTACGTCCCGGCACTGCTGAAGCAATAACGAAAATAGGTAAGTTGCATCTGGGTTGCCCTCGGCATGCAGTGCCTTGACTTGGTCGAGCAACGCCAGAAAGTCTACTTCGGCCGAGAGTAGTGAGAAATAGGTGCGGTTTTCCAAGAGCTCGATCACTGAGACCTGATTCTCTCCGAACGATGTGTCAACCTCGTCCGAAGCCGTCGCGCGCTGCGGTATCACGGGCCGGTTTTCTCGATTAAGAACCTCGATAAATCCAATGGGATCTTCGGCTTTCGGCTGCGACTCCTCATCGGGATTTAACAACCAAAACGACGTGATGGTCAGTGTCATCACAATCAATCCGAGAATTAGAACTTTTTTTATCAAATCTGATACGGCCTGAGTTCTCTGGACGCCTTCCGGCTTGACGGCTTTTTCCGGGAGCTGAGAACTGTTTCGAGCAACAGCAATGAGTCAGCGACCATCATCGTAGCAGACGAGATCCGGAAATCGATTCACGGCCAATTGGAGACACTGCGCGTCGGGCGGTTACCCTCCACCGCCGCCGGGTGGACGATTTTACGGCTCAATACTGCCACCGATACTGTGTATTTACTGGCGCGCTGGGCGTCAGCATATCGAACTTTGGTTCGCTAATCTCGATCGCCTGCTCACGGCCAGTAGCGGGCGCTCGCGGCTACCCCCGAGCGGGATATCTCAGTCCACTTTCCCCGGTACCATCGCCTCGAACAATTCCAGTGGCATGAACTTTCCATATGCCTCCAGTTGGCGCTTGGAGGCTTTCCCAAACCGGATTGCGGGGTAGCACAACGCGAAATTCGCAAAATAAGCGGCGTCCTTGAGAAGGTCTCCGACGGACTTCTCGTCAAACGAGTAAGCGGGAACCAGTAAACGTTCGATCCCATCTCGATCCTGGGTAACCTGAGCTACAAACGAAGCTACCTCCGGAAGGTTCTCGTCGTTGTAATCAAAGAGAAATGCAGAGACCTCTGAATACCAATCGGTTTCTCGTGCCTCCTCCCAAGTAATTTCCCCTCGGCAGTATTTCTCGCCCGCTTCGACGCCCATTCGACTTCCTGAGTCGGGAATGAGCGGCCAGATTCTCCGGCAGCAAGCGAGTAGGTATTTGTGGACGCAGGAAATCTCTGCGCTTTCCCGCGCATGGCCTGTGTTAATCGTGATTAACCCTTCAATACCATGCAAGCGATATACGTACTCCCAAGCTGAAGAAACGGAGTCGAGACAGGTGGGTGGAGAGGTATTAGTAAAGTCGGTCAATCGTGATTTAGTTTGGTCGCTAGGGTTTTGATAGTCGAACCCACGAATAGGGAATGGCGGTGTTGAATCAACAGCAGCGATGATAGCAGTAGTTTAGCGAGCTGCCGGCCCCGGCCACTGGTAGTTAGTCAGATTCGAGCGAGAGGCAGTAGTGGCGCTCGCATCATTCATACTGAGAGATTTCTTCGTCCAGCGCGTCGAACGTGGATTTGGACAGTGGGTAGTCGATGATGAAGTTACGAAGGTGAACCAATCGGTCTTTTGTCGGATCGCTCGCGGCCTCAAAGAACAGAGGCATCCACGGCGGAGAGTCCATCGAGTCCATGAGTACCCCGTCGTCAATCTCGAATCCGATGTATGGGTAGCGACCGGGATTCTTGTGTCTAATCTGCACCTCGTACAGCTGCCCTGATTCGTCTTCAAAAAGGTACGTCCACCGTTCACCGAACTCCTCCACAGAGTGTCCGAGCACTCCGTCTCCGTGTATGTAGGCCTTGTCGTGAAAGTTGAGGACGAATGCCTTCAAGTAGACGGCATAGAGTGCGTTGACTGTCGCTTGAACGTTGCCCGGATCGCACTCGACTTGCTCAGGTTCAATCTTGATGGCGGCACGAACCAACTGTATCTGATCGTGGTCTGTGCCCGGCAGTCCGAACTCATCGGCAAGCTTCCTCGCGCCATCCATGGCGATGCGTACATGTGACGGAAACAGACTGTAGCTGATGTCCAGATGCTCGTGCGAAAGTCCAGCCAGAGTCTTGACGTTGTTTGAGTCGGCGATATAAAACTCCCACCCGTCCATTTCCGTCGGGATTGGGACGGACACACCGCGAAAAGACTGCCGCCAATATGACTCCACACCACGCTGGTACGGCGAGTTTCCAGCAAATTCCGGCATGTCGTCTTCGTCCTTCATTGACCAAGCTACTGCCGTACCAACGCAGAATCGGGCGACAGAGTCCTCCACTTGTGTATCTGCGTGACTGGGTACAAGCGTGGCGGTGACCAGATTCACAGCCACGAAATAGGCAAGCATTGATCGGACGGGGGAAACGTTCACGGCAAATGTCAGAGCTGGGCAATATAAAAGGAAAACAGCCTACCGGCTGACGGGCTGCTGTGGGTCAATGATCGTTATCGTAGCAGAAGAGACCCGGGCGTCGATTCCCGGCCAATAGCGGTCATTCAGATCGACGTTTCTTCTGCCGGCGAAGGACAACGATAGCTACAATTGCAATCGCGAGTGAAACGCCGACAACCGCGTATGCCACGCTTGCGTTGTAGTGTGCGCGCTCAACTGAGTAATTCGGCGCTCCGCTCAGAGACGCTGTTTGCATCATCCAGAGAAGTCCATAGATCAGGCCCAGGATCGCGGCGACCAGTGCTGCCATTGCCGCTGTTCTTGTGCTGTTCTTCACACTTCCGTCCTATCAGTTCCACAAGCAGCCGTTCAAACGTAAGCGCTTGACTCGCTCCAGCGTTTCAACCCCATTCCACGTCGGCGAACGAATCCTCCGCTTGTAGAGCTTGAATGATCTCTTGAACAAAGGGGTCGTTCCTATCGATCTTCTCCTGACCCAGGAGCTTCTCTTTGATTGAGCGTTCCTTATCGATCTGCACGAGCCATTCGATCACGAGTCCAGCGTCATCGCAGTCTTCGTCGAATGCAATTCCGCCAACCATATAGGTTCGACCGTGATCAGAAACGTCCACATACCAGCCCCAGTCTTCATGGTCGGGCTCCGTGCATTGGTATTTGCTCTGAAATACGTTTTCACGGAGCCAATACAGAATACTTTCCCCCGCGATTGGGTTGATGGGGTTCGGACGTTCTTTGCTCGTATCGAATTTCGCGGTTTTGCGCGATATTACTGGGCGCATTCTTGTCGAACCCTTCAGTAGTTCCTGACAGGAGAGGTTGGATCAACTGTAGCGATAATAGCAGTCGTTCGGCGAGCTGCGGGACTCGCCAGAAGAGGACACTAGACCTGTGTGTGACCCAGCACTAGTCACCGTAGCAAAGGCGGAAACTTTCGCTGTAACCGCACTCACTCAGGGCAAGATCATAAAGTTCGCCAATCTCACGTTCGCCAGCGAACACAAATAGATGTTCGACCCCACTTGGCAGCGCAAAACAGGCAACACGATCTTCGGAAGCGCGCCTACGCGTCAGTGCGACTACGTTATTGCCCAAGTAAGTTGAAGGATTCTCCATTGCGATTGGATCGAAACAATGTGCGAATATATCTGTAAGAAATTGTTCGTCTATGTCGTGAGTACACACTATCGATCCGCGATTCCATTCCCAGTCAATCCATAGATCGCGGTGAGCGTCGTCAAAGCAGTTTCGTGATCGGTCGAGACGGTACCTTTTGCCGTCCTTAATCAGGATTTGAGATGACGATCGATATAGGGATTGATCGGAGTTATCCGAAGACGGGTATAGCAGGCACTCTTGCGATCGCATCACAATTGGCGCGAAAACTCTCTTGAGCAGTCCCCATCGATCATTTTTTCCGAACTGCTTCCAATCGGACAGTTGCTCAGGGACCAGCTTCATGACGAATGCCCGCCGCCTGAGTACGTGAGGCCGAGTTAACGCTGGGAGGTTTTTGAGGTTGTCTGGGAGCAACGCTAGTGGTCACCTACTTGTTCGATAAGATGGCGACACCTCACAAGTGTCTGTTTACAGTCCACCGCTTGTCGCCGAAGTGCGAGATTCCGCGTTGGGTCTGTGACCGTCATCGTAGCAGAAGAGATCCGAACGTCGATTCACGGCCAGGAGCAGCCGGTCGTGAATGAATCAAAGCGAGCCCCAAAGGAATAGATCATCGTCAGAATTGATCGCCCGCTTCGACAACTCTCGAAGTCCCTCAACCACTGGTAAAACGTCATTGACCGCCCAC
>JBCCNK010000220.1:0-6221 GCA_039025875.1 Pseudomonadota bacterium
CCGTCCGCCAAGCTTGCAGCGGGCGCCTGTTCGGGTAACGGAATAATCTTCGACATCTCCGAACCGCTGAATCCGGTTCGAATCGACGCGGTGACCGACGATGGCTTTGCTTACTGGCACTCGGCCACCTTTAACAACGATGGCACCAAGGTGCTGTTCACTGATGAATGGGGTGGTGGCAGCAGGCCACGTTGTCGAACCTATGACCCGCTCGACTGGGGCGCTGACGCAATTTTTGACATTGTGGATGGCAAGCTGCAGTTTCAGAGCTACTTCAAAATGCCAGCGCCACAGGTTGAGCAGGAAAACTGCGTGGCGCACAACGGATCCGTCGTGCCTGTGCCTGGGCGCGATATCTTCGTCCAGGCCTGGTATCAGGGCGGAGTGTCGGTCATCGACTTCACGGACTCATCCAAGCCCGTCGAGATTGCCTTTTTCGATCGGGGGCCACTGCATGAGGATGCCCTGATACTCGGCGGTTATTGGTCCACCTATTGGTACGAAGGGCTAATCTACGGAACCGAGATTGCCCGGGGGCTCGATGTATTCGCTCTCGTACCCAGCGAGTATCTAAGCGCCAACGAAATCGCCGCTGCCGCACTCGCTGATCAGGGCAGCACGTTCAATCCGCAGCAGCAGCACCCCGTGAGCTGGCCGGCCGAGCCCGTAATCGCAATGGCTTACATTGATCAGCTGCGACGCGAGGGCGACGATGAACTGGAGCAGCTGGATGCGCTCGCTGTGGCTCTGGATGCGGCCGATGCGGCGCTGATGAGCGGTGGTCAGCACCCGAAGCTTGCAAGCTCGCTGGAGCGCTTCGCGGCCGGCTTTGCCACGGAAACAGTTTCAGCCGAGCGCGAGTTGGCACTCGCGACCACTCTTGAAGGGATTGCCGCACGTCTGCGCTGACCCGAACCTAGGACGCAACGCGCGTATGGGATATCGGCCGGTGCGTTGTGCACGTCAGCGTGGCGGTTGGCTTCTGTTTTTCGTGATGCTGCTGGGTATGAGAGCTGGGCGTAGTTAACCGTAGTTCCAGCTCTCGGCCCCCTCGCCTATGCTCTCGTCGACGTCAGTGAGCTACGACAAACAGCAAGCCACAGAACAGGATTAAGCTCTGACCGACGACGTTTAGCTACAGTTGAGTGGTTCATGGAACTTCGAGAACGCGATCAACGCAGCCAGCAAAGTATTAGACTGCCCTGCGCATCAGATCATGGTTCCGCTCCATGCGTTCCCAATGTGGCGACAGGCCCATTTCACACCGGACCCGAGGACACCGCGTTGTCTGAAGAATTTACCAATGGCGTGAAGCCGGCTAGATTCGAAGAATCCGGGCAAGGCCAGACGGGGACGAACGCCGTGCGACTCGCTTCGCCGCCTCGCAACGACACCCTTTTGATTTTATCGCTGGATGGTGGCGGGTCCCGGGGTGCGATCAGTGCTGAGCTGCTTAGGCTCATCGAGAAGCACTTACAAGTTAGCGTTCACGAAACCTGCGATTTCTTTTCCGGGGTCAGCACGGGCGCGATCATCGCGTGCTATTGCGCGAGCAACATTGATGATATGGAGTTTTTATCAAGCAACGTCTATTCCCCGGCCAATCTTGCCAATGTATTCGATAAGTCGATCTGGGATCGGTTGCTGGGGCGGATGCAGAACCAACCCAAATACGACGGTATCAACAAGACCGAACATTTCGCGCGTCTGTTCGGCGATACGAGGCTGAGTGATGTTCGGCGCAAAAGGCTGATGGTTCTTGCCTACGATTTTATCAATCGCGAAATCACGGTGTTCAAGAACGATCGCTCGCTATACAACCCGACTCTGCAAGAGGTATGCGACGCGGCGACTGCTGCACCGACTCTGTATCCCCCAGTTGGAACCAGCGAGCCCCGGTGCCGTTGGCTCGTAGATGGTGCCGTCGCAACGAATGACCCGAGCATGATCGCCGTAGCTGAAGCGATGGCTCAGGGGTACGCCCTGGAGAATATCTGGATGCTATCCCTGGGCACTGGCAAGCCCGTTCACGATTTGAACCAGAAGCAGCAGGCGGCGATCGGCAATAAGGCTAGGGGCTGGGGGGTCGTTGAATGGATCGCGAATGGTCTCTTCGATCATATGATGATGGGGAGTTCCTCCGTCAGTGAATACCAGTGCCAGCAGCTACTGGGCGAGCGCTATCTACGAGTAAACGGGTACCTGCCGCGACCGTTGCTGCAGCTCGACAATACCGATAAGGACTCGCTACTTGAGCTCAAGTCCCAGGCATTCGAATGGTTTGAGGAGCACTGCGATGCAATTTCGAGTCTGCTGGACCGGGCCAAGCAGACGAAGCCACAGCCTGGTTTGGGAGCCTGAATGCAATTACCGCACGTGACTGACATCAGTTTAGTCCTTACCCACAAGGAGAAGTCGCCCGCTCTGCCCATATTTTGTTTTTTCTTGCTGCTTGTCTCGACGGTGCCCGGGGTGCTGGCCGAAGATGTATCAGCGTTGGGCCGTATCGAACCGGATAAGGGCGTTTATCAGCTGGCCGGTCCTTCCGAGCTGGCCGTGGTTGATCAGCTCATGGTCCGAGAGGGGGAACGAGTAAAGGCCGGCCAGGTGCTGGCGCGACTCGATACCTTCGAGCTGCGCAGCGCTGAGGTCGAGCGGGCAAAGATCGAAATCAAGTATGCGAAGCGCAGGCTAGGGCGCGAGGCAAACCTGCGTGAGACATCAGCGACCTCTGTAGCCCGAATGGAGGAAACCGAGCGCGATGTAGAAGTCTGGAAGGCCGAACTAGCAACGGCAAGCCAGCGCCTCGAGCGTTCGCTTATCAAAGCACCTGTCGATGGCAAGGTATTGCTCATTCACGCTCGCAGCGGCGAGCGTATCGGTAATGATGGCTTGTTGGAGCTCGGAGCCGTCGACGCGATGTACGCCGTAGCCGAGGTCTATGAAACCGATATACGACGGGTAGCCACCGGGCAGCGTGCGCGTATCAGCAGTCCCTCACTGAGCCAGGACCTCGGGGGAGAAGTCGAACGACTGGGGTATCTGATTGGTAAAAACGACGTGCTGGACCTTGATCCAGTGGCGCGCAGAGACGCCAGGGTCGTAGAGGTCTTCGTGCGCCTGGATGAATCTGAGCGGGTTGCTGATCTCACAAATCTGCAGGTCACGGTCATTATTGAGACATCGGACTGACGCATGCTGCGCAGCGTGCCTTACGCCTGGCGTCAACTTAGCCAGGATCGCCTGAAACTCTTTGCCGCGGTATTGGGTATCGCCTTTGCCGTTGTGCTGGTCTTCATGCAGCTCGGCTTGCGGGCAGCTTTATTCGATAGCTCGGTGCGACTCCATCGTGGCGTTGATTATCAGCTCGTCCTGTTGAATCCGCGCACGAACTTTCTGGCGCGCACAGTTCCCTTCCCACGCAGCCGGCTGTATCAGGTAGCAAGTCATAGCGCGGTCGTCGACGTCGCTCCGCTCTACCTCAAACTTGCCAGCTACTACTATGACGACGGCGCCAACGAGCATGAGACTGCTCTGGTCATCGCCATCGATCCCACGCAAAAAAACCTTCGCATGCCGGGCGTCGAGCCCTATCTCGAATCCCTGCGCAATCCGGATACTGTGATAATCGATCGCTATTCGCGTAAGGAGTTTGCGACCTCGGTCGACGCCGTACTAGCGGGCGAGCCCGTGGAGCTTCAACTCCAGGAGCGTCATGTCAACGTGATCGGCGCTTTCGGTCTCGGGACTTCTTTTGGTGTTGATGGGTCTTTCATAACTTCTGATCTGAACTTTCGTCGCATCTTTCCGCAGCGTCCTGCCGGTAACATTGACCTGGGACTGATCAGACTGAGGCCGGGTTCAGATGTGGCCAGCGTCCAGAAAGACATTCGTGCACTGATTCCTGGAGACGTCGAAGCCCTCACCCGGCAGGAGTACGTCGCCAAGGAGATCGCGTATTGGAACTCCAGTACGCCGATCGGCTACATCTTTTCCCTGGGTGCAGTGATTGGCGTCATCGTTGGGCTGATCGTTGTCTATCAGATACTGTTTTCCGATGTACAAAGCCACCTGGCCGAGTATGCGACCCTCAAGGCCATCGGTTACAGCGATGGATTCCTGCGCTCGCTGGTGCTGCGCGAGGCGATCTGTCTTGCCGTTCTGGGTTTCATCCCGGCATTTGGTTTTGCCCTGCTCTTGTACGATCAGGCCGCCAACGCAACGCAGCTTCCGATGCACATGACCGCGTTCCGCGCGTCATTGGTACTCGTGGTGACGATCGGAATGTGTGCTCTATCGGGCTTGCTGGCGATGCGCAAAATCAGTCGGCTCGATCCTGCCGAGGTGTTCTGAGCATGGATGAGTCCGCGAAGCTGGTCGAGGTGAGTTCCTTAAGCTTTGCTCATGAGCAGGGTGGGCAGGCGCAGCAGATTCTGCACAACGTCAGCCTGCATATAAGCGCTGGCGAAGTAACGGTACTCACTGGGCCTTCCGGTTCTGGGAAGAGCACACTACTGACCATCGTGGGTGGCTTACGCAGTGCCTTCGAGGGATCGGTCAACGTATTGGGTACTGAGCTAATTGGAGCCCCATCCGCGACTCTCGTAAAGACACGTCGCCGCATTGGATTTGTCTTTCAGCAGCACAATTTGTCTGACGCACTCACCGTTGCGCAGAATATTCAGATGGGTCTTCAGCACAGCGGGGGCCACCGCCGGCCAGATGCGGCAGAACGGATCACCGATATCGCGACGCAGCTCGGGCTTCGGGATCATCTCAAGAAGTACCCGGACCAGCTCTCCGGTGGTCAGCAGCAGCGCGCAGGGATTGCTCGTGCGCTGGTCGGTCGGCCGCAGTTGGTTCTTGCCGATGAGCCAACGGCTTCATTGGACAAACGTACCAGCGAATCCGTGATGGCGCTGTTTGACGAACTGGCGTCACGAGGTGGTGCGGTCGTTTTAGTAACCCACGATAAGCGCATTCTCGATCAGGCGGATCGGGTGCTGTCCCTCGAGGATGGCAAGGTAGTTCCGACGGCGGACGTTATGATCGAGGACGCCGGCAAGGTGCTGGGAAAACTGATGTCTTCTGAACCCGCTCGGTTGCGGCGTCTGCTTGGCTACGCTCACGGTCTCGCTCAGGTCGCAGTCGCCGATGGCAAGGTCGTTGCCGAGGAGCGCGCTGTGATTCGTCAGTCTCTGCTGGATCGCGGCGTTCTGCAGCCCCGCGAAGTGGATCTGGTGATGGAGCTTGCGCTGGCCCAGGCCGACGCAATCGGCACTGATTTTCTCGGTTCTGAAGATCGCAATCAGCTGGCGGCTGCCCTGCGCGATGTGGCGGAAGCGGATGAGCGCGTCGTTGAGGCGGAGCTACGTACCATCGAGAAATTGCTGAGTTAGAACGGTCGCGTGAGCGCAGGCACGCCCAGCCCTTAACTTGCGCCAGATCAAGTGAAAACCGGCCAGCGGACGCGGGTACAAAGTGTCACCAAACATGAAACACAGTTGGAACTTGTATCGCAGCTCGAAACCCCGATTCTCGAACGTTCTGGTGCATTTTTCGGGCTAGCGCGCGGGGACCTCGGGTGATGAGGGCGTACGCATTTGGAACCTGCCGATCAATAAACAGCCCCCGGCCAGGCCCAGGGGCAACAGGTTTTGTAGCATCGGCGCAGGTGAGTCGATAAATACGTGGATCGCTACAGCGCTGCTAAAGCCCGTCACTACCGACGCCAGGGCCGCATGGCTCGTGACTCCAACATTTGCAAGCCGCGCGATCGTGAGCGGCCCGAACGCGGCCCCAAGCGCCACCCAGGCGAACAACGCCCGGGAAAACACGGCAGCCGGTAGCAGCAGCGCGATGGCTACTGCCAGTGCCACCATTAGTGCGACGCTCACTCGAGAGTAAAGCAGAAGCCGTGCCTGCGACCCGCGGGCAAAGCGCAAGTCATGCGCGACCGCGCTTGTGGCGACTAACAGCTGGCTATCCGCTGTCGACATGATTGCGGACAGCACGGCAGCGACCAGAATTGCTGCCAGCACTGGGGGCAGTACGTTCGAAGACAGTGAGAAAAACACCGTTTCGCTGTCAGCCAACGCCGGCAGAAGAATCCGCCCTGCAAGCCCGACAAAGCACATGCCAAAAAAGACGATACAGAACCAGACGATGGTCAGCAGTCGGGCCTGACGCAGCGCACGTTCGTCGCGGAGCGCCATGAAGCG
>JBCCNK010000221.1:0-6216 GCA_039025875.1 Pseudomonadota bacterium
ATCGACTGAAGCTATCTGTTCTGTGCGACTCCGCGCGGCAATTGTCAGGGCTAAGCGACGTCACCTATTTATCATTGCAGACCCCATGGAATGTGAAAAATCACTAGGTTCCGCTAGCCACAGCACGGTATCTCGCGGACCCGCAGTCGCAGCTGAATCGCAAGTCAACGCGGTCAACGAAGTCGATGTATCCGACATTGGCATCGACGTTTTTGACTCTACCGCGCGGGTTCACACCTGTTCGCTGCAGCACGGCATGGCTGTCTCATGTTCGGACGAAGCGCTGCCCAACTGTACCCCGCTAGAGCGGACCACTGATCGTGTATTTTTAATACTGCTGACTGGCGACCTATACCGGCTGCGAGCGGAATCGGTCGCCGAAACACTCGGAATGAGCTGTACGACCTTGAGAAGACGACTACGGAATGACCGCACCAGCTATCAGTTTTTGCTGGACCGCGCGCGCCAATACCGATGTGAGACCCGGTTGAAAGAGCGCTGGCTACCAGGTAAGTGTATGGCTGACGAACTCGGATACTTAGAGATCAACAGCTTTTATCGTGCGTTTCGGCGCTGGACAGGGCTGAGTTATAGCGAGTATCGCTTGCAGTACGAGTGACTAACGCATACCGGAGCTGACGACGCATAAGCTGCGTCAGGTGAATGGGTGGTAGAGAACTATGGTTTCCACGCGGTCTGGTCCGGTCGAAATCATGTCAATGGGAGCACCGACGACGGTTTCTATTAGTGAAATGTAGTCGCGTGCCGCCTTAGGCAGCTCGTCCAGAGACTTCGCTCCAACGGTCGAATCGGTCCAACCAGGCACAGATTCGTACACCGGCCGCAAACCTTCGTAGTCGTCGCTATCCACGGGATTCGGTACGGCGCTGCCCTGGGCGTCCTGGTAACCGATGCAAAGCTGTATTTCTTCGAGGCCGTCGAGGACATCAAGCTTTGTCAGGCAAAGACCACTCACACTGTTGATGTCTACGGCGTTGCGCAATGCCACCGCATCGAACCAGCCGCAGCGGCGTGCGCGTCCAGTCGTTGCACCAAACTCATGGCCACGCTGGGCCAGATGTTGTCCGGTCTCATCGAACAACTCAGTAGGAAACGGCCCGGAGCCCACGCGTGTCGTATAGGCCTTAGTGATACCAAGGACATAGTCCAGGTAGAGAGGACCGAACCCAGAGCCCGTCGCCGTCCCTCCCGCCGTGGTGTTGGAGCTGGTCACAAACGGGTAGGTTCCGTGATCGATATCGAGCAGGGATCCCTGGGCGCCTTCAAAAAGTATGTTTTTTGATTCGCCGCGAAGCTGATGTAGCAGTGCGGTCACGTCCGCCATCATGGGGAGCAAATGCTCACCTTGCTCCAGGGCTTCGTCCCGCACACGGTCGGCATCCAGTGGTGCGGCCTTGTAATAGTGCTGTAGCTGGAAATTATGGTATTCCATGACCTCGCGAAGCTTGCTTTCGAACCGCTTGGCGCAGGTCAAATCGCCGAGACGCAGTCCCCGCCTCGCTACCTTGTCTTCGTACGCAGGCCCAATACCCCTACCCGTGGTCCCGATCTTTGCATCGCCGCGCCTATGCTCTCGAGCCTGATCCAGTGCAACGTGGTAGGGGAGGATCAAGGGGCAGGCTGGCGAGAGCCGCAGTCGATCACGAACCGGAACTTGTCGGCTCTCCAGTTGTTCGATTTCTTCGAGCAGCGCATCCGGTGCCAGCACAACGCCATTGCCAATCAGACACAGCACATCACTGCGCAAGATTCCTGAAGGAATAAGGTGCAGAACCGTTTTTTGACCGTCGCACACGAGCGTATGACCGGCATTGTGTCCGCCCTGAAAACGAACGACGGCGTCGGCTTTCTCAGTTAATAGATCTACAACTTTGCCTTTGCCTTCGTCACCCCACTGGGTTCCGAGCACAACCACGTTGCGGCTCATACCTCGCTCTCCACACTTGATCCCTCCAAGTTCTCGACGCTCCAACTTCCGTCAGTCAGCTTCAGCTGACGGTTGCAACGTGCATCGTGATCTCCATCTAGGGATACGATTACTATTTCACCGGCCGCCCGCAATTTCTGGATTGCCTGGATTAGTCCAGCCTGTTGCTGCCGAGGGGCGGCGATAGCATTTTTCTGCTGCTCAGGTGCATCGGTCAGCGCTGCTACAAGCCGCAAATCTGTGGCAAAGCCGGTCGCCGCACGTGCGCGTCCATAGGCGGCACCAATATTGTCGTATCGCCCGCCTCGAGCGAGGGCTTCCCCAAGCCTCTGCGCGTACAATGCGAACACCACACCTGTGTGATATCGATATCCGCGAAGCTCCGCGAGATCAATGTATAGAGCCAGCTGCGGATATCTCGCCTGGACCGTCGCTGCGAGCTGATTCAGCTGGCTTAGAGCAGCATCTACCGGCTCCGCAATGCCGCTAAGCTGCTGTTGGGCTTGCTGCAGTATTCTGCAATCGCCCCTCAGAGCCAGCAGGTCCCAGAACCAGTTAGCGGCGCGAGAGGAAAGCTGCTGCATTAAATCTTTAAGATCCGGCACCGATTTACGCTGGAGTGCGTCCAGCAGGTCGAGTTCCAGAGCTGTATCAGCACAGTCGGCCGCAACAACAAGGTGCCGAAACAGATCCGCATGACCTAGATCGAGGGTAATTCCATGGTCAAGGCGCAGACCGGCGGCTTCCATCATCGACAGCATCAATGCGATCACCTCGAGATCAGCTTCTGGACCTGCTGCACCAAAAACCTCTGCACCGAGCTGAATCGGAGATCTCGATGACGCGAGGGAACCGCTACGGGTGTGCAAAATCGTGCCTGCATAACACAGTCTAGTAGCGTCCTTGCTGCCTATGCTGTGCGCATCCATCCTCGCGACCTGGGGGGTGATGTCGGCACGAAAACCCAGCATACGACCGGAGAGTTGGTCCGGTACTTTGAAGGTGAGTAAATCAAGATCCTCACCGACACCATGCAAGAGCGAGTCGGTGAACTCCAGCATCGGTGGTATGACCAGTTCGTAGCCCCAGCCTTCCGCACAGTCGAGCAGACGGCGTCGTAGCATTTCCACATGTCTAGCTGCGCCGGGCAGCAGTTCATCTATTCCATCAGGGAGCTGCCACGATCGCAAAGAGCGGGTTGATTCCATTTTGAGTTTCCTGGGGAATTTTGATCGAGCGTACTCGGAGCGGCGGGATCGGCAGCAATGAATCCGCCGCTCGGAGATCAGCGGATTATCCTAGTTCGTGGGTCGATGAACCGATTCTATCAAGGAGAGAGTGCTTTTGAGCGACAGGCTGACAGCCATCTCGCATGGAATATCATTATTTTGCTTAAAGGTTAGCCAAACTGAGAGTACGCGCTGCTGACGACCTTCCAACGGTCTGTATAACGCCGCTTTGTCTTCGCTTTGTCTTCGCTTTGTCTTCGCTTTGTCTTCGCTTTGTCTTCGCTTTGTCTTCGCTTTGTCTTCGCTTTGTCTTTTCTTTGTCTGCTCTTTGCTGCGACCGGGCTAACGCTGTGTATGAGAGACGTTGGTAGGCTAGGGAGTCCTGAACAAGTCCAGAAAAACCTAGAAGCATGGATTGGAAGACTGGGTCGTTTATCTCTTAGATCGCCGCAATGCGTCTATCGCTTCTATCGCTTCTATCGCTTCTGTCGCTTCCGTCGCTTTTATCGCTTCATGGCCTCGGCGGGGTTCGGAGTGGAACCGTTCGACGCTGAATTTTTCTCTAACGTTAGTTCGCTAAGTAGAGCACAGTGATGCCCAGGAGCATACTTCCCAGGCCGAAACGGCGCACCGACGCATCGTCCAAAGAGGCGACTTGCGACATGACGGAGCGCCAAAGACCAGGGCTCAGAAACGGAAGTATTCCTTCCAGCACCAGCGTCAGCGCCACTGCGACGGGTAACACTTCCCAAAAACTCATGCGTTTTCCGTTTGCGAGAGAGGTACCGCGGCAGGCGAAATGTACCAGTCAGCACGTCGCGAGGAAGTACCCCACGTTAGACACGACCCGGAGAGCTTCCTCCCAGGTTTGACACACAGATTTCCCGCTCGCCCCGTGTCGTAATAAGCACCTGACGATAGGAACTTCCGTCTGTTCGCGACGCTCGCAGTCGAAACCTAACTACCGCCCTTAGGATCTTTCAAGTACCGAAAGAAATCACTATCTGGTTCGACCAGCAACACGTCGCCGCTGCCCTGAAACGAATCTTGATAGGCGCGAAGGCTGCGGGTAAACGAATAGAATTCCGGATCCTGGTCAAAAGCCTCGGCATAGACACGCGTCGATTCCGCATCGCCCTCACCGCGGATTCGTTCCGCCTCTCGGTAAGCATTAGCACGGATTACCGTGACTTCGCGATCAGCTGCGGCACGAATGCCCTCGGCGAGTTCCTGACCTTGCGAACGTCGCTCACGAGCTTCTTTCTCCCGCTCAGCGTTCATCCGACGATACACAGATTCGGAAACGTCCGAGGGCAGATCGATACGCTTAACCCGAACGTCCACCATCTCGACTCCAAGCTCACTGCGGGCCACCGAATCCAGCTGCTTCGTGATATTTTCCATGAGTTGATCGCGCTCACCCGAAACCACCTCTTGGATCGTTCTGATGGCTACCTGATTTCGCAGGCCATCATTAATGCGCTGCGATAGTAGCGTCGCGGCATTAGACACGTTGCCGTTGGTAGCAGTGTAAAACGTTGCCACGTCAGCGATGCGATACTTCGCGTAGGAATCGACGATCAGCTGCTTTTGTTCCTGCGTGAAGAAGCGCTCAGGATTTGAATCAACAGTCAGAACCCGGCCATCAAACTTTCGCACACTGTTCACGAATGGAATCTTGACATGGAGGCCCGTGGAAATGTCGGGATTGACCACCTCTCCAAAGCGCAGTAGCACGCCACGCTCGGTTTCTTTAATGACATATAACGAGTTACTGGCCAGTAGCGCCAAGAGCGCCGCGATCAGAGTAAATGTTAAACCACGACCTGACATCTCAGCGCCCTCCTCGTCGGCTTTGTTGCGCTGCCGCATCGCGGCGTAGTTGATCGGTTACCAGATCCGTGAGCTCGCGAATGTTGCTCGCGTTGATATCAAGACCCTGGGAACCGCGGCGGCTCGCCGGCGATCCCGTACCCAATTTATCGAGCGGCAGATACATCATGTTGTTACCGCCCTCTACATCGACCAGCACCTTGTTGGTGTTGGTATAAACGTTTTGCAAGGCATCCAGATACAGGCGATCTCGGGTGACCTCTGGCGCTTTCCTGTATTCGCCCAGAAGTTTGTTGAAGCGATCAGCCTCACCTTCCGCGTTGGCAATGACCTGCTCCCGATAGGCGCTGGCTTCTTCGATCTCCCGAGCAGCTTTACCGCGCGCCTCAGGCACGATTCCATTCGCGTAAGACTGAGCTTCATTCTTGACACGCTCCTCGTCTTCACGAGCTTTGATTACATCATCAAACGCCGCCTGTACCTGATTGGGCGGTTTGGAATCGTCGACGTTGACCGTTGATAAACGAATGCCGGTGCCGTAGTTAGACAGATAAGTCTGCAACCGGTCTCGCACTTCCGTCGCTATTCTGGCGCGGCCTTCGGTCAACACGAGGTCCATAGTCATGCTCCCGACAACGTGGCGCAGTGCGCTGTTTGCTGCATGATCGAAGGAATTTTCCGGATCACGTACCTGCAGAACAAAGTCCTTTACGTTGTCGATGACGTACTGCACCGACAGGCTCACCTCAACGATATTCTCGTCTTGGGTGAGCATTATCTCGCGGAAGCGCTTGTCACGGACGCGCGTGGTGATGACGGGTATAACCTCGTCGATTAGAGGCGGGTTCCAGTGTAGGCCTGGCTGTGCAGTATCGTGATACTCGCCAAACCGCAGCACTACCGCGCGCTCCTGCTCGTCGAGCTGATAGACGCCCCAGGCGCCGTACACCGCGCCCGCAATGATCAGCAGCAGGATAAAAAAGGTGGATGACATACCACCGCCACTGCTGCCGCCACCACTGCCCCCCCGTGAGCCACCAAAGAGACCGCCGAGACGCTGTTGCAGCTTCTTGAACGCCTCATCGAGGTCGGGAGGCCCCTGATTTCCACCGCCCCAGGGATCGCGGGGCTTATTCCCGCCACCGGGCTCGTTCCAGGCCATGTAGTGTCTCCTTAAAAACCGCAGCGCGGCATTCTAGCAAAATC
>JBCCNK010000222.1:0-6207 GCA_039025875.1 Pseudomonadota bacterium
AAGAGCATACAGTCTCGAGGAATGTGTTCGACGCTGGAATCAAGACATGGCGCGCACTGTTGCACACCTGACCTCTCCCAACCACTGCGTGGTACGTTATGAAGCTCTGGTGGATGAGCCAGATTCCGTACTGGTACCACTACTTCAAACGCTGGAGCTCCCGTGGCAGGGGGATCTAATCCCGCGCATCAGCGACGAAGCCGCGCTTATTATCAAGGAAGAGGAGACCTGGAAAGCTGGCGTTATCGCCGGAATGAATCGAGCTATTGTCACAACGGAAGCTTTGAAAGAGTCGGAGCGAGCAGAGGTCGTAGCGGCGTTGAGACAGGATCTTTTCGAACTTGCTGCGCACAAGGCCCTCGGGAATTCCATGGATACTGCCCGTGGCGGTAAAGGGGTTGACGGTATGGATGGTGTCTGATTTGGACCGCTTAGTACCGCAGGTTTCCGTGATCGTGCCCTTTTACAATAGTGAGAAATACATCGGCGCCTGCATCGAATCTCTACTCAAGGCAGATACTCCGGTCGCTGCGGTAGAGTACCTGTTCGTTGATAATGGTTCCGAGGATAGTTCCCGAGCCATTGCTGCCAACTTTGATCGTATTCAAATACTTGAAGAGCAAAAACGCGGTGCCTATGCGGCTCGTAATCTTGCGCTTCGCCGCGCAAAGGCGCCCATTATCGCTTTTACAGATGCGGACTGTACCGTATCACCGGACTGGATCACGACAATACTCGCCGCGTTCGAAGAGCGGGACATAGCTATGATCGTGGGTCATTGCTGCTACCCTAGCAAAGCGAGCCATGCCATGCGCTGGGTCGGGGCTTGGGAAAACGCGAAAGTCGAGTACATAACTCACCACTGCCAGTCTAAGCACCGCGTCGCCTACTGCAACAACATGGCGGTCCGCGCCGAACTGTTTGCCGAACTTGGATTCTTTCGAGAATGGCAGCGGGCGGCTGACAGTGAGTTTGCTCATCGGCTTGCTCGGGAACGTCCATCCCGAGGGTTTACCTTTGAGTCAGCCATGCGTGTCACGCACCATGAGTTCCCCAGGGCGAAAGAGCGACTGCGCCGCCTGCGAGTGTACACCGGGACTAATGCGCAGATTGAGGGTTTTCGGGAACTGAGCGTGCTGCAACGCGCAGCGGTGTTAGCCCGGTGGTTGCGAGGGGCAGGGCGGGATTGATCAGTTCAGGCTGATTCCTCGACATCCGCGAGGATCTTATCTTCCGCGACGCGAGCCAGAGCGACGAGGGTGGGATGCTTGAAAAGCGTTTCAAGTGGTAGATCAATCATAAATTCGCGACAGAGCTCCAGCATTACCTGCATGGCAATCAGCGACGAACCTCCCAGTTCGAAGAAACTGTCATCAGCGCCAACGCGCTCGGCGCCCAACACTCGCCGCCACAATTCCACCAGATATTCTTCGACGGGGCCATTGGGAGCCCGGTAAGGTCGTGCTGGCAGCTGTCCGTGGACTGCCGTCGCCAAGGCGAGCTCGTCGATCTTTCCACTTTTTGCCAAAGGAATGAAATCCACTCGAAACAACCTGTTGGGCATCAACTGTTTCGGGAGGATTTCGCTCAACTGCGCGTGCAGAGTATCTTCCTCTAGAGCCTCATCCGACACATAGTAGGCTTCCAGTACGGGTTGCGTTCCGCCGCTCGTGTCCGGCTCGTATCCGATCTCTGCTAACATTTGATCGACACGACCTAGGTCGATGTGATCATCTAGTTCTTCCAAAGCTTCGGTACGGGTTTTGTGTCCCATGCGTACGTCCCAGCTGTAGGGAAGCGCATAGTTGTGAAAACCTCGTTCGGTCTTATGTACCCAAATCCCAACGTCGTTAACAAGACAGTTTGTTGATCGGCCAGTGTCTCGCGGGCGTGACCATCCAAGTCGTTCAGCCAAATGACGGTAGACCTCTTCCAAGCTAACGTCCACATAACGATAGAAATCCACAAAGCGAATTTTCTCAAAGATCTGATCATCTTCGAAAAGCGCCGTGTCAAGAGCGCGCGCGGCCTCGTCTGGGACGCGATGATAAATTTTGCGAGCCGCGAGCACCGCGTCATCAATCTCTGCTGCCGAGCAGTTGCCACCGCGAAACATGTCCTCGGTGAGTCGCGTCTCGAACATCTGACCCCGGGAAAGTCCAGTTACTATAATGGGTATGCCCAGTTCGTGAGCGCGCTTCATGCTGAGTGTGTAGATGGTCTTGAAGCAGCCGTTGCAGACGTTTGAAAAGCGCATCAAGCTGTCGCGAAAGATCGCATTCATAGCCGGCGTTTGCGCAAACTCTATAGGGACTCCGAGAGTCTCCGTGACCAAACGGATATTGTCCTTCGCTTCCTCAGAGATGTAACCGTTATCTAATGTAAATGCGTAAACGCGCAGCCCCATATCGACCAGACGGCTCAACGCATAGCTGCTGTCTTTACCTCCGCTGTACAGCATCAGGCAGTCGTAATCCGCTGGTGTATCTAGGCGTGAGTTGGCAAATACTTCGCGCAGGTCCTCTTCATCTCTGAAGTAGTCCGCTGCGAACGCCTGAGTGCTCTCGAAGCTCCGGCACACGCTACAGACTCGATCTTCGTTCAAGGTGACCCGCGGGACGTTGGACGCGAGCCCGCACCGAATACAGTGCTCAACCTCTTCAAGCGTTGTTTGCGATTCGTTGCTGGCTCGCCGAGTAATCACTGCAGCCTCACGGACCCCAGCAATCCGCCCAAGGGCCTGCTCGATCTCTGCCGGTTCAATGCGAACCCCTGCAAGCTTGAGCTGACGATCCATACGGCCCAGATATTCTAAAACTCCATCCTCGCGAAGCCGGACGCGATCACCCGTTCGATAACTCCTCAGGCCTTGCCGGTCCGTCACAAAGCGCGCCTCGGTGAGTTCGGCGAGCCCATGGTATCCGCGTGCCAGTCCGGGGCGGGATACACTTAGCTCACCAGGCACGCCCAGAGGTACTCGCACGCCTTCGTGGTTGATAACTTCGACGCTGACGTTATCGATTGGACGACCAATGGGTACATCGTCGGAGGTATCATGTTCAGGGTCGAAACGGTGAGTGACGCAGCCCACTACTGCTTCTGTGGGTCCGTACTCGTTAGTCAGTTCAACCTGCCCCTGTAGCTGACTAAGCGCGGCTGCGGCGTTTCGCGTTGTGAGATTTTCGCCACCCAAGACGAGACGTTGAACGCGAGAACCATCCATGCCGTGGCGTACCAGCAAGGACAGGTGTGAGGGGGTGAGCTTCAAGAAATCTACTGCATTTGCTGCGATGACGTCCATCAAAGCGGTGTCAACGAGGGCATCTGGCTCTGGATAGATGTGCAGCGTTCCACCGGTGAGCAGCGGCAGAAAAATGCTGGTTACCGTCAGATCAAATGCAGGTGAGGTAAAGAATGCGAAGTGGAAAGTTTCGCCGCGTACATACTCGCGTTCCGCCCAGGCCAGATAGTCAGCCAGGCCGAGATGATCGATTACCACGCCCTTAGGCTTGCCCGTCGATCCTGATGTGTAAATAAGGTAGGCAATGTCATCAAGGGAGGGTTGTGCGCCTTCAAGAGCAGTAGTGTCAGACTCCAGAGGGATATGCGGTTTTTCTGTCGTACATCGATCAATGGGGAGCCGCATGACTGGCACCGCGAGCTCCTTTTCAGAAATATTAGCTCCGGGTGCTGCTATGAGCAGTGATGCCTCAGAATCTTGGATAATTTCCTGCACACGTGCCAGGGGCGCTGAGATGTCTACCGGCACGTAGGCCGCTCCGATGCGAAGCGTGGCGAGGATCGCGATAAGAAGCTCCGGAGATCGCTTGCCAGTAACAAGCAGGATATCCCCGCGGGTTGCACCTCGACGGTGCAGTTCTCCTGCGACCCGTTCCACTCTTTCCGACAATTCGGTGAAGCTGACGTTTTCATTTTTGCTGCTTAAAGCTATTCGTTCGGGAAATCGCCGAGCGATGCGTTGGAACTTATGAACGACCGTTTCTGCCGCTAGCTCACCGGTCGCAGGGAAGCATAGCTTATCAATGATTCTTTGTTCGTCTCGTAGTAAAAGATCGACGGCTGCTATCGGCTGATCAGGGTTTGCCAACATCTCGTCCAGAAGTTTGACAAAGTGCTGAGGGATTCTTCTTTGCAGCTGTGCAGGGAAAGTCTCGTCGTTCATGTCGAAACTAAGCGAGATGCATCCAGAATCGTTGAAATCGTGGACTTGAAGACGCAACGCATGCACGCTGTCTGCTGCTCCAGGGTGCAACCAGTTCGCCCTTAGTGGTGTACCTGCGAAGGCTTTGAAACGCACGGGAACGTAGTTGAGAACCAGCCTACCGCTTGTTTTTGACGACGGAGCGCTGAGCCCCGGTTGAGCATTCGACAAAAAGCGCATCGATTCTTGTAGCGAGCGCGCAGCCAAACTGCGAAAACTGTCCCCAGGGGCTACCGAGCTGCAAAACGTAAACAGCTCCACGAAACATCCCAATGTGTGTTTCGCTACCGGTGTTGGTCGCCCAGACACTGGAGCTTCAAAAACTACGTCCTCACTCGTACTGATATGAGAGGCCCAGGCGGCAAGCAGCGTAGCGAAAACATTGAAGCGGGCGATCTCGGGAACGAAACTAGAGAAACCAGTTTGCGTGCAGAGTGCTTCTAATGACTCGGTCTGAGCTGATGTCAGACTTAGGGTAAGCCTGGTTGATTGGGTTTTGCGACCTTCTGTTCGGCGACCGTAGAGTGTTGTTTCCGCATTGGGTTGCTCCGCTCGACTCGCACAGTGTTCTTTAGCCGCGCCGAATTCTTTTGCCTTTGCACTCAGGCTCGCACACAAAGCGTAATAGCTATTGCGTGAGTACGAATTCACTGCGGCTGATTCAGCGCCCCCGTTCAGGGAGAGTCGCTCGTATGTCTCGCTGACCTGGGCTACGAGCAATGCGGTAGACCATGCGTCCGTCACCAAATGATGCTGATTCAAATACCAGCCGGAACGGCCGTCTGCCAGTGGTATCAGCACACTGTCCACCAAGGGATTGGAAAGATCCAACGGTTCCTTACAACGAGTGAGGCACCAGTCTTCGAAAGCCTGCGGGGAAATTCCCTCTGGCTCTACGTGTACGATTGTGGTGGCTGGAGCCTTGGAGAATAGCTCTCGATGAGCGTAATCGAACGTGTCGCTTACGACGGCGGTGCGTAGTGCGTCGCTGCTGTCCGCGACTATTTGCCAAGCTTTCTTAAGTTGCTCCCGATCGATAGTTTGATCCAGGATGATAGCGAAGGCCATATTGTAAAGGGGACTGTCTGGGTGGAGCTGCTGTCCAACCAGGATCTGGTTCTGAGGATGGGTCAGCGGACCGGTCCCAGCAATCGGTGTAGTCGTCATTAATTCACCGTTTAGCTGCGACTTTCGATACAACGGGCCACAAATGAAGAGAGTACTGCAACGGTTTGAAAATTCTCGATTAAAAAGTCAGTCGGTTGCATACCTATGGAGAACTCCTGGTCGACGAAGGTTGCAAGTCGAAGAACCGCAAGCGAGTCAAGAAGCTCGCCGGACAACAGATCGTCGTCGACAGCAACGCTCATGTCTTCAGCGATCAATTCTTGACAGACAAAATCGAGTATCGTCTTTTGAATGGTATAAATTTCGTCGCTCATTCGCTTTGATTCCCCTCCTTAATTTTTTGCTCATAGCGTACAGAGAGCGCGTTGCGATCAATCTTTCCGGTGAGAGTGCGAGGCAGCGAGCTTGCCAGATGCAATTCGGAAGGTATCGCGTAGGGAGGCAGCGTTTGGTGCAGATCGTTTCTCAGGTCGCGCTCGGTGACCTCTGCCGAAGGGTCGCATACAAGTACGGCACAAAGGTGCGCGTCGCCGTTTTCGCCTGCTAAAGCCAGCGCAACCGCTTCGCGTACCGAGTTGATAGACAGAAGCGCGCTCTCGATCTCTTCGAGCTCCACTCTAAAGCCACGGACTTTTACTTGGTAATCGGTGCGACCGGCAAAAATCAAGTTTCCGTCTTCGTCCTGCCTCACCTGATCACCGGTACGAAACCAGCGGGCTTCAAAGTCACCTGGCTCGGCACGAGATACAAACGCTTTGCTATTTCGCTTTGGATCCCCCCAGTAGCCATTCATAACAGTGGCTCCGCTGATAAGCAATTCCCCAGCTTCTGAGCAGGAGACCCTATCAAGATTTTCG
>JBCCNK010000223.1:0-6109 GCA_039025875.1 Pseudomonadota bacterium
GCCTACCGTGAGTCGCAGCAGCGCGCTGCCATGGTCGCTGCGTTCAATAAAGAGGAGATGACCGTTGTCTCGGCGATCTGCAACCGCGTCTCTCGGATGCTGGGCCTGAACGACCGGCAAGGGTTATGCCAAGATCTCGAAATTGTCCAGCAGGTTAGCCCGCTCAATTTAGAGGCACTAGCCGGTCGTTCAGGCCCAGCATCCGAGAGACGCGGTTGCAGATCGCCGAGACAACGGTCATCTCCTCTTTATTGAACGCAGCGACCATGGCAGCGCGCTGCTGCGACTCACGGTAGGCAAGTTCAAGCAAATTTTCACGTCCTGGCTTCATTGTTAAAACCCTTCAAACCTCCGGATCCTGAGGTCGCACTTCCAGTGCGCAGCGCCCGGAGTTCCAGGCGTTAAGAAAGTCACGATACGGGTACGAGGGATGGGGAGCGAGAATCGGAATACGGTTTTGTGCTCTGGATCGCAAAGGAATCGTGATAAATCTAAGTCAGCTATCCGTTGCCACAGCCGACATACCCCATTCGAGGCAGGATCAACGGCTTGTACTTGACCCTCTGACATGGGACTTCAACGAGGCCATTGGTCTGTATCTCTTGAAGTCTGACTTATCGCATATACCGATAACTTGTTGAGAAGATCGAGCTGCACCAGGCTTGCGTCTCGCTGCCCAGTTCGTCAGAGTCCCGGTATGGCTAGAATATTGTTTGTGTATGGCACTACGGACGGTCACACCAGGAAGATCTGCGGCACGATGCAGAGCCGACTGACAGATGTCGGCGACGATGTTGCGTTAGTCGCCGTGGAAGACGTAGGCCCCATTGATCTCGGTGGCTTCGACAAACTCATCGTCGGCGCAAGCATCCGCTATGGAAAGCACAGCAAAGCTATCCGTGCGTTCGTGACTGACCGGAAAGACCAGCTAGATGCCAAGCCGAATGCATTTTTTACAGTCAACGTAACGGCCCGAAAGCCGGAGAAGAACACTCCCGAAACGAATCCCTATATTGGTAAGTTCCTGCGCCAGGTGCCATGGCGTCCGAAGAAGATCGGCGTGTTCGCCGGAGTTATAAACTACCCCATTTATGGGTTTTTCGATCGAACGATGATCCGCTTCATCATGTGGATGACAAAAGGCCCGACCGACCCAAACACACAAATCGAATTTACCGATTGGGCGAAAGTCGATGAATTTGCCAACGAGATCCACGCCATGAGCACTAGCGGTGGTGTGGCTGCCTAACTAACTTATCGCTCCTTGGAATACAGCGCATGACTACTGACTGGGGTTTTTCATCGAGAACTCAAACTTCGCTAACCAGGGGTTCTACGCCTCAAGGTCGAGTGTGTCGCAAGTACTTTCTCGCCTTCTTTTTTGTGTTGATGGCACCGGCCCTTGCTAACGAAAAACCTGATGAAGTGTTACCCGCTACTGTTATTCAGAACCGAAGCGATGCGATCGTGTTGGATGTGCGCACACCTCAGGAGTATGCCTTGGGTCACATCGACAATGCGGTGAACGTCAACATCGATGACGAGGACTTTGCAAACCGGATCAGTGAACTCGATCCTGACCGACTCTATATAGTGCATTGCGGCGCGAATATTCCTGGAGGCCGTGCGGAACGCGCGCTCGGCAAGCTCCAGAAGGCCGGCTTCACAAGGCTCAGATCGCTTCAGGGCGGTTACCGGGCATGGATCAATGCAGGTGGCGTGCCCATAGATGAATCGTCCCGGTGAACCGCTAGGGGGCCTGCTAAGTCGGTGGATTCGTAACGCCAGTGCGCACGAATAGTTGCCTTGAAGACGGTGTTCTGCCGGCTTCGCTCAAGGGACTGCACCTTAGACTGACTGCCATGCGGCTGAGTAGGCTCTGCCTAGCGCTCAGTGGCTTGGTGTGCACCACATCGGTTCAAACACAAACCGTAAACCTGCCCACCACACTGCTCGGAATTAAGCAGCTTGATGGTGAATATCGGCAAGACTATGCCGGCCGTCAGGCTGTCAATCTGAGCGGCCTCACAGAGATCGATGGTCGAGTGTATGGACTGGGGGATAAGCCCGCAGATCAGTGCCTATATGCGCTCAGTGAGCGCGACAACCTATGGAAAATCGACGGCAGGATTGAGCTGGCTATGAGGGGTAGAGCCGATCTCGAAGGCGTGTTCAGCCATCAGCGCGAGTTCTACGTCGTGAACGAGTCAGGCCAGGACGTCTACCGCTATCGCTTGCAGGGCACCAAGGCCGAAAAACTTTCCCTGGATGTTGCATTCCCCTGGTCGAGCGCAACGGCCCTGTGGCGCAACGCTGGGCTGGAAGGCGTAGCCGTTGATGCCCGGCAGGGAATCCTGTACTTGGCAAAAGAACGTGATCCGAGCAAGATTTACGTATTCCGACTCGACGCATCCGGAAATGCCAGCTACCAAAAGGAGTTCTCTGTAGAGCCAGCGAGCGATGCACACCCGCATCAAAGCGTGTCGGACCTGTACTTTGAGGACGGTTTTTTGTATGTACTGGAACGACGGGCCTACAGCATTGCCAAGGTAGACCCACGGCAGGAGCGCGTAGTATCGCGCGCGGGTTACAGCTATTTGCGAGATGCGAGTGGTGACTTGTTCGTAGACGACAATGGATACGGCCTGGCCGAGGCGCTCCTGCTCAGAGATCGTGAAATCCTTTTGGGTCTAGATAACAACGGAAAGCCGATAAACGAGCGCAACCGGTTGAGCCGGCAGTATTCCCTCCATGGAGATGAGCCGGCGATCGTTCGTATCTCAAGGCCCGAAGGATTCTGACTTGGTAGCGAATTCCGGAGATACCGAAACCCCTCCGCCGAACATGGAATCGGCCGTGTTAGCCGATTCACCGGCGCTCACCCGGTCAGCTATTGAAGGACTCGTGCAGGAGGAACACAAAAGAGCGCTGGCGTTGTTTTCGGAGTGGGCACACCCGTTTACAGGCATCGCGTTTACTCGCTCCCGTCGCTGTTTCGGTCATGCTGATGTCAAGGGGCAAATTAGGGTTTCCGAGAGCTTTCTTGGCACTCATGCGGTGGAAGACCTGCGCGATACGATTCGTCACGAGTTCGCACACCTGATCGTCGGCATCAGGCAAAAACACAACGCTCACTGGCGCTGTGCTGCTGCCTCACTGGGCGCCACCGCGAAAGCCACTGGCCGTGCCAGGAACACGCAGCTTCACGATAAGATGAACGAAGCTCCCTTTGCACTCATCGCGATTATGCAATCCGGCGAGGAACGCGAGCTGAAGCGTGTGTATCGACGGTCGCGCCGTTATCAGCAATATCGCTTGGGCCGACGGGGTGAGCGCTACCACATCGACGGAGAGTGGATAGAGACTTTCCGCTATGACCGGATGGACTCCAAAGACCCACAGATACAGTGATCGCTGGTCGTACCACAAAGCATGGACAGCGTTGAGGAAAACGACCGGCAAATTTCGAGCCCGCGTCTGCGGATTTGCTCTAGTGAGCCTCTGAACCAGTCCAGGGTGTCTCTGGACTTGTTCAGAGGCTCACTAGCTAAGTGGCCAGAACCAGATTTCTTTGGACTTAAAGTAGCAGCCAGAACGGCAAACCGCAGTCGCTGTTTTAGTCTCGATAAGATCGATATGGCCACCTCCGTAATCGGCGATCTTCCAAAACAATACGACACCTTTGCGATCTTTGGCCCTCGCAAAAAAAGTGCTTGGTCTGAGTACCTCGGGCATACCGAAGACTGATTTACGCTTAAGCTGATCAGCGAGCAACTTCGCTCCAGGTTCGATCTTCTTACCTTTAAATGGCCCAGCCTTAACAGGCAGGCGGCCAGTGAAGGAGACCTTGGACTTCAGCAGCGCCAGGCTCACGCGCGCCGCGCAAGTATTCACATACGCTGGATTCCTTTTGATAAGGGCCTCAAGGTCAATGCCCATTTCTGCATAAACATCAGCACCACTTTTGTACTGCTTGCTGAACTCATTGGAAGAGTAGTAGTGAGTATTGAGAGTTTTGAACGTCGGCTTCATCAGGCATCTCTGCAAGGAAGGAGATCATGCAGGCGATCTGTGATGACCGTCGAGGCCCGCAAATTAGGCGTAGTGTCAGCAGAGGACTTAAGCGCTGTATACACCTGCTCCTGAATAGCATCGGGTGATGCCTGGCTGAAGTCGCACCACAGCATACCTTCGCTGCTGTCGATGACTCCGACAACATACATCTCGGCGAGTCTTCGTTGGTTGACGTTCGGGCTCATGTACGAGTCATAAAGCGTTTGCACGGTCACGGCTCTGTTGCTGGTTACTAACCTTTGAGTATCGCTGATAGGCACAACGATGGGATCGCTGTCTGCGGGCTTGTGTGCACTTTTAGCCAACTTTGCAGAATCCTTGTCAGACGCTGAATCGGCGCATGCGTTGACGATCACGAACGCTGCGACGAAGGCTATTGAAGTGCGCAAGTAGATCTCTCCCGCTGCCACACACACCATTGTTCAGACCCAATGCCATTGGCTATACCTGAATGATGCGTTTCTGATAGGCAAAAGCTAGTTACAGTCGCTCACCCTGTCAAACATTTACCGATCATCAAAAAGCTTTACCCGTTCATCACAGGCTTCATCGCGTCGAATCTAGATTGAGCCAATAAATCCACTGACTCTTTAAATGAGAACAGTTATCATGCCGCTTCCCGCAGGTAAACCTGAGCGTTCTGAGCAACAGTCCGCGTCTGGTCTGATGAGTGATATCAAGTTGGAAGAGCTGAATAAGTGATCGGCACAACGCTGCGGGCCTTCAAGCCTTCGCCCATGGCAGTCAATCGGCTTGTTCGCGTGACGCACATCTACAGTGCGGCGGCCGTGTTGCTGCTGATGCTATTTTTTGCGGTCACTGGACTGTATCTGAATCATCCAGATTTTTCCGAAGGCGATGTAAGCACAAGACTACGTGATCTCAGCCTGCCCCACTGGGCATCGGAAGACCGGGATGAAACTGGGCCACCACCGGCTTTAGTTCTCAGACTCTTACAGTGGTTGGATGACGTCCACGACATAGCGGGTATCGATATGGCCGTGGAATATGATGATCTGGATGATGTGCTGGTAATCGACCTGGCAAACCCTGATGGAACAACTTTGGTCGAAGTGTTGTTTGAAGAGGGCGTAGCCGCGGTAGATCAACGTCAGCTCTCGCTATTGGCAAAGCTCAACAATCTTCACCGCGCGAAACATGTGCATGGATTCTGGCGGTTCTTGTCGGACTTCAGCGCCATTTGCATGGTCATCTTCAGCGTCAGCGGGCTCTGGATGATGGTGAAGAACAGGCGAGAGCGACAGAAGACGTCGCTAGTGCTGCTTGCAGGGTGCAGTATGTTTATTGCTGTTGCCTTCTTTTTGCACTGAGCGATTCCGAGACCTACCAAGCGACTGACGGAGTATCACTGTATTGAATAAGCAGCAGCTCGTTAAAGCGAAAACTGCGTTACGCAGGCCCCGGGTCCTATTCGTTGTTGCGCTCTGTGCAATCATTGGGAGCACCGCAACGATGGCGAGCGAACTCACGGTCGAGTTCAGCTTGCCCAAAATCGACACCGCAGACTACAACAAGCCCTACGTAGCTATCTGGCTTGAATCTTCTGGGGCCAAGGAGTCACTGCTGCTTTGGCATCTTGATGAACGGAAAAATGACAAATGGCTTCCGGATATCCGGCGATGGTGGCGCAAGCTTGGCCGCTACGGTGAAACGATGGATGCCGTAACCGGGGCTACACGCGGGCCCGGAGAGTATCGCGAAACTTTTAGTGTCAATGCGGCTGAGCCGTTCACGCTGTTTCTTGAAGTGGTTCGAGAAGATGGCGGGCGATCGCTGCTCAAGCAACCGATAGATTTCTCAGGCACGCAGCGGCTAATCGAGCTGCCAGCAGACCGGGAAATCGGTGTTACCACAATCACTCTGGGAGAAAACTGAATGAGCAGGTTCTGGGATTCAAGACGATCAACTGTGCGACGAGGACTGCTTGGCGGGCTTATTTTTGGCTTGGCGGCATCATCCTACGCGCACGACATCTACATCTGGCCGAGCTTCTTCACCGTCAGCATGGACAAGC
>JBCCNK010000224.1:0-6091 GCA_039025875.1 Pseudomonadota bacterium
GATACATGGTCGGAGGTAAGGCGCCCGAGCATATGACAAAGGAGCGGGTCTACCGAGTAGAGTTCCCAGAGCGTCCGGGTGCACTGGCGACCTTCTTATCCGGCTTGGGTCAGCAGTGGAATATTTCTCTCTTCCACTACCGCAATCACGGCGCAGCCTACGGGCGAATTCTGGTTGGCCTCCAGGTCGAGGGTGAAGGAACGCGGACTGTTGAGGCGACGCTTACAAAGATCGGTTACCCATTCCACGACGAGACCGAAAACATGGCTTATCTGAGGTATCTCGGCGCCGAGGCTCAGACCTGAAATCCAATTCCCAGATTACTGCCTCCTAATACTCTACTTGAGGTTCGTCGATCGCTGCGAGTCAGCGGCGGTCAAAATTTGTTCAAAAAAGCTGTCGAAATCAATAAAGGTGTCGCTACCCTTTTTGAGGCGCTAGTACAAACAAACGTGCTGCGCAACAACTGTGTGTTTCAAAGTTGAGAAATGGTTGGTGCACGAGTTGCCCAGTTCGATATTCCGTGTCATATTGTTAAATAGTTCACAAATAATCCGAACTGAAAACTAGCCGTATCAACTCAGTAGTCGGTTTGGTTTGGTGCTGCCGGAGACCGTATCTCGGCCATGAGCAATGAAGGCAACGTTTACTGGCAGCCAACACAAAAGGCGTGGACGGACAGCGTGGACCGAAAGCCCGGACAGAAAGCATGCCGCCCATCGGGCACGACGCGTCTGGATTATCGCCTAGACACAGTTTTGAGTGCGTCTCTGAAAGGCCCGTAACGGGCTAGATAAAGAAAAAAAGAAAGCTAGTAAAAACCACGGAAAGAGCTTGGAAAGAGCTTGGAAAGAGTTCGGGAAGAGCTGAGAAAGAAGCCAGGAAAGAAGCCAGGAAAGAAGCCAGGAAAGAAGCCGGGAAAAAAACCAAGAAAGAACATCAAGGTCGATGCGAGAATGTGATTAGGCACTCGGAAGACAGCTAACGCAGTCGACCGGACCAGTATCCAAGACTCAAACAAACGAACCAACACCATAAACCCAGACGCCCCAAAACTGAATAGATAATTGATCCGTGAAACGTAAACCAGACACACTTCTAGTCCTGGCGGCCTCTTTCGGCCTGGGTTTGTTGTTGACCCTTCTCATGCCAGCTTCGTCGAGCGATACGATTGCCGCTCCCGCATCACCGCTTCAGGCAGGGCTTATTCCAAGTCGCTAGGTACGCCGCTAGCAGTTCAAGGTGACCCGGGGTGTCCTGGGTAGTCTTACAGTGCTGGATTTCGCTACCTCTTGTTTTGTGAACGGCAGTTTTGCCGATGTAGCTGTCGGACGGACGCTACCCGAACCACAACAATCCCCTCTCGTTACGGCGGCTCCTTACGTAACGACCAAAGAAAGCGACCAAAGAAAGCGACCAAAGAAAGCGACCAAAGATAACGGCAAAGCTATGTAGTTTTCGGTCTCTGCTGCTAGCGCCCTGAAACGATGTTCGTCCGTTGCTTTGGCTTCCTGTTTATCGAAATGAATAAGTACCTTGTTCCGTGACCACGGCATTGAGCCTGATATCAGCAGGTCCCGAACAGCGATCGATTTCGTCTTCGCGCTGTATTTCAAAGCCCAATCCGATGCGATGCGCATTGCAGTTACCTTGACTGAGAAAACGATCATAGTAGCCGCCGCCCATACCCAGGCGACTCCCGGTACCACTCCAACCGACTAGAGGGCATAGGATCAGGTCAAGTGTGGCAGGATCCACGGCAGCCCCGGATGCTGTCGGAATACCGTACTGTCCCGCGACTGATGACGAACCGGGGTTCCAGCGTGCAAACTCCATTGTCTTATTTTCGACGCAGATGATGCGGGGAATATAAAGGCATATGGCATTAGAGTGCATGAGCTCACCAAGCAGAGCTGGATCGATCTCACCATCGGAGGCGATATAAGTCGCGCAGTGCCGTATCTCTGTACACGCCAAATCGTGATTGAGATAGTCAATGAGGTGGCCAGCGATCGCGCGGCTCGCCTGCTCGCGAATCGCAGGCTGGACGGTCTTTCGCTTGGTGCGAAGTCCTTTCCGCAGCAGCTTTTTTTTCTTTTGCTTCTGCGCTATCCGCTGCTGTTGCGCTAGCTGCTGTCCTAGCTGCTGTCTTAGCAGCTTAGTCTTACACATGTTGAATTCGGAACCCGGCACACCGCTGACAGATCGGCCCTGAACCGTACGGTTCAAGGTGGTGGCTCCCGTATAACCTCAGGCTTCCCGGTCATGCCGGACTTGCACACTGGCTATAGCGGTCACCTCCGGTTAACGCTTTATCGGCTCGAGGATCGAAAGTCTGGCGTATGGGCCAGGGACCGAACCAAAAGTATAGCTCGTTTACGATTCCTGACCACCAGGCCCGGCGGAACTCACCCTACAAATGTTAGGCAAAGGTCGAAAGGTTGAGCCCGAGCACAGGCCGGAATCGAAGCTATTCAGAAATTTGAAGACCTTCCTATGAGTGCCTTGGTAGATATCGATAACGCTCACCGCTCTTGGGTATACCCCTTATTAAAGCTCCGCGTACGGTAAAGTGCGCCAGAAGGGCAATGAGAGCTAGCGCAGCTCTTGTGCATCGCTTTGTGTGCGGCTTTGTGTGAGGCTTTGTAAAGGTCTTGTAAAGGTCTTGTAAAGGTCTTGTAAAGGTCTTGTGAAGGTCTTGCGAAGGTCTTGCGCAGAGAAGGAGTTTTAAAGCGGACTAGCTTATCTCCAACTGGCGCAGTTGGTGTAGAGCCTGATCTAGTTTGGCGTTGAGGCTGGAGAGGCTTCGCTCGCTAGGTTTCGGTTCTTCCGCGCCTCCCTCATCTGCGGCTTTTGCGGCTTTGGTTGCACCCTTGGGTTTATCCGCGCTGGGTGATGACTCGCAATCATCGGCGTCACTGGAGAGCTTACTTCGCGCCTGCAGCAGCTCATGGCTGATGTTGAGCGCTGCCATCACCGCTATGCGCTCGAGCCCAATGACCTTACCGTGTGATCTGATGGACCGCATCTGATCATCAAGATGCTTGGCCGACAGTAGTAACTCGGCCTGTTGCTCTGGTGGGCAGGCTACTTGGTACTCTTTATCCAGTATGCTAACGGTGAAGGTGTTTGCGTCACGGCTCATGAAGCTGCCTCCATGCTGCGAAGACGCTGTAGCGTTGCTTCAACGCGCGCTCTGGCTAACTCATTCTTTGCGATAAGGTCGCGTCGTTCCTGCTGGAAACCTAAGTTTTCTGCTTTGAGTGCTCGATTCTCGCGATTTAACTGTGAACAAAGAGCGATCAACTGATCGATCTTCTCTTCCAGTCCTTTCATCGAATCTTCGGCCATAGAATCAGCAGGTTGACTTGCGGGTCGCGAGGGATTGTCGGCACTATAGGGATAGGGTCAGAACAGGTCAACGGCGGACACGTAAGTGCCTTACTATCTTGCAAGTCACACATAGGTCGTCCCAAAGCGCAGCACTGCACTACGCTTGCCCAGTTTAGACAGTTTTCGTTTATGTAATGATACAGGCCGCGCGTTCCTTGGATTTTCTCGAACCACACCCATCCGATGATTCCCCGATAAGCTTCGAGCAGCTGGCGAACGCGCTTCTGGCACAGGGGGAGTTTTTCTCGCCCGCTGAACTGCATGGTGGCCTGTGTGGCTTGCTCGGCGGCGGCATCACCAACGATCCTAGCGTGCTGATTGCGAATCTCGAACAAACTCTGGACCTTGAACTTCGCGGCGAAGCGTCGGAACTGCTGGGCGAACTGGGTTCCAGAATTGTGTCGTCAGTGGGGTCCGGAGACTACGATTTTTATCCGCTACTGCCTGACGACAGCGTTGATCTCGACCAACGAATTGATGCGCTGGCCGGGTGGTGTCGAGGGTTTTTGAGCGGCTACGCTCAAGGCCGGATTGGCCAGCAAACTCAGGCCGAAGCGGTGGCACCTGATAGCGCTGAGGTCTTGAAGGATTTTGCAGCGATTGCGCAAGCCGATAGCGATGCGAATGACCAGGACGGCGAGTCGGATTTCTTCGAGCTGCTTGAATACGTCCGCGTAGCTGCCATGAATGTACTGGCCGATACGGGGATTGATGAATCGGCAATGACGAAAGCCAATGAGGAGAATGGCTAGCCTTGCGCGGCTAGCGTGAGAACCTCTAGCAAGCCTCGATGACTGGACGCGTGAACATCTCTCAGACACCTATGGAGCAGCCCTCAAGCCCGCAGCTTTCGCGCGTTTCCCGGCGCGAGTTTTCCAGTCGCCGTCGCCGGCTCATGGCCATGCTGGAACCAAACAGCATCGCCATTGTACCCGCAGCCGCAGCGGCAATCCGAACCCGGGACACGGAATACCGATTCCGGCAGAACAACGACTTTTACTACCTCACTGGTTTTGAGGAGCCGGATGCCGTCGCGGTGTTCATCCCGGGCCGGCAGCATGGTGAATATGTACTCTTTTGCCGGGAGCGCGATACGCTCCTGGAGCTATGGCACGGTGCTCGCGTAGGTACCGAGATGGCGTGCGAGCGTTTCGGCGCTGATGATGCCTTTCCGCTTTCAGATATCGACGACATCCTGCCGGGGCTGATTGAGGGTCGAAGTCACGTCTACTATTCCATGGGACGTAGCGCAGAGTTCGACGCCCGAGTTATGGCTTGGGTAAATTCACTGCGCAGCAAGGTTGCCGCAGGTGCCCAATCGCCTGGCGGATTCATGGATCTAGACCGCCTCGTCCATGAGCTCCGACTCTACAAGTCTGCAGCGGAGCTGCGACAGCTAAGACGATCGGCAGAAATCTCCGTTCTTGCGCATCGCCGGGCCATGCGCCAATGCCGGCCTGGACTTCTCGAGTACCAGTTGGAGGCGGAGCTTGTTCATGAGTTCGCCATTCATGGTGCGCGGGAGGAGGCCTACACTACAATCGTTGCGGGAGGGAAAAACGCCTGCACGATGCACTATGTCGCGAACCGGGACCGTCTTCGAAATGGAGACCTTGTCTTAATTGACGCCGGTTGCGAATACGAGTTTTATGCGTCGGATATCACCCGGACATTTCCGGTAAACGGTCGCTTTACTCGCCGCCAGAAGCAGTTATACGAGATTGTCCTGGCGGCACAGGAAGCGGCTTTTTCCGCGCTCAAACCTGGAAGGGATTGGAATGAACCGCATGCCGCAAGTGTCGAAGTCATCACTTGTGGGCTACTAGAGCTGGGACTGCTGAAGGGGCGGCTCCCCGCGCTCTTGGAGCGTGAGGCTTACCGCAAGTATTACCCGCACCGGGTCGGTCACTGGTTGGGCCTCGATGTGCACGACGTCGGTGAGTATCGACTTGCAGACGCCTGGCGAACACTAGAGTGTGGGATGGTGCTGACCATTGAGCCTGGGATTTACATTCCGGTCGACGACGAATCCGTGCCGGCACCCTGGCGGGGCATGGGTGTACGAATCGAGGATAATATCGCTATCACAACCGATGGATACGATCTGCTAACTTTCGGTCTTCCCCGGTCGACGCAAGATGTTGAAGCGTGGATGAACTTAAGCTGAGAGATGTCGTGGTGAGCGAAAAAAAGCAGACAATCGTCGTATCGGGAGGTGGGCTGGTCGGCTTGAGCGTCGCTTTGCTGCTTGCCGAGGGTCTGCCTTCATCGGTCCGGATCCACGTGCTTGAAAGCCGTGTTCCGGTCCCTTCCGATGATCGCGAAAGAGGCGCCGGCAACTTCGATGCACGCTCTACTGCTCTGAGTTACAGCACCTACCAGATTTACGAGCAAATTAATGTCTGGTCTGAACTCTTGCCGTTGCTGGCACCGATACAGAGCATTCATGTTTCCCGACGCAATCGTTTTGGCAGCAGCCAGCTCCACGCTGTTGACCAGGGTTGGGATGCGCTTGGTTGGGTGGCCGAAAATCAGGTGCTTGCCGATGTCTTACTCGACGCGGTGCAGGCCAGTGATCAGATAAGCATTAGCTTTGGTGTAAAGATCCGACAACGATCGCTAGCATCACGCAGCTGCGAAGCCACGGCCCCATCCCATACGAATACCTCTTCATAACCCGCCACCAACCGAGACGCCC
>JBCCNK010000225.1:0-6061 GCA_039025875.1 Pseudomonadota bacterium
CTCAAGAGCTACTGGGCTTCCGTTAACGCGCACCGCTTCGATTACCGTACGGAGCGCGGGGCGATTCAATTCTAAATCTGTCGGATTGAAGTGTACGGCGCCACGATAGGTAGCGAACCACAATCGGTTATCCGGTGCGGAGATGGCCGTTGGTTGATTCCCTGCCGCAAAGAGCGTGGTTCTTAAGCCGTCCGATTCATCAAAGTTCTGAACCCGGACCTGATCCAGCTTGCCGCGAGCAACGGCATCGAGTTCGTCTCGAGAGATACAGAGCAACGCACCAGATCCCGCAATCCATAGATTTCTTGAGCGATCTTCAACGATGGCGTAGGTGGCGAGCAGATTGATTCCATGTTCGCTTCCATAGACAAACTGCCCATCAGCACTGAAGCGGACTATTCCGCCGTCGCGAAGCGCGACCCATAAAACTCCCCGTTCATCTTCGTATGTTTGGTTGATGACATTCGACGGCAGGCCGTTGTTCTGCGTCCAGTGAGTGACGTTGTCATCCTGATAGTGAAACAGTCCCTTGGACGTGCTCAACCAGAGACTGCCATCGCGGGTCTGGTTGATGTGACGTACGACGGAGCCCCTTACTTCGGACATTGTGGGCGACGGCGATTCACTAGCATCGTTCCACTGGGCGACACCTGCTGCGGATGCGATTAGAAGGCCGCCTTCGCGAAGTTCGAGAATCGAAAATATCTGCTTGCTGAGCAGGCCGTTACTTTCGCCGACACTTTCAACGTCTCCATTGCGAAGAACATAGGCACCGTTTGTAAAAGTTCCTACCCAGACTTCTCCGTTCCTCCGCGCGGCAACCGAGCTGATATCGAGCCCCAGGAAGTCGTCGTAGCGATGGATCGAACCGTCGGCATCGACGCGGAAAAGGCCCTCTTGCTCAGTGCCAACCCAGAACTTACCGTCGCTCGCCGAGGTCATTGTCGTTACTTTTTCGGCGAGGCCTTCCTGGGTTGCCAAGGTGTAAAAAGCTGTATCGCGTATACGAAACAGTCCATCGCTTGTGGTAACCCAGATGTTGCCGCGAGTGTCTTCAAGTAGATCAAATATGATCACGTTATCGAACTGCTGAGACAGACGCACCCGCGCGACGTCTTTCCCGGGGGCCGCACGCCAGAGACCGCTGTCGTAGCTTGAAAGCCAAAGATTGCTGTCTCGGTCTCGTAAAATCGCCGTAGCCTGGGTAGGTAAGGACTCAGAAAGAGGTTGGGCCGCGCCGGCTGTGAAGACTTGAAACACGCCGCCCCCAATCGTCGACGCCAGCATGCCCAGGTCCTGGTCCCTGTGGATCATCAGCACCTGTTCAGAGTCGAGCCCAAGACTCTCTGTGGCCGAAAAAAACTCAGAGCCGTCGTAAAAGCTAAGGCCATCTGTAAGGCTAGCGGTCCAGATATTGCCCTGATCGTCCTCGGAAATCCGGTAGATGTTGGCGCTGGCTAATCCCGGACTGTTCCTCCAGCTTGTGATTTCTGTGCCGTTAAAACGACTCAGCCCGGACCCAGTGCCAAACCAGATTGCGCCAGTGCTGTCGCGAAAAATGTCGTAGACGACATCTCCGGCCAACCCGTCTTCGGCCGTGAACGATGTAAATTCTCCATCGCGCATGCGAAGGACGCCGCCGCCATAGGTGGCGATCCACAGGTCTCCCTCTGGTGTCCATTCCAGATCGCGGACCTCATTGGCAGTCAGGCCAGGGCTCGTTTCACGATTGAAGACGGTGACACGCGACCCATCGAATCGCACCAGGCCGCCTCGGGTACCGATCCATAAATAGCCCTGAGGTCCCTCCCGTACGATCCAGACCACATCTGAGGGCAGGCCCTCATCGCGACCGAACCGGTCGATCAGGTATTGGGTTGGCAGCAGGTCGGCACTAACGGCGAAGGCCAGGTTGGGGACGCACAAAAACCATCCCATCAGTCCCGTAAAGAAGACTTTCCGGCTGAGCTGAACGAACCTGTGAGCTTGCGTTGGCATACTTACTGCGAAAGTTCGCGGTGCGATATCCGATGGTTGGGTGTCTGCTTGCACTATCTTGACGTCTCAACCGGGGGAACTATGGCAACTAAACTCCATAACTTGTAAATGCGGTACGCGCCCTCTTTTCGGACGCGGTGATTGCTGGTACCAAATTGCTGTCATCGAAAACGATGCACAGCGCAGTACGATGGTACAGAGGTTTACAAAACACACTGTGTCGCCGAGCACGGATCACAGGATTCGCAGGCAACTTAACGGAAGTAATGGGGCCGTGTCGGCAGATTTGGTGAACTTGATCACACAGACTCTTACATCCGTGGCTAGGACAGCTCCAAACTGGTCGATTTGAATTGTTCTGTGTAAAAGTTGAAGAAAGTATTTAATGTTTAGGCAATCAATGCAGAAGGCGTTTATGCCTGTTCCACAATTACCGCGCTAGTGCCATTACCCAAGACGAATCTACACTCATACAATAGGAACCTGATCTAAACCAGGGGCGATAAGGAATTCCGGCTCAGGATAGGTCGGCATCTGAAACCGAGGTGGGCCTTTCCCGATCAAGCCCGCTGGTACTCACCGCTCGCAGTTACCTGTTAGCTCTCGAGTTTCGGGTAAGACTATGTCGCAGACACAATGAGTGTTATCCGGGTGTTAAATAGGTGTTAAATAGGTGTTAAATGAGTGTTCATCGAACTCACGCAGAATCCGAGTACAGCGCCAGTGCTTGGTCACACGCCTAGTGCATCACGCTGCCGCATCGCTATTGATCGATTTAGAGTCGGATCTAAGGCGTTTGGGTGTTTGGGAGGTGAGTCCGCCTAGCGCAGAAGCGCTGGCGTCTCAGGAGCCTTTCGCCATTGACACGCTAACGTTCACGCAATGGTTGCAGTTTATTTTTGTTCCAAAGATGTACACTCTGATCGAGAGCCGCGCCGCTCTTCCCGTTTCCTGCGCAATCACACCAATGGCAGAAGAATACTTTCGCGGCGCACCTCTACCGATCGCAGACCTGATGAAAACCCTACGCTCGATGGACGCATTGCTGTCAGAGAAGTCACCAGAGCCCGACTAGACATACGGGTGTTCACACTCGTTCAACAACGGTCGTAATGCCCTGCCCAAGCCCGATGCACATCGTGGCTATCCCAAGAGTCTGATCTCTGTCCTGCATGACCGTAAGCAGAGAGCCCGTAATCCGTGTACCCGAACAACCAAACGGGTGACCCAGTGCGATCGCGCCGCCGTGAACGTTGACCTTGTCGTCCATCTCATCAAGCAGTTCGAGGTCTTTGAGAACGGGAAGCGCTTGTGCAGCGAATGCTTCATTCAGTTCGACCATATCAACATCTTTTATCGTCAGTCCGGTCTGTTCAAGCGCCTTCTTTGTAGAGGGTACGGGGCCATACCCCATTATCGAAGGATCGACACCAGCGGTAGTCATCGCGTTGATCTTGGCCAAGGGCGGGATGCCGAGTGCCTGCGCCTTCTCATAGGACATAACGATCATGGCTGATGCTCCATCAGAGATCTGCGATGACTGTCCCGCCGTGACCGTTCCACCCTGTGGATTGAATGCCGGGGGCAACGCGGCAAGGCTCTCAAGGCTACTTTCTGGTCGGATCGTCTCGTCCTGTTCGACGGCGATCAATGCGCCGTCTTCGTCGTGGCCCTCAATCGGGATTATCTCGCGCGCGAACTTTCCATTCTGCGTAGCTTGGTGGGCTAGGTGATGGGATCGCACGCCCATCTGATCCTGCTGCTCCCGCCCGATCCCGTGCATCAAAGCCAGATACTCTGCGGTCATGCCCATCATTCCAGCAGCTTTCGCTACGTTGAGTCCCATGCGGGGATTCACGTCTACGTCGTCCATCATAGGTAGGTGGCCCATGTGCTCCACTCCGCCCACGAGGTACACGTCGCCAATACCCGCCTTTACACTGGCGGCTGCTGTGTGCAGTGCCGACATGGAAGAGCCGCAAAGACGGTTCACGGTTTGCGCGGGAATGGTAAATGGCAGTTGCGCTCGCAGCACGATCAACCGCGCCAGATTCATGCCTTGCTCGCCGCGCTGCATGACGCAACCCCAGATAAGGTCGTCGATTTCGTTTGGGTCCAGTTTTTCGTTGCGGGCGAGAAGCCCGTTGACCACTGCAGCAGAGAGGTCGTCGGCTCGCACGTTACGGAAACAGCCGTTCTTCGACCGTCCCATTGCACTGCGTGCGTAGTCCACGATGACCGCGTCTCTTGGATTGATACTCATGAAGTCTTACCTCAGCCTATTCAGCAATAACTTTGCCGATTAAATTTAAGTGCTGGTAAAAAAGTCTGCCTAGTAGTAGGTCTCGCCAGCTGCAAGCTTGGCTCGCATCCCATCAGTCAGTTCGTAGGCCTTACCGAGATGGCGATAATCCTCGGATTTCTCGGCGACGTAACTCAGACCAACCGTATCAAGCCACCTGAAGACGCCACCTCGGAACGGAGGGAAGCCTATTCCGTACAGGAGCGCCAGATCAGCTTCGGCGGGCGTGGCGACGATGCCATCCTCCAGACACCGCGCAAGCTCCGTACACATCGGCAACATCATCCGCATTTCGATTTCTTCTCGATCAAACTCTCTGCGCTCACTGGTCACCGGCCCAAGGAGTTCGTAGGCCACCTCAGTCGGAGTCTTTTTGGGTTTGCCACGCTTATCGGGTACGTAATCATAGAAACCCTTGCCGTTCTTTTGACCTAGCCGGTCGTTTTCGAACATGACTTCTGTTGCCGTTTTGAAATCCATCTGCATCCGATCCGGGAAGCCCTCCGCCATAACCTGGCCAGCGTGAACCCCGGTATCGATACCAACAACATCGGTCAGGTAAGCCGGCCCCATCGGCCATCCCCATTTTTCCATTACCTTATCGACGAGCTGAAAATCTGCGCCGTCTCTCACCAGCTTGGAGAACCCGTCGAAGTAGGGGAAGAGCACTCGGTTCACCAGGAAACCAGGGCAGTTGTTGACCACCACCGCTTTTTTGCCCATACGATTTGCATAGGCGACAGTCCGAGCCACGGCCTCATCGCTCGACTTCTCACCCCGAATGACTTCAACCAGCGGCATTGCATGAACCGGGTTGAAGAAGTGCATACCGCAGAAGTTCTCAGGACGCTCCAGAGCTTCGGCTAAAAAGTCGATCGATATGGTTGAAGTATTTGACGCGAGGATCGTGTCAGAGCTTATTTGCTTCTCGGTCTCGGCAAGAACTGCGTGCTTCACTTTGGGGTTCTCAACTACCGCTTCGACAACGATGTCTATCTCGTCGAATTTCTCGTAGCTGAGCATGGGGTCGATCTTGTTGAGAACTTCGCCCATTTGCTGCGCACTCATTCGCCCCCGAGAAACACGCTTAGAGAGCAGCTTGTTCGCTTCGGACAATCCGAGATCAAGCCCGCTTTGGGCGATATCCTTCATCTTGATAGGAACGCCTTTAAGAGCGCTTTGATACGCGATTCCGCCGCCCATAATGCCTGCGCCCAGAACGGCCGCCCGCTCGACGGCGGTGCCTGCCTTCTTCTCCCAGGTTTTCGCGGTTTTCGAAAGGTGTTGATCTGCCAGGAATACGCCGACCAACGCCGCGGCCACATCCGTGCCGGCGAGCCCAGCGAACCCTTCGGCTTCGATATCGAGGGCTTCCTCAAGACCTTTGGAGCGAGCGGCCTCGATGACTTCAACGATCTTCATCGGCGCGGGGTAGTTTTTGCCAGCCTGCTGCCCAATCAGGGCTTTGGTGGTGAAAAACGCCATCATCGCTTCGGTATCGTTAAGCGGCAGCGGTGAGCTTTTCACGGCGCGACGCTGCGCATAATCGAGCTTACCCGACACAGCAGATTGCAGAGTCGAATGGGCGACTTCAAGTAACTGATCCGGTGCGGCTATGGCATCAACGGCGCGGCACGCTAACGCGTCCTGTGCCTTCTGTTCCTTACCGGTTGCCATCCAGGTTACCGCCTCGTCGACACCGATCATCCGCGGCAGGCGGACCGTCCCGCCCCAGGCTGGGAGAATGCCCAGCTTCGTCTC
>JBCCNK010000226.1:0-6023 GCA_039025875.1 Pseudomonadota bacterium
ATAAGTGATTCTTTGTCGCCAGACTGAGCCAGCGACTTGGAGGTCTGGAGAGTGAACAGTAGAAACGCCGCTGTCACAGCGGTGACGTAGCAGGATCTTGCTTTTGGTTGGAGAAACACTAGCCGAGCACCCGTATGAGCCGAGGGCCGATAACTGATGCCCCGAGTCGTGAACACCGACGATGGAGCAAATTCAAAGCCGCGTTCCGCGTCATGAAACCCAAGAGGAATTTGATCCGCATATATGTGGCGCCTACTTGGTCCAGTCTATGGGCTTACGACAACAGTCTGCGCAGCCCGCGTCAACCGCCCAGGGGAATGACGGTATTACTACCGTCTCCACATTCCTTCCATATTTTTGTGGCAGCCACATAGACGCGATGCGAATCAGCGAATTTACCGACTACGGCTTTCCCGCAGCGAGAGAATTCGAACTTACAACAGAGCTGAAAAGGCAAAGAGCGACAACCGAACTGCCCAGCACCCAGGCTGAAAGCTCTTTTGCACTAGCAGCCGCCCCGGACCTCGAAGTAACGCACCACCAGCAACATCGCATTCTTATCGGAGTACTCATCCCGATGCTCCTGCATGAACTCGATAATCGGAGTGGTTTTGAACAGATCCTTCGGATCCTTGCAGTACGGTTCAGACAGGTAGTCTGTTTCTTCGCTCAGTGCGGCGGTGAAATCCAGCGACCCACCAATGTAGGCCTGCAGAATCGGATGTTCGCTGCAGGTGACTTTGGCTGCTTCGCAGATTTTGAAGAACTGATCGGTCGTGAGCGCGGTGGTCTGATGGGAGTAGATTGCGCTCAGACAAATGAGCAGCGATGCGTAAAGGGGTAACTTCATGAAGAGCCTCGTCGATTTCTAGTTGACTAAATTAAAATAAAACAATAATTTATTGTCGTAAAGAAGTTAGATTAGGACTGCGCTGATGGCTCGCACTTTCTCTCTCATCGTCGCCTGGGGCTGCACTGTGGTGCTTGCTGCTGGTCTTTGCGCGGCGCTCTACTTCTCCATCGATATTGAATCGTTCGCGGATCTTGCGACCGATAACCTAGATCTGCGAATTCAGTGGTCCACCGTGGGGCTGGCCCAATGGTACGGCCTTTGGTTCTTAACGTGCGCGCATCTGGGGTTAGGCCTGGGAGGAGTCTTTTTCCTGCGTCGGGCTTTCAGCAAGTTTGCTCGCGGTGAGTTCTTTACCGAATCCAATAGCCGTGATCTGCGTTTGTTTTCGGCGCTGTTGTTTGCGCAAGCTTTCGCCAAGCCGCTGCAACATGCCCTGAGCAGCGTTCTGCTGTCGTGGAACCATGCGGATGGTCAGAAGCTTCTATCGATCTCGCTCGGGAGTGACGAATTGAAGATCGCGATGCTCGCTATGATTCTGTGGGTGATCAGCGACATGCTGGTACGCGGGCGCGAACTCGAACACGAAAACCAGCAGTTCGTTTAGGCGAGAACAGATGCCAATCGTCATGCACCTGGATGTAATGCTCGCCAAGCGCAAGGTGCGCGGCAAAGAGCTGGCGGCGCAGGTGGGCATAACGGAGCAGAACCTGTCGTTGCTTCGAACTGGCAAGGTCAAAGGCGTTCGATTTTCGACACTGAGCCGCATTTGCGAAGTATTGGAATGCCAGCCGGGAGATCTACTGCAGTACGTCCCGGATTAGCGCCGGCACATCTGGGCGGGTAGACCTTGAACATACCCCACTGGCCATGACCACCGGCCAAGTAGCGGTCGTTGCTGGTGACCGATCTGAAGGTTAAAGAACCAAATTCAACGTCGTGTCTAGGTGGGCTTTCGTGATGCCTACATGCTCGAAAGACCGGCGCCTAGTGCCGCAATTCGCTTGCGTATCTATGTGCAAGGTCAGTAAAAAAAGACACTGCCACGCGATAGACTGGCCCGACGTTTAGTGGCGTAAGTATAGGAAGCGATCTATGGCTGATACGGCGAGACTGCTCTCGTATGCAGTGCGTTTTGAAGAAACTTACATTGATGACAACTGGGATCGGTTAGAGGAGTACTTTACCGACGACGCCTATTACCAGGATTCGATGGGCGAGGCTCACGGCAAAGCTGCCGTGCTCGACTACATGAGGAATAGCCTGAACTTGATTGACCGAACCTTCAGTGAGCGGATACTTCATCCGACCGGCACACTTCGCTGCGGTGAGAACTGGGTCGAGTTCGATTTTGAGGCGACCTACCGGCGCCCGGGCAGCGACGATCTGAGCATGCGGGGCGTGCACAAAGCAGAGTTTCGTGGTGATCGAATTAGCAAACTGCATGTAACCATCCTATAAGTCTACCAGTCGCCAGATCTACCACGCGAGTGGGCTCCCCGATGGCGTAGCACAAACAAATCAGTCAGATTCCTCAATCGCTCCGGGGCGACCCTTTGGACTGGTACACGGGCGGAAAGGTCCATGTGCTTCTCGCTTGGTGCTCACTACGTCGCTCCCTAGCCCTGGGTTACGTAGAGTACGTCGCGTCTTCAGCCCGTTTGTAAGGTTCGCGCCGACTTAGCTCATCGAAATAGCGGACAAACGAATCGCGCTTCTCCAGCACGCCGGTTTTGAGTCCCCAGCCGAGGTTAGAGCCCATCATCACGTCCGCAGCGGTGAACTCATCGCCCGCCACGTAGGGGCTGGAAGAGAGGCGAGCATCCAGTACATCCACCATTACCTCAAAGCGGTCCCAGCCAACCTGGACAGGATCGACTTCCAGATTTGCGGCATGCGCAAGCATGGAGTCTTCCATGACCGTGACGGCGTAGACCATCCACTTAAGATACTCGCCGCGATTCGGTGCATCGAGCGCCGGTGCAAGTACGCCGGGACTAAAGCGGTCGGCCAGGTAGATACAGATCGCAGGGCGCTCGAACAGAACGACGTCATCGATCACTACCGTAGGGACTTTGCCGTGCGGATTGAGCGCAGTGAGCTCCGAATCCTTGTTCGCTCCCTCACGGATGTCTTTGGTGACAACCTCGAACGGAACGCCAAGTTCTTCGAGCATCCAATAAGCCGTCATCGAGCGGCTGAAGCGGGAATGGTAAAGCGTAATCTGCGTCATAGGAGCGATGCTACCATCTGGTCTCATCTTTCGACCGTGACTGGTTCGTTCTGTGGCCCACCGATTATCAGCCGACGTTTTAAACAACGTTATCGGACGCTTCCGATTGGCGATGGTGCAAAGTCGTTCGGCCGAGCACGTTCTCAGTAAAGCAACAGCCGTGAAACAAATCAGCCGCAGCATCCTGAGACCAAAGTCTGCGCGGTGACGGTTTTGCTCCTGACATGAACACCCCGGCGCATTTGATTCTCGGCGCTGCGTCATTTGCGCGCGCGCAGAAGCCTGGCAGTGTATCAGCCGCATTGACGGGCTCTTTGGCACCGGATCTCTCGCTGTATCTACTCGCCGGGTGGCACTTCGCTGTATTGGGAACGTCAGCGGAGACTGTGTTTGGCGAGCTGTACTACTCAGAATCCTGGCAGTCAGTTTTCGCTATCGATAACTCCGTTTTCGTATGGGGTTTGGTTCTGGCTGCTGGGCTTTTTGGCCGCTGGTGGTGGTTGCAGGTATTTGGTGCGTCGGCTCTCTTGCACGTTTGCCTGGACTTCCCGCTTCACGCCGGAGACGGTCGTCCCCATTTCTGGCCGTTCAGCGACTGGGTGTTCGACAGCCCGGTGAGCTACTGGGACGTGCGCCACTTTGGCGGGTTGGTAGGATCGATCGAGATTGTCTTGTGTGCTGTCCTGACGCTGGTTCTAGTTCGAAAGTTCAGGGAACTCCCATTACGCGCTCTCTTTGTATTGCTGTTCGCGTGCGAGGTGGCATCCAGCGGTATCTGGATGTTGGTGTTCTAAGGTCTTCCGCGAGCAATCGGCGTAAGTACGAACTCTAGATGGGTGTGTACATCACACAGCAGCTTGGTCGCAGACACAAGCATACAGAGGACAGTAGTGACGCGGTACTCGTAGCGCACTCGCGGAGCTGACCGGTAATGAACCGCTGTGCTGCGAAGTAACCTAGTTGATATCACTCCACATCGTAGGGGGTGACCCAAGATCGGAAGGGAAAGTCGATGAGCCTGAGAATTCGGACGTTCGCAGAGACAGATCGGGAAGACGTCACCCGCCTCTGGAACGACTGCAATCTCACACGACCGTGGAATGACCCCAACAAAGACATCGATCGCAAGCTCAACTATCAGCCAGAGCTCTTTTTCGTAGCGGAGGTGAACGATGAGCTGGTTGGAACCGCCATGGCCGGATACGACGGACACCGGGGGTCGGTGTTCTACCTCGCGATATCTCCCGCGCATCAAGGGCGTTCCTTTGGTCGGACACTCATGACACATGTGGAGGCCGCGCTCGAGGCACTGGGGTGCCCAAAGCTGAACGTTATGGTGAGGTCCGACAATGAGACTGCACTGGGATTCTATGACCGGCTGTCCTACACAAATGACGACGTGGAATGTGTGGCAAAACGTATGATCTCGGATGACTGAACTACGCTCACGATCATGACGATTGAGCCAAAAGGAGATCAGCTGCGATGAGGTTTTGGTGTCTTCGTCATGTGCTAAACACTCATCGGGTTCGGCCCTTCTTAGCGGCGGAGCGTTAGAACGCTTGCAGCGACTTGATTGTCGCTGTACCACCAGGGTCAAGGAATGGCTTCAGCTCGCTAGAACGGGCTTCAGGCAAGGACAGGAAAAGCAATGAAAACCATCGGACTGCTGGGCGGAATGAGTTGGGAGAGCACCGTCGGCTATTACCGCGCGATCAATGAAGGTATCAAGCGTTCGCTAGGCGGGTTGCACTCGGCAAAAATCGCCATGTACAGCGTGGACTTTGAACCCATCGAACAGCTGCAACACGCCGGAGACTGGGCGGGCGCTGCAACGATCTTGTGCGATGCCGCTCAAAAAGTAGAAGCAGCCGGTGCAGATTGCGTGCTTATCTGCACAAACACCATGCACAAGGTGGCCCCAGACATTCAGCAGGCGATCAGCATTCCAGTGTTGCACATCGCGGATGCGACAGCCGAAGTCTTAGTCGAACAAGGCGTGCAACGGGTTGGACTGCTTGGCACAGCCTTCACCATGGAGCAAAAATTCTACAAAGGCCGATTGGCAAATAACTATGGACTTGATGTGCGGGTTCCCGATGAGTCCTCCCGTGCTCTTGTTCACAAGGTGATCTACGAAGAGCTATGCCTTGGAACGGTCACCGATACTTCCAAAGCAGCTTACTTGCGGATCATCGACGCGCTGGTAGAGGAGGGTGCTGAGGCCGTCATTCTGGGATGCACAGAAATTGGCATGCTGGTAAACCATTCGGATACAAAAGTTCGGCTCTACGACACCACGGCCATCCATGCCGAAAAGGCGGTTGAGTTCGCGACTTCGGAGTAGCGGACGGTTGCTAACAGACGTCAGCGCGTCAGATCAATGACGTGTGCCCGCGCGTATTGTCCCGGGTTGAGGGAGCGCGGGCGTCAAACATAGAGGGCCGATTCACTCACGCCGCGTAGTCCTAGCGCTACTAAACCAAAGCCCAAGAGAGGCAAAGTCGCCGGGATGGGCACTCGCTGCGCACGTGTATCGACGACCTGCGTGTTGAGTACAAAGAAGGGGTTTGGAGCGTCAGGAGAGTCCCTAGCAATGTCGAACCCATCTCCCTCTACGGATATCGCGGCTAAGCTCTCGACAAATGCCGGGTCGAAAACTGTTGATACGATACGGAAGTCGGTAGTACCACCTATCAGACTGCCAGCCCCGCTTATCAGACCTCCAATGCCAAACGCAAACACTTGGCTATCCCTGAAGTTGACGAAGCCACCGGAATTCGCAGTGGTGAACGCAACACCTCCGATCATGCTTGTTAGATTGAAGCTATCCAGCGGCAGATTATCGAAAAACTCTGTGGGGCCTCCGGTTGCAGAGCTGTCATCAAAGGAGAAAGAAAAATCTCCTACCAACGAGTCGACTCCCAACACGCCCGTCGG
>JBCCNK010000227.1:0-5992 GCA_039025875.1 Pseudomonadota bacterium
CCCAGTATGGGCTGATTGCGAGTCTTGATATCGCGCGCAAGCAGATGAGCATGGAAGGCCATTCCTGTCTTGCCCGCTGCTTCGCTTTTGCAGATCAGTTGCGATCCGGTATCGACGCCAGCGGGGTGTTCCGCGTACTGAGCCTCGAAGACATGATCCCGCCCGGTCTTGAAGACGATCGGGTGCGTCTAGACCCGAGCAAACTCACAATTGATGTGAGTCAAAGTGCAATGAGCGCATCGCAAATCCAGCGCGAACTGTATTCGCGCCATTCAATCCAACTTGAGAAAACGACCCACAATACGCTCTCGGTTCTTGTCACTATCGGCACCACGCAGAGCAAGGTTCTGCGGCTTACGAACGCACTCACTGAGCTTGCCAACGATGCTTCCCGATGCCAACCGGCTATTGCCGGTGAGCACATCGAAACTCCCCTATTGCCTCCGCCCGGTTTAATGCGCGAACTACCTCGACAGGCCTACTTCGCCGATAGCGAGTATTTGCCGTTGAACGCTGACAGCGGCGCCGTCAATCCGGAGCTGCTCGGACGCGTGGCCTCGGATCAGGTCGTACCGTATCCACCGGGAATTCCTGTTCTTGTACCCGGCCAGGAAGTCGACGAGGCGACTCTTCGTTTTTTGCGCGAGACGGCATTCGGTGAGCAAGGCATCGAGATCCACGGCCTGCTTCACCGGGAAGGCCGTAATTTCGTTCGGGTGACGCGCAAGAAGGATTCCAGCAGCCGATCCAATTTGCATGAATCGACGCCACTGAGTGCCAGCGGCGCCTGATTTCTAAATGATCTACCACGCAGGAGAAAGTGCATGGCCGTAAAGGAAACCTACCTGGACTACGAGTGTAACGGTGTGACATTTCAGGCATTTATCGCCTATCCGGAGAACAGATCTGAGCTGCCCGGAGTACTCGTATCGCATGCCTGGGCGGGTCGCGGTGAATTCGAGGAAAAAGCAGCGCGCTGGTTGGCCGGTCTGGGTTATGTCGGCTTTGCGCTTGACATGTACGGTAAAGGAATCCGGGGCACCAGCGTTGAAGAAAACAGCGCTTTGATGAACCCGCTTCTGGAAGACCGCAGTGAACTGCTGGCACGGATCAGCGCGGCACTCGATACGCTTCGTGCGCAGCCCATGGTCGATAACGGCCGTTGTGGTGCCATGGGCTTCTGCTTTGGTGGTTTGTGCGTCCTTGACCTAGCCAGGAGCGGATCGGATGCCTTGGGCGTGGTTTCCGTACACGGCCTGTTCAACCCGCCTGAGGGCACGGCGGCCACTGCAGATATATCGAGCAAAATTCTGTGCCTACATGGATATGACGACCCTATGGCCCCGCCGGAGAGCGTACTGGCGCTTGCCACCGAGCTCAGCGCAGCCAGCGCGGACTGGCAGCTGCATGCTTACGGAGGCACCGCGCATTCGTTCACGAATCCTCAGGCGAACGATCCGAGTATGGGCACCGTTTACAGCCCGGTCGCCGATGCAAGAGCCCATCGCTCCATTGAGAACTTCTTCGAAGAGATGTTCTCGGACTGAGTGCCCTCTAGCCCTGACGGTAGTGGGACGCTGCCTGGGCCGTTCGCTCCTTGCGCAAGCCTATCGATGGCCCAGTGATTGGCCCACACTCACTGCTACTGGGATCAGCGGCCACAGATATCGGCGCGACTCGCGGCGGCCTAGACACTGACAACCAAGAGAAAAGAAACAAACCATATGTCTACGCGAACTGACCTACAACCAATCCTAATCGGGGCCGCGCAGCAGACCTGGCGGGAACGCGATGTTCGTCGCACACCTAGTGATGCGCTCGAATGGGTTGTCCGCTCGGCTCTGGAGGATTCCGGGGTCCACGAGCTTGGCAATCACGTCGACGCGGTTGTGCAGATTCCCTTTGTTATGAATCAGGTACCTGAGCTTAGCGAGCTTGTGCCGCGAAACTCCGCGATGGAGGCGGCCGTGCGACTGGGGGTCCATGCGCAGCATTTCACATCGGATGTGGGCGGTAATCTGCCACAGGAAATGCTGGAACAGTTTGCGCGGCGCTTACAGCAGAGCGAGCACTCGGTGGTCGTCTTGTGCGGCGTCGAGTTGCTGGCCACGTTCTTGCACGCGATGAGAAACGGCGAGAGCGTGGCGGCCTGGGGTACAGGAGAATTGCCCGAACCTAAAGTCCTTGGCACTGCAGCACCGATGATCAGCGATGTCGAAAAAGCCCACGGGCTTTGGGAGCCTGTAAACACCTACCCGCTTTTTGAGTCATCCCTGGCCGCGGCTCAGGGGCTCAATCGAACCGCGCACCGGCAGTTGCTTGGCAAACTCACTGAATCAATGAGCGAGGTGGCCGCGGCAAATCCACTCGCGTGGAAGCGGCAACGTTTTTCGGCTGAACAGGTGCTTGATACGGCGGACGGCAATCGACTGATCTGCGAGCCGTACACCAAACTCATGAATGCCATCATCGGTGTCGATCAGGCCGCTGCCGTCCTTCTGACGACTGTTGGTCGGGCGCGGGAGCTGGGAGTCGATTCTTCCCGCTGGGTGTATCTGTGGGGCGCAGCGAGTGCCAGCGATAGCGGCACTATTTGTGAAAGACCGTCGCTGCACGACTCCGAGGCCATCCGAGAGGTAGGGAAGATCGCGCTAGACCAAGCGGGAGTCACCACAGAGTCGATAACCGACTTTGATTTGTACAGCTGTTTTCCATCGGCGGTACAGGTGGCCTGTCGAGCGCTGGGACTTGACCCCCTGGATAGCCGCGGGCTGACGGTCACGGGTGGCTTGACCCTATTCGGTGGACCCGGGAACAACTACAGCCTGCACGCCATTGCGGAAATGGTTGACCGCCTGCGCAAGCGCTCTGACGGTATCGGGTTAGTCACTGCAAACGGCGGCTATCTTAGCAAGCATGCCGTGGGCGTGTACGGTTCGAAGGCCCCAGACGCGGTGTGGACAGGTATCGACAAAGGCAAGGTTCAAGCACAGGTAGACCAGGCCCCCCGCGTACCTTGTGCGGAACGAGGGGAGGGTGCATACAGTATCGAGGCGCATACTGTGCGCTATGGACGGTCCGGGCCTGAGCGTGCGATCTTGCTGGGGCGATTGAGCAACGGTGAGAGATGCGTCGCTGTCTCTGACGATCACGAATCAATACAAGCTTTGATTGAAGAGAACTGCGTGGGACGAGAAGCCCATGTATCCAGTCGCGATGGACTGAATCACGTGTTGTTGCGCTGACCCCGGTTCAACCGTGTTAGCGCTTAGTCGGACCGATTTTGCCCTTGTGGGTTTTGCTTATCTTGGTCCGAATTTCCCAGGGTTGAAGGCTGCTATTTATAAAGCCCGTATTTACAAAGCCTCTATTTATAGAGCCTTTATTTAGAAAGTTGCTGTAGATACTGACCGAAGTCATCGGTGCTGTTTGCCCAAGCGCCTCTTATCGTGGCGCCTCTCGGAGCGCCTCGAAGCGGTTGAGCTCCATATTTTTGCGGACATTATCGATCGGAAACAAACGGCCATTCATTGCGATAAACACACCCGCTGCGGCGATCTGCAATGCGCCGATCGCGCAGCCTATGTTGAAAATCGCGTCGGAGCTCTTGAACGCCGCGGGCTGCAGAGCCCCGGTGAGCACAATAGTCTTGCCGGGTAAATCGGCGAGGGCCTTGCCTGTTTCGACCATGCCGTCGGTGCCGTGGGTGATCAGTACGCGATCGCTCGCGCAGCTTGCCGCAAGCTCGCGAATTCGATGACGGTCCTCTGCGGTGAGATCCAGGCTGTCTTTGCGCATCGCCGACTCCACGCTGTAGTCGAGGGTGGCGCCCATACTGCTGAGGAGCTCGCTGATAACCGGCTCTCCGACTTGGTAGTCGCTCTTTGCGTCGAAGTAGATTTTATCGATAGTGCCGCCGGTCGTGATTATGTGGAGTTTCATGAAAGCCAGTCTAAGCAAATTCGCGCTCGCAAATCCTGCACGATCTGCTGATGAGTTGTCGAGGGGCTCGGCTTCGATAGCTCTAACATCTGTTTCTCGACTCGAACACGTAGGAAGCGCATGGACCCAGTAACGCAGGGATTACTTGGCGGTAGCTTACCTCGCGCCGTGGCAACGGCCCCGCGGGCCGGGATGGCACTTGTATGCGGAGTGCTGGCTGGCATGGCGCCAGATTTGGATGTGCTGATTCGTTCGAAGGCGGATCCGCTTCTTTTTCTCGAGTACCACCGTCACTTCACCCACTCGCTGATTTTTATCCCGTTTGGCGCCGCCATCGTGGCCGGTTTCGTATGGCTAGTGTTCGGCAGTCGTAGGGGCTGGCCGATCTCGCAGATCTATATTTTCTGCGCCCTCGGGTATGGAACCCATGCGCTTCTTGATGCCTGCACGACGTACGGTACGCAGTTGTTCTGGCCGTTCACGAACTATCGTGTGGCGTGGAACAACGTATCGGTTGTTGATCCCGCCTTTACGCTGCCGATACTCGGGGGACTTATCGCCGCGCAAGTCAGGCGTGTTCGCTGGCCGGCGATTGCGGCGCTGCTTTGGGGGGTGAGTTATTTATCGATGGGCGTTTACGCGAAGAACGTGGCAGAGCGTGAGGGGAATGCTCACGCCGAATTACGCGGTCATCGGCCCGATTTTCTCGAAGCCAAGCCCAGTCTCGGCAACTTATTGCTGTGGAAAGTGGTCTATAGATTCGAAGATCGCTACTACGTCGATGCGGTTCGTCTCGGATTTCCATCCAGCTACTATCCGGGCGAGAGCTTACCCGTGCTGGACCGCGAGCGGGATTTGCCGTGGTTGCAGACCGATTCTGTGCAGGCGGAGGATCTGGAAAGGTTTCGGTGGTTCTCTGCCGGCTTTATCGCCATCGACCCTGATCAACCACTACGTGTGATCGATCTTCGCTATTCTTTGCTCCCTAACCAAACCAGGGCACTGTGGGGAATCGAGTTGGATCCTGCGCGGCAACAGGAGCACGCAGCCTACGTTGTATCCAGAGCGCGTGAGCCCGGGGATCTTGCGACTTTTTGGCGTATGCTCAGAGGAAAGACGATTGATCAGTAGACGTCTGGTGTTGGCTTTGTTCGCCGCTACGCTACTTTCGGCCTGTGCCAGCGAGCCTCCAGTGAAGCCAGTCTCCGAAGCGGCCCCGACGCGCATGGCGGGGGACTGGGAGCTGGACTACGGACGCAGTGACAACCTTCAGGCTCGCTTCAACGCGATGCTGCGGGAGATAAGACGCCAGTCGTCACGCAGCGGATCTGAGCGCAGCCGCAGTGCGGCGTTAGCCGGCAACTCATCGCAGCGGAGTCTCCTTGCGCTGGCGCAAATGGCCGAGCAAATTACTGAATCCCAGCTTTTGAATATCGAGCAGAGCCGAGTCGCTATTCGCGTCAAACGGGAGGGCAACTTCTCCTTAAGTTGTGACTACGGACCAGACGCTCCAACGCTTAGCGATTTAGGTTTGGGTGTCGAACGCTGCTTCTGGGACGGAAATCAGCTCGTGTTCTACATGCGGCTGCCGGATGGTTTAGACATCATCCATCGACTGTCAGTTTCTGAGTCTCAACAAACGCTGGCGATCCTCACGACATTGGATTCTCCGGGTGCCGCCGATCCATTCACAGTCCGCCGTATCTATCGGAAGTACGTCCCGGGCAATAGCGGCTACCGCTGCACTGAAACCCTGACTCGAGGTCGCGTGTGTACGACAGAGAAGAGCGCCCCTTGATGCAGCACTCCGTGACCGGACGGACGATCAAAGCCCTGGTTGCTACGATACTCCTAGCTTTTCTTACGGGATGTGAGTCCAGCCCTTTTGCTGATTCTGCCCCGTCAGCTCCGACTGCCGCGAAGTCGTCGACGCCCCCGGTCGGAGACGTCAGCTTTCAGCGCTTTGAAGCAGGAGCAGTTTTGCTGGATGTGGGTGTTCAGGTTTTTGATGAGGGCGCGGGCTCTGCATCGACGAATAGCTATCCCACGG
>JBCCNK010000228.1:0-5978 GCA_039025875.1 Pseudomonadota bacterium
CACTGACAAAAAAGTCAGTGCGGTGAACAGCATTCTGGGGCGCGGGAAGTATGTGATCGCCGAGATTGAGATTCCGCGAGATTTGTGTAGCTCGGCCTTACGCACTACGCCAGAGGAGATGCTCCGCCTGAACATCGAGAAAAATCTCATCGGCGGAAATATTGCGGGAAGCCTGCGCAGCGCCAACGCACATTTTGCTAATATGTTGCTCGGTTTTTACCTGGCCACGGGTCAGGACGCCGCCAACATTATCGAGGCCTCCCAGGGCATCGTGCACTGCGAAGTGCGTTCCGATCTTCTGTATTTTTCCTGCACGCTGCCCAATCTGATCGTGGGTACGGTCGGGAACGGTAAAGGTCTGGACGTCATCAACGAAACGCTGGAAAAAATGGGTTGTCGCGAAGAGAGAGAGACCGGCGCCAACGCCCGTCGACTGGCGGCGCTTTGTGCGGCGACCGTGCTTTGCGGTGAGCTATCGTTGCTGGCAGCGCAGACCAATCCAGGAGAATTAATGCGCACCCACTTTAAAATGGAACGTGAGTGAACGACCAGATAAACACTCGCAAGCTGGATCATCTGCGGGCGATTGCAGAAGATGCAGGTATCGAACGTCACGCCAGTGGTTTCGACGCGCTTCGCCTGACTCACCGCGCTCTTCCAGAGATTGACTTCGATAAGGTCGATACCGAGACCGTGTTCCTTGATAAGAAACTTCAGTTTCCTCTTCTCATTTCGTCAATGACTGGTGGTGTAGACGACGAGATTAAGATCATTAATCAACGACTCGCCGAGGCAGCCGAGGAATGTGGCGTTGCCATGGCGGTGGGATCGCAGCGCGTCATGATCTCCAATCCGGCAGCTGCCGAGAGCTTCGATCTTAGAAAACACTGCCCGTCGATACCCTTGATCTCAAATCTTGGTGCAGTCCAGCTCAATCACGGGTTCGGCTTGGCTGAGTGTCAAACAGCCATCGATGTACTGGCGGCCGATGCGCTGTATCTGCACTTGAACCCGTTACAGGAAGCCGTCCAACCTGAGGGCGATCTTAAATTTGGTGGTCTTGCAGATCGGATTGAAACACTTGCCACTGAGCTCAACGTGCCCGTTTTGATAAAGGAAGTAGGCTCGGGCTTATCGGCGGCAGACATCGCTCTGGGTTGGAACGCCGGGGTCCGGCACTTCGACGTCGCCGGCCGTGGCGGTACCAGCTGGAGCCGAATCGAGTACCATCGCCGCCGCGAAAATGAAGATGATATAGGGCTTTTGTTCCAGGATTGGGGACTCACGACTGTCGAAGCGCTGCACCAGGCCGCGACGGAGTTAAGACGTTATCCCGAGCCCAGCACATTGATTGCCAGCGGCGGTATGCGCAGCGGCATCGATATGGCGAAGGCACTTGTTTTAGGGGCGCAGATCAGTGGGATTGCTGCGCCCTTTCTAGCAGCAGCTCGAGTTTCAACAGAGGCTGTTGTGGCAAGCATTCAAAAACTCAAACGCGAATTCAAAACCGCTATGTTTCTGTTGGGATGCAAGAACTGCGATGAGCTAGTCGCAAATGAATCTTTGCTGCTGGGCACTTGAGCCCCGGCACGGGTGACTTCAATGAAGAAGGGTGAACCCTATGAAAATTGGAATTGATTGCCTCAGTTTTTATGTCCCGAACCAGTATCTCTCTTTGGAGACACTGGCAAACCATCAGAACATCGACCCCGAGAAGTACTTCCAGGGTCTCGGGCAGGAGAAAATCGCTGTACCAGCACACGACGAAGACGTCGTAACGCTGGCCGCAGAAGCGGCGAAACCAGTCATTGAAAAATGCGGGACGGAGGGTATAGACACGCTGCTTTTCGCCACCGAAACGGGTATTGATCAATCCAAAGCGGCGGGTGTGTATGTGCATCGCCTTCTGGGGCTTCCGCAGAATTGCCGAAACGTCGAGCTCAAGCAGGCTTGCTACAGCGCCACCGCTGCACTGCAACTCGCGTGCGGCCATATCGCCCGTAAACCCGACAGAAAGGTCCTGATTATCGCGTCCGATATTTCCCGTTACGACCTCGATAGCGCAGCCGAGGCCACGCAAGGCAGCGGTGCGGTCGCTATGCTGGTAAGCGCCAATCCGCGAGTGCTTGAGATTGAGGCAGCGACAGGTTGCTTCACCGAAGACGTCATGGACTTTTGGCGCCCGAATTACCGCAAGACACCGCTGGTCGATGGTAAGTACTCCACGTTGAAATACACCTATGCGCTTGCCCACGCCTGGGAGGACTACCAGGCCAACGATGGCCGCGCCTATGCCGAGCTCAAGCAATTCTGCTACCACATACCCTTTACTCGAATGGGAAGCAAAGCACACCAGCAGTTAGCCAAGCTGAATGGGCTACCGGCAGAATCTGAAAAACTCGAGTCTGGCCTTACCTACGCCCGGCAGATCGGCAACTGCTACGCAGCATCGCTCTACCTTAGTTTGGTCTCAATGCTCGAGTGTTGTGAAGAAGATCTCAGCGGAGATCCCGTCGGCTTATTCAGCTACGGATCGGGTGCGGTTGCCGAGTTCTTTTCGGGAGTTGTACAGCCGGGCTACCGCGAGCATCTTTTAACCGAGCATCATGAGGCAGTGCTGGCAGAGCGGAATCCGCTGAGCTACGAAGAGTATCGACACCTATGGTTTGCACCGGACCCTCAGGATGGAAGTACCTTTGTAATTGATCGCAACCGAGGTCCATGCGCTCGCGGGCAATTCAAACTGACCAAAATCGATGAGCACAAACGGCATTACGCTATCGATCTCAGGGGAATGAGCCGCGAACAAGACCACGAGCAGGTTTTAGCAAGAACCAGCGACGATGAAATCGGCGTCAAGGCAAGCGACAATAAGCTAGTGGAAAGCCTTGGGCTTAAGTCGCATCTCGATCCCGACACTCCGGCAACAGCGGATACCAATTCGGTTTTGTCACGCGCCGGCTCCGAGAAGACCGTACAAGACGTCAACGGCGTAAGCGCATAAGCAGACCGGAGAACCGTCTACACCGGACGAGTCCATGAAAAACCCATGACAGGTACAGAGCAGAGCAGCGTGCAGAACGACAGCACAAAGAAGATTCGCGATACAGCGGTTGCACCGGGTAAGGTCATCCTTTCCGGTGAACACTCGGTTGTTTATGGTGCGCCAGCGGTGGCCGTGGCCGTCGACCGGCACACGGAACTCACGTTTACACCCATGCACAAAACCGAGGGGGTCCGCACGGCGTTCGACAATCTGTCTCATGGCCAGTTCTACCCGCTGGAACTACTGAAAACATTCAAAGCGGGGCTTGACCGCCGCTTCGATCAGTTTGTTCGCGGAGATCTGCCCGTCCAGAAAATTCTGCAACGACCCGATGATCTGGCGGTCTACACCATAGTCTTTCTGATGCACATATTGCCGCTGCCGGGCGTGAGTCAAACACGCAAACTGCCAGTTCCCGGCCAGCTGAATAGTCGAACGGCGCTACCCATGGGTGCCGGTATGGGTTCGTCGGCCGCCATCATCGCAGCGACACTTGTTCTGTATGAGCACATGCTCAATATGCCGCAGACCCTGGCTGAACGATTTGATCGTGTTCGCTTTTGCGAGCGCTTGCAGCACGGTAAGGGCAGCGCCATCGATGCGGCCGCTGTTGTATACGGTGGAGTGAATCGAGTTCAGGAAGATGAGCTTCAGCATCCACCAATCGACCCAATGCACTCGCTACGCACCGGTGACGGGTGGTACTGGGTGCTACATGGCATACCGACCTCTTCGACCGGTGAGTGCGTTGCTGCCGTGCGCAGTAATTACGGCGAGGACACGCAACTTTGGAGAGCCTTTGAGCAATGCACCAATGCGTTTGAAAAGAGCCTCGACCTGAACATCGATGCCCGCGACATCATTCGGGAAAATCATCAGCTACTGACACGCATCGGCATTGTGCCAGCGGCCGCTCAGCGCTTCATTGATGAAGTAGAACGTCACGGTGGCGCGGCCAAGGTCTCGGGGGCGGGATCCGTTCGTGGAGACAATGCCGGAGTCATCCTGGTTAACATGCCTGATGAAGCCGCCATGGACTCGCTCATGGACCAACACCCGGATCTTCGCTGGGAACAGCTGCGTATCGCATCGCAGGGCGCACATCTGCGACCCGCTCCCCAAGCGCTGCCTGCGGCCGCAACATCGGTAGCCGTCGAACCGGTCTGAGCGCAAGCGTTCCTGAAGCGCGAGGCCCATGTATTCCTGCACGGCGTCGGCTCCGGGATCGATTATGATCACGGGCGAGCACGCAGTGGTCCATGGCCACCCGGCGATTGTCGCGGCAATCGAACAGCGAGTCACGGTTAATGCCTGGCTAATCGAAGACAGCGTTGTAGAAATCCAATCCCAGATCGCGCCCTGCGCCCGCATCCCGTTTGCCGATCTCAAACCCACCGGTCCCCTCCGCTTTGTTCAAGGTACGGTAAAGCGCTACGCGGCCGAACTGCCCCGGGGCGTGTGCTTGCATATTCACTCTGAGATAGACAGCACCCTGGGGCTCGGATCGTCGGCGGCTGTTTCAGCCGCCGTTGCCGCAGTGATGGAAGGGCTATGTCATTTGAACATCGAAGCAGCCTCGTTGCCTTTAGAGAGTATGCATAGGGAAGGCCTGGAGCTGATACAAACGATCCAGGGGCGAGGTAGTGGTGCCGATCTGGCAGCCAGTTTGTGGGGAGGTATGGTCAGTTACATACCCAGCAGCAACAACACTTCTTCGGCAAGGACTCCTGTAGGACCCGCCACTGTCGAAGCGCTCCCTTCCCCTCCTGAACTAAGCCTGCGCTATAGCGGTTACAAGACTCCAACTTCTGAGGTGCTCGCGTTGGTCGCCAAATTCCGGCAGGCCGATAAAGAACGCTACGACCAGATCTACGAGACTATGAGTACTCTTGCTCAAGAGTCAATTGATTATGCGCAGTCGGAAAGTTGGAAGGATTTTGCCGACGCGCTCAATCACTATCAGGCTTTGATGGTCGATCTGGGAGTATCAGATCCAACCCTCGATCAAATCATTGCGACAGCACGCAGACAGCCCGGCACGCTTGCGGCCAAGATCTCCGGATCTGGCCTTGGAGACTGTGTCCTTGCTCTGGGTGACGTGCCCGAAGGTTTTACGCAGGCAGACATTGCCAGCCAGGGTGTTTCGCTGCTCCGGGAGCAGGCCGATGGCTGATTCGGTGAAACGAATGATTCAGGCGATTGGCGCAAAAGCAGCGGATGAAGTGGTGGAAGCATACGCCTACGCGCCCAGCAACATTGCTCTGGCAAAGTACTGGGGCAAGCGCGACTTTGAGCTAAACCTGCCGAAAAACTCCTCTTTCTCAGTCTCCCTCGGCGAACTTGGGTCCCATACCAACGTTGCTCCGGGTGCTGACGACGATGTCGTTTTGCTGAATGGAGAAGAGCTCCAGGCTACGGACTATTTCGCCGAACAGGTGTTAAATTTCGTTGGATTGTTTCGTGGCGACAAGCACCTGCCGCTTCGGATCGAAACGCGAAACACCGTACCAACAGCCGCTGGTCTTGCATCATCCGCATCCGGCTTTGCCGCGCTCATGAGCGCATTGAATGGCGCTTTTAATCTGCAACTCACGAAAGAACAGCAGAGCCTGTGCGCTCGGTTGGGGAGCGGTAGCGCCACCCGATCACTATGGCCAGGGTTTGTCCGTTGGCACCGGGGGAATCGCGATGATGGCCTGGATTCGCATGGTGTACCACTCAGGGAGCGCTGGGACGACTTTCGCATCGCGATTCTGCCGATCGACACAGGACCCAAGGCGCAATCGTCTCGAGATGGAATGAACCATACGGTTGGAACCAGCCCGCTCTATGCCGCATGGCCTCAGCAAGCCGAGAACGACTGTAACGCTATCGAGACGGCTGTTAAGGACCAGGATATGGCACGGCTAGGGCCACTTTGTGAGGCGAACGC
>JBCCNK010000229.1:0-5914 GCA_039025875.1 Pseudomonadota bacterium
ATGAACCATACGGTTGGAACCAGCCCGCTCTATGCCGCATGGCCTCAGCAAGCCGAGAACGACTGTAACGCTATCGAGACGGCTGTTAAGGACCAGGATATGGCACGGCTAGGGCCACTTTGTGAGGCGAACGCGCTCGCAATGCATGCGACGATGCTCGCCGCTCGCCCTGCCCTTCGTTATCTGAATACTAACTCCTGGCAAGCCCTTGATACGCTAGGCCGCGCGCGGGCAGAAGGTCTGAAGGCCTTCGCAACAATGGACGCGGGACCCAACATAAAGCTGATTTACCTGGCCGAGTCGAGTGCTGATGTGCAATCGGTGTTTGCGGATGCGCAGGAGATCAATCCCTTTTCCTAGCAGGCCCAACTGCGGCGCGGGTTTGCTTAAGCTTCTGCTTTTTTGCCTGCCACTTGGCAATGAGTTTTTCAGATCTGGCCTTACTACTCGACTCCCAGAGGGACACCTCTTCAGCCGACAGTGATCCGCAGAGGTCAGCCGGCACGCAATAACTCTCCGTATTGAATGGGTCTGCGATGTGATAACAAGCCTGCCCCGTAGGGCACGTGCGGGGCTCGCATTGCGGGGAACCGCTGCAGATTTCAGGCCCATTGATAGCCGTCCCGTTGGGGCAGCTGACGGTTCGGTGTTCTAAGCACCGATGACGGCAGTTGTCGCTGGCTGTAAAACCGCTGCCCGAGAAATCACAGTCTGCTCCAATCGGGTCTCCGCATCCTGTCAGCGCGGCCAACAACAACAGCCAAAGCATGCAGCGCATCAACTTGGTATCAGCTCGGTCATTGAATCTGCTTGCGTTCCCGTACGGTCAGCCTGACGCTTTTTGAAGGAGTTGCGGAGTTGTTCGACAGTAGTTCTGAGTTCATTCCCTTGAGGTGCCTATCGAAAAAGGCACCGACGTAGGCGCGTGATACCGCCACCATCTCCGCTCCATCGATACCTCCCAGTACTCCCAGCTTTCGGTATAGAGGCGACATGATCGTAAAGTCGAAAAAATCGAAATGTGTGGTGTTCGATACTTCAACCAGGTACGCATCCGACATGGCCATCGCGAAGTTCTCTTCGACCAGCAGGTTGTCCGGGCGGCGCAGCGTCAGGAGCGGCACCGGACTTTTAAGCCGCGCCTGGTCCGGGTGAAAACCATCCATATTCGCCACCGCTGCACACCGCATAGCAGCGCTGCACGAGATGAGCGCCGCGCTACCGCCGATCGACATACCGAAGACGCCTGGCACTGCGGAGCTTATATGCGGGCGAAAATCGATATTCTCAGACATCAATTCCGGCAACATTTCAATGACGACACGCTGATCTTCAACCTGGGTATGAAGCGCTTCATCTACTTTGCCTTTTATTGAAGTGGGCATGAGTTCCATGGATCGCATGTACACAGCCAGCTGCTCTTTCGGATCCCTAATCTCTTTGACGCGACCGTAGATCTCTATCACGTTCTCCGGCGGCTTGGTATTCATCGCTTCGCGCGTAGCGGGATCGAAGTACGCGACATGATCCGGGAAAATCGTGGCGGAACCAATGTAGGAGTGACCGATCGCGACGACTATGTATCCCCGGCTCGCGAGATCCTCTAGCAACGGTGTGTTTCCCGACGACCAGCCAATACCGAGTCCATGCGAATAAATGATGACGGGAAATTTTCCATCTGCGATTTGGGCATCGCTTTTCGAATGGGTTTTTATGAGACCTAAATGAGTGAAGGTAAACCAGGGAAGTGGTGTTCCCTTAGTGACGGCTTTGCTGCGAACCAGCGGTTTCTCCCAGTAGGAGACCCGTTCTCCCGACGTGGGGTTTTTACTCGGATACCACACCTTGAGAGTGAGCTCGCGCGAGTCAGACTTTGTAGCGGTGTAGCTTTCCTGGCGGGATTCATCAACAACGAACAGCTTCGTAGTCCCAACCGGGTATGCCCCGGTAGGGGACGGCACCTTAAATAACGGAAAAGCCCAGGACGCGAGAACGGACACGCCGATGAGAAGCACTGCTACGGGGAATGTCAGGATTCGAAGCCAGCGCCTGGTCGCTTTGGTTGCCATAAAGGCAAGGATGAGCGCCAGATAGGCAGCGACGTATTGCCAGCGAAAGCCGGCGCCTAGCAGATGCAAAACCAGCAGGACTGGCAGAGCAAACACGGCCCGCTGGAGCCTGCGGTCTTTTTCGCTACGCAGACCCAGGGCAACCACAAACAACGTTGCGAGGATCAGCGTGACGTCCAGTAAGCCAAGAACCGGCATACGTACCTCTCTGGAGTTGAATTCAAAAGAGCCATCACCGATAAGCACACACTATCGCATCGCTCCAGGAGCTGGCCAACACGAAAGCCCACGACACCTGTTTGATAATGGAGTAGGCACTTTGATGTAGATCCCAGCAGGATGGTCGACAATCGAGTCTGGAAGAGACCTGCAGCAGTAGTGCTGCTCCGCGTCTTGACCGCGGCTCGAGTCCGCTCGTCAGTTCAGAAACAGCCTGCCTGATTCAATGTCGATCAGTTGTCTCCAGCGCCTCAGCTTCTCGTCAGGAGCCATGGCCGCATAAGCGGGACTGGTCGACGGCAGGCGATGGCGGCTCAAGTCGCTCAGCGGCGGCGGCAGTCCTGGCAACACGTGCCGGGTATAGAGGCGCTGGGCGTTTCCACCATTGAAGAAAATCTGCGTGATTTCGCTGCTGTGCTCGAAGAAAGCTCTGAAATCATTGGCCACGATCGATCGGGTGTCGATGGCCGAATCCAGGCTTCCCTCTCGGAGACAGCAGCGCAACACATCCCAGACACCAACGCGATGTTTTAGTAGTTCTTCGCAGCGCTCGTCGTAGCGAAGCATCGGAGAAAAATCAAACAGCTGCGCCATGATGGGCCAGAACTGATTGCGCGCGTGGGCGTAGTACTGGTTTTTCGCAAGCGACGCCTCTCCGGGCATAGTTCCGAGAATCAGCACTCGACTGCGCTCATCAGCGATGGGTTCGAAGCTCTGGATCAAGGCACTAACAGCCACCGAGACCGAATAGGTTCGGTGCTCACAGATTCAGAAACTCACGCCAGACGCCGAACGGCCTCCAGATCTTATGCAGGTCCTGCATCGCGACGTCACTGTCTACGCCAAGCCGCTCAGTCCGATAGCGAAAAACGAAGGCCGAAACTCGCATATTGGCCGCGCAGTGCACCCACAGCGTGGCGTGATCTACGCGCTCTATCTGCGCGCAGAACTCCTCAAAGTCCCGCTGAGTTGGGTTCTGAAAATCGACGGGGATGTGAACGTAATCGACCCCGGAATGATCAAGAATACGTCTCTCGTCGACCAGGGCATTCTCGAGCACGCTATTGGGTGCCAGGTTAATCACGGTCCGCACGCCGGCCGCTTTGATCAGTGCGAACTGCTGCTCACTGGGCTGACCTGAGGTGCTGAAGAGCCCTGGCACGGGGTGGTAGTTATAGATATCCCCAAGGGTACGAGCCGAACCACCGGATGAGATGCGGTGGCGAAATACCTCGCGAAGGAATTTGACGGCGGTTCGAAGTGTGCTGGTACAAGCAGCCATGGTTCAATCCACGCTTCAGATCTCAACAACGAAGGGCCGTCGGCAGACTTTATAGTCTCGATTCACCAGGGCTGCGTTGATGAACGTCGTGTTATCACGTTGCTCTAAGCCCGAAGCTTTGTGTACGTGACCGAAGCAGTGCACCCTGGGGTTGAGCTGCGCGAGTTTACGACTCAGGTAGGGGCATCCCAGCACCAGGCCAGCCGATGACGTATCCATGATTCCATAGGGTGGCGTATGGGTGATCAGCACGTCCACATCACTCGGGATGCGCTCCCATTTTTCTGCGAGCGCATCGTCCTCGACAAAGAACGCGTGTCCCTGCAGATAGGGTACCCAGGGCGCTCCAAAGAACTTTACACCTTCGAAGGTGTACTCCTCGCCTTCAAGGTAGTGTGCATTTTCAAACGGCCTTTCGCCACTGACCGACAGCCGTTGCAGCTCTATATCGTGATTGCCACCGATACAGAGAATGAGATCAAAATCCTGGCGGCCGAACCACGCATCGATTCGCTCAAGTGCAAGATCATCCCACGGCTCGTTAAACAGATTGAGTACGTCCCCGCAGTGGATAAGCACTTCACCACTCATGCTACCGAGCGATTCATGATCTCCGTGCGTGTCGGCAATGATTGTCAGATGCAATTTTCATCACCTCGAACTAAAGCTGGCGGTCTCGGCAAAGTGCCGCTCGCGTAAGCGTCGCATCGCTTAACGACAGACGCGGCGACCGATCATTGTGGCTCTCTGCTGGGCTACCTGTCTCGCGCGGCTACGAGATGTCGTTTGATTACACGGTAGCACTCGCTGGGAACTACGGGAACGATCCGCATCTTGCAAAGTGCAACGAACTTCACGCAAGCAAAAAAGGCCCGAACACCTTCCGATGTTCGGGCCCTCGCTGACCAGTATCCGGATCTACTAAGCCGGATGAATCAGGGCTTTAGCCAAACTGGTTCATGGTGTTGTCTTTACCAGCGGCCTTCAGTGCCGCATCACCTGAGAAGTACTCTTTGTGATCATCACCCATATCAGAGCCGGCCATATTCTGGTGTTTCACGCAGGCGATGCCCTCACGAATTTCTTTGCGCTGGACGCCTTTAACGTAACCCAGCATGCCGGCGTCGCCAAAGTACTCTTTAGCCAGGTTATCCGTAGACAGGGCTGCCGTGTGGTAGGTCGGCAACGTGATGAGATGATGGAAGATTCCGGCTTCACGAGACGCATCGGCCTGAAAAGTCCTGATCATCTCATCGGCTTCGGAGGCCAGATCAGTGCCATCGTAGTCCGCACCCATTAGCTGATCCCGCTGATAAGCGGAGACGTCTTTACCGGCCTCGCTCCACTTATCGAACACCTGCTGTCGGAAGCTCAGGGTCCAGTTGAAGCTCGGTGAATTGTTGTACACCAACTTGGCGCTGGGAACGACCTCGCGAACGCGGTTCACCATGCCGGCAATCTGGCCGACGTGAGGCTTTTCAGTCTCGATCCACAACAAGTCAGCTCCGTTTTGGAGAGACGTGATGCAATCCAGCACGACGCGATCTTCCCCCGTGCCGGTGCGAAAGCGGTACAGGTTTGATGGGAGACGCTTGGGGCGCAGCAGCTTACCGCCGCGGTTCAGAACCACATCTCCGTTCTGCAGATCAGCGGCTTCGATCTCGTCACAATCCAGGAAGCTGTTGTACTGATCTCCGATATCACCGGGCTGGTGGGTTACCGCAATCTGCTTGGTGAGGCCAGCGCCGAGAGAATCGGTTCGCGCGACGATGATGCCGTCAGGCACACCGAGCTCCAGGAAGGCGTAGCGAACCGCACGAATCTTGGCGACAAAATCTTCGTGGGGTACCGTTACCTTGCCGTCCTGATGCCCGCACTGCTTTTCATCTGACACCTGGTTCTCGATCTGAATCGCGCAAGCGCCGGCTTCGATCATTTTTTTGGCCAGAAGATAGGTTGCCTCTTCGTTGCCGAAACCCGCATCGATGTCGGCAATGATCGGAACCACATGGGTCTGGAAAGCATCGACCTTGTTCTCGATAGACTTAGCCAGAACCTCGTCGCCCTTCTCGCGAGCCGCATCAAGTTCGCGGAACAAACCACCCAGCTCCCGGGCGTCCGCCTGTCGCAGAAAGGTGTACAACTCTTCAATCAGCGCGGGCACGGAAGTCTTCTCGTGCATCGATTGATCGGGCAACGGCCCAAACTCGCTGCGCAGCGCAGCGATCATCCAGCCCGACAGATACAGGTATCGACGGCCGGTGTCGCCAAAGTGCTTCTTGATGGCGATCAGCTTCTGCTGTCCGATAAAGCCATGCCAACAGCCCAGTGACTGGGTATAGAG
>JBCCNK010000230.1:0-5909 GCA_039025875.1 Pseudomonadota bacterium
ATACCTTCTACGATCCCGATGAGGAGTCGCGCAGCCTCGGTCGCTACGCGATCCTTTGGCAAGTGGAACACTGTAGGGATCATGGCCTTCCCTATGTTTACCTGGGCTACTGGATCCAAAACTGCCGTAAAATGGCCTACAAAGCCGACTATCGCCCACTAGAGTTTCTTACCAACAATCAGTGGCAGCGTGGTGACGACAACCTAATCGCTGTCGGATAACCGGCAACTCTTCTCTGGTTCTGCAAACTGAATTGCGGCAGAATGCGCGCTCGAATTTCGAGGGTCCAAACTCGGGCTCAACAGCAGACGATTCGGTGAAGCGCCAGCACTCGTTGTCCGGTACGAGCGATACTCGCTACGTCCGAATTCGCGTAGCTGGGACAACAACCGTAACCGTGCAGCTCAAAGGTGATGCTCGCAGAGATGTTCGACGTGAGGACAGTTCAAGCGGGAACAATCCAAACGGAACCAAAGCAGGTCCGAACCAAGCAGGACCTAAACGGGTAGGAACTGCACAAGTAGGAATGGCATAAGTAGTAATGGCAAAAGAAGATCAAATAGAGATGGAAGGCGAGGTTGTTGATACTTTGCCTAACACCACTTTTCGAGTGAAGCTTGAAAACGGCCACATCGTGACCGCCCACATTTCAGGAAAGATGCGCAAAAATTACATCCGCATTCTGACCGGCGACAAAGTACGTGTCGAACTCACGCCCTACGATTTGAGCAAAGGGCGAATTACGTACCGAGAGCGCTAGTCCATGGGATTACGGAACAGGCGCCGATACTAGCTCACCCTTCGGTCTCAAAACCGGTCGCTCTGCAAGACCCGTAGAGACAAGGGGAGGTAATAAAAGAGAAGAAAAAAAAGCAACAGATCAAGCCCACGTAGCCGCAATCGAAGCGACTCGGTCGACAAGCAGTATCGAGAAGGCAACGAGAAGGTAACGAAAAAGCGCTACGAATGTACTTGAGACACCGAGCGCCTACACACGACTTCCCACACCAAAGCCAGCCAACGAGCCATGCAAGCTCTTAAGTTAAGACGGCTTCGTCCGCTTTGGTCGCTTCATCTTCAGCAGCAGTCACTTCAAGCCCGTCACCGGAGCTGTTCAATCGGACTAGCGCTGTTCCTCCCTTGCTTGCTAGCGCACCAAACAGTACGAGCTCGGCTAACGGTTTCTTGATGTGCTCCTGAATGACACGATCCATAGGACGCGCGCCCATGTGCTTATCGTAGCCTTTTTCGACTAGCCAAAGCCGCGCATCCTCATCAACATCGATCGTTATTCGCTTTTCATCGAGCTGACCCTGAAGCTCCGCCAGGAATTTATCGACTACGGTGAGGATGATGTCCTCTCCCAGCGGCTCGAATTGGATTACGTTATCCAGGCGATTTCGGAACTCTGGCGTGAACATCTTGGTGATTGCCTCCATGCCATCCGAGCTGTGGTCCTGGGTCGTGAAACCGATGGAGCGCCGACTCATGGATTCTGCGCCAGCGTTTGTGGTCATGATCAGAATAACGTTTCGGAAGTCCGCCTTTCGGCCATTGTTATCGGTGAGTGTCCCGTGATCCATCACCTGCAGCAGCAGGTTGAACACCTCGGGATGCGCCTTTTCGATCTCGTCGAGCAGCACGACGGCATGGGGATGCTTGGTCACCGCATCGGTGAGTAGGCCGCCCTGGTCGAAGCCAACGTACCCAGGGGGAGCCCCAATCAGGCGGGATACGGTATGTCGCTCCATGTACTCCGACATATCGAACCGTATGAGCTCGAGCCCAAGTATTTTTGCAAGCTGCCGAGTGACCTCTGTCTTCCCGACGCCCGTCGGCCCCGCGAGCAGGAACGATCCGATGGGCTTCTCGCCACCTCGAAGGCCTGCACGAGCTAGCTTGATTGAAGTGGCGAGGCTTGTGACAGCGTTGTCCTGACCGAACACAACCATCTTGAGATTGGTCTCAAGCTTTCTGAGAACCTCTTTGTCATTCTGACTGACGGACTTTGGTGGAATCCGCGCGATCTTGGCAACGGTCGCTTCAACATCGTGTTTGCCGACAACCTTTTTACGCTTGGACGGTGGCTGCAGCTGTTGGAACGCGCCAGCCTCGTCTATTACATCGATAGCCTTGTCCGGGAGAAAACGATCCGTGATGTATCGATTACTAAGATCGGTCGCGACGCGCAGAGCTTGATCGGTATATCGCAACCCGTGATGCTCCTCAAACCGGGACTTGAGTCCTTTGAGAATCTTGTACGCGTCTTCTGTGCTGGGCTCGAGCACATCAATTTTCTGGAACCTACGGCTCAGCGCTTTGTCCTTATCAAAGATGCCGCGATATTCCTGGAACGTGGTCGAACCGATGCAACGGAGCTTCCCTGATGTAAGTAGAGGCTTCAGCAAGTTGGACGCATCCATAACACCACCGGACGCAGCACCTGCACCGATGATGGTGTGGATTTCATCAATGAACAAAATCGCGCCTTCGCGCCGTTTCAGCTCTGCCAAGAGGCCTTTAAATCTCTTTTCGAAATCACCCCGGTACTTCGTACCGGCCAGGAGAGCCCCCAAATCCAGCGAGTAAACAATCGATTCTGCTAAAAGCTCCGGAACTTCGCCGTCTTCAATGAGCTTGGCAAGACCCTCGGCAATTGCTGTCTTACCGACTCCTGACTCACCGACAAGAAGAGGATTATTCTTGCGTCGTCGCGCCAACACTTGGATAACACGCTCGACCTCCTGCGTACGGCCAATCAGCGGATCAATGCGCCCTTCTCGTGCCTCTTCGTTTAGATTGGTCGCAAACGCATCGAGGGGGTTTTTCTCGCCCTCCTCCGGCGCCTGCTCGGTGCCGCTCGTTTCGCGTTCGGCATCTCCATCTTCCGAGCTGTCTTCGACCTTGGAGATTCCGTGGGTAATGTAATTCACCACGTCGAGGCGCGAGATTCCCTGAGTCTTCAGGAAGTAGACGGCCTGAGACTCCTGTTCCGAAAAGATCGCGACAAGTACGTTGGCACCCGTCACTTCGCTCCTGCCAGAACTCTGGACATGAAACACCGCCCGCTGCAAGACCCGTTGAAACCCTAGCGTAGGTTGGGTCTCACGATCCTGCTCGTCTTCTGGAATCAGAGGTGTCGTAGAGTCAATAAATTCTACGAGATCGCCGCGAAGCGCCGTGATTTCTGCACCACACGCTTTTAGCACTCGTATCGCATCGTTATTGTCGAGCAACGCGAGCAGAAGGTGCTCAACCGTCATAAATTCGTGCCGCCGTGTCCTCGCAGCTCGGAACGCATCGTTCAACGTGTGTTCAAGCTCTTTACTCAGCATGCGGTATCTCCCACGCGTTCAAACTAATGGCAAAACCAAATATGGGCTCGCCGTAATACAGAACGAACATCAACCCTCAGAAGCTTCTATCTCACATAAAAGCGGATGCTGATGATCCCTGGCGTACTGGTTGACCTGGGCGGACTTCGTTTCCGCAATGTCCTTGGTGTAGATCCCACAAACACCTCGTCCCTGGGTATGAACCGTCAACATCACTTGAGTGGCCTGCTCTCGGTTCATCTTGAAAAAGGTCTCCAGAACCTCGACGACAAACTCCATAGGGGTGTAGTCATCGTTGATCAAAATCACCTTGTACAGAGGCGGCTTTTTGACCTGAGGTTTAGCTTCCTCAAGAAGAAGACTTCCATCATCTTCGCGCTGGTCTTCCTGGTCCTTACTCAATCGAACACCTGTCCGTGCTGTTAGCCGTAACGGGCTCATCTGCCCCCGACGCTACAAGCGCCTTACGCATTGAATTCAAGTCCTCGCACCGACCTCGCACTGATGTTTGTGTCACAGCACCTACCCAGTAACTATTAAAGAGTACGACTTCAGGGCATCTGTCGGATCGATTGCGATGTGATTATAGAGCTCTGATCTACTCGGTTGGTAGCAAGTCCGAAGATCTTCGCCCGACGATCACACCATCAGACGAAATCCTATCTGCGCTTCTTATCCTGCTTATCACCATACGACGTCAGCACAGCGCACTAACGTTCGTCGGTTTGCTCCCGTTCAGATACGCGCCGTTTGATTAATGGGGATGGCTTCGCAAAGCCATCCACCCAGCATTGCGACCTCACATGGCATCGACGATTTTTTCACCAAACCCTGAGCAGCTCACGAGCGTAGCACCATCCATGAGACGCTCGAAATCATAGGTCACAGTGCCGTTTTGTATGGCGCCATTCATACCGTCGATTATCTTATCGGCCGCTTCGTTCCATCCCATATGCCGAAGCATCATTTCGGCAGAAAGAATCAGAGATCCAGGATTCACTTTATCCTGACCCGCATACTTGGGCGCAGTTCCATGCGTTGCTTCAAACAGTGCCACGGTGTCTGAGAGGTTCGCCCCGGGGGCGATCCCGATACCACCTACCTGTGCAGCTAGCGCGTCAGAAAGGTAGTCACCGTTCAGGTTCAACGTTGCGACTACCGAGTACTCCCTCGGTCTCGTCAGCACCTGCTGGAGCATCGCATCGGCAATGACATCTTTTATGACGATCTCGTTACCGTTGTTTGGGTTCTTAATCGCGACCCACGGGCCACCGTCAATCAGAACACCACCGAACTCATTGAGCGCCAACTCGTAACCCCAGTCACGGAACGCACCTTCGGTGAATTTCATGATGTTGCCTTTGTGCACTAGCGTCACGGATGGCAGGTCCTGATCGATTGCGTACTGGATGGCCTTCCGCACCAGCCGCTGCGTGCCCTCGGCGGATACTGGCTTAATCCCTATGCCGACGTTCTGCGGAAAACGAATCTTAGTTGCACCCATTTCGTTGATGATAAAATCGACGACCTTTTGCGCTTCGGCCGAATCTGCCTCGTATTCAATGCCTGCGTAGATATCCTCTGAGTTCTCTCTGAAGATCACCATGTTGCAGTCACCCGGGTTCTTAACCGGAGACGGGACGCCTTCGAACCAACGCACTGGACGCAGGCATGTGTAGAGATCGAGTTCCTGCCTGAGTGCGACGTTTAACGAACGAAACCCGCCTCCTACCGGAGTTGTCAACGGACCTTTGATCGCTACGGAGTATTCCTTAATAGCTTCTAAGGTCTCTTGCGGGAACCAGTCTCCTTCGTAGAGTTCAGCGGCTTTTTCCCCAGTGTAAATCTCCATCCAGGAAATCTGCCGCTGACCTTCGTAGGCTTTACTGACTGCGGCGTCTACAACGCTGATCATGACCGGGCTGATATCGACACCGATGCCATCCCCTTCGATGTAGGGAATGACCGGATTGTCAGGTACGTTAAGGCTGTTGTCGGCGTTAACCGTTATTTTCTCCCCGGTCTGGGGCACTTTTATGTGTTGGTATCCCATCGATACGCTCCAGTCTGATGTGACTATTTTGTGTTGTCTGCCTCTGCCTCTTGCTCGCTACAATCAGTGCGCGATCAAAAAGTCAGAGCATTAATGCTGTTGCCTACGCGATTGGTCAGTCACGCAGCGGCAACACGTATTTCGGGGAGAGCGTCAGCTACCCGTACTCGGAAGGCACAGTCATATCATTCAGTCGGAGCACACAGTCCAAAACTGCTTGCACGAACTTCTGCACGAACTTCTGCACGAACTTCTGTAAACCTCTGATGCAGCCAGCATTCGCTACCTATCCGGCTATTCGCTACCAATCAGGCTAAGAGAACCACGGTGCGAACAACTGTCTCGTCGGCTATCTCGTCGGCTGTCTCGTCGGCTGTCTCGTAGACTATCTTGGCGACTGTCTCGGTCGCTAGCCCAGCCGGCATCCCGGCTTCTTCTACAGCGACAAAACCTGCCTAACATAGTTATCGACGCAGGGATTGCAGCCAAATAACCCACCGATCAATCAACGATCAGTGCAA
>JBCCNK010000231.1:0-5895 GCA_039025875.1 Pseudomonadota bacterium
AGAAGATTACGACCAAGCTTGATCGTCGCGAGCGATTGGAAGGGGCAGAGCTTCAGTTGGTCTCAGCATTTCTAGATCGACCGAATGCCAGTTCGGCAACCGACTCGCAACTCGCAGCCACTGTAGGTCGGCAGGCGAAGGGGCCCAGGCATACTCCAGAGTGGACCAACCTGGGTACCGGAGATCCGGGCCACACGCTAGGTAAAGGAGTGTCTGTTTTAGGGATAGGCGTGAAGCCAGCCACGAAAACGCGGGACTACTTGCCACAGCGAAATCAGGTGCCACAGCGAGATCAAAGCAACCTGGAATTCATAAAGCGGGCTGCCAGGCGGATTGGCGGTTAGAGCCCAACTGCTTGGGCCGGACGTTAAGTCACTCCTGCCCATTTGTGGCGGGCGGCTTATTGCTCACATCGTAGGTGACGCGAGATACCTCTGGGATCTCGTTGATACTGCGACTTGCTATGGCCTGTAACAGTTCGTTCGGTAGATGGGCCCTGCGTGCGGTCATGAAATCGATGGTGTTCAACTGCTGCACCAGACGTCGTTGACAGTATCTTTGAACGAGCCGACTGGTCCCCCGGTGTACTCTCTTAGAAAGTCGCCGATGCGAGTACTGGTCACGGTGTAGGGTCCCAGCGAACTGGCTGGCACCCTTGATCCTTAAGCCTATCGAACACGTAAGTCGCAGAACTACCGGCCACTGATGAGGAAGCTATGCTGGGTATTTTCAAGAAGTCGCCACTTAAGAAACTCCAGGAAGAGTACAAGGATCTGTCAACGCGGGCGTTTAACGCCCAGAGAAACGGTGACATTCGATCCTATTCGATGCTGACCGCCGAGGCCGAAGCGGTGCGCGAAAAGATCGAAGCGCTGGAATCAGAAGCCGGCAGCTAGATTCGAGCTCACTGAATCGGTCGCCGGGGCCGGCGTGTCGCACGGCTCATTCAGCGACCTTTTGACCTCGCGGGTCAAGCTCATGGTTTTTCCCCATGGAGCTGGCATGCACAGCAATTATTTTGAAAGTCCGAGTAACTGAATATCCATTGACCGCGAGCCAACACCAGAACGTCTTTACTGGCGGTTGGCGTTCCAAATTCAGTTCAATCGCTCTCAGTCACTCCCACTCAATCGTGGCAGGCGGCTTACTGCTCACATCGTAGGTGACGCGAGATACTTCCGGGATCTCGTTGATAATGCGGTTCGAGATAGTCTCCAGTAGTTCGTACGGTAAATGGGCCCAGCGTGCGGTCATGAAGTCGATGGTCTCCACCGCGCGCAGGGCAATAACGTACTCGTAGCGCCGGGCATCGCCCACTACACCGACCGACTTTACCGGCAGGAATACGGCGAAAGCCTGACTGGTCTTCTCGTACCAGCCGCTGCGGCGGAGTTCTTCAAGGTAAATCGCATCGGCCCGACGCAGGATCTGCGCATACTCGCGCTTGATCTCCCCGAGAATCCGAACGCCGAGACCTGGCCCGGGAAACGGGTGGCGAAAGACCATATCGTGCGGTAGTCCAAGTTCGAGGCCGATTTGACGGACCTCGTCTTTAAACAATTCACGTAGCGGTTCCAGCAGCGATAGATTCATCTCGTCAGGCAGACCACCGACGTTGTGGTGCGACTTGATGACATGCGCCTTGCCCGTCGACGCGCCCGCTGACTCAATCACGTCCGGATAGATGGTGCCCTGTGCGAGCCAGGTCACGTCCGTCAGTCGTGACGCCTCTTCATCAAACACGTCGATGAACGCGTTTCCGATGATTTTGCGTTTTTGCTCTGGGTCGGTCGTGCCCGCGAGCTTGACCAAAAAGTGATCCTCGGCATCGCTGCGAATAACCCGTACACCCATATGAGTAGAAAACGTGTCCATCACCTGGTCGCCCTCATTCAGGCGAAGCAGACCACTGTCTACAAAGACGCAGGTGAGTTGATCACCTATGGCACGCTGCAGCAGCGCAGCAACGACCGAGGAGTCGACACCGCCGGACAGTCCAAGCAGCACCTTGTCCGATCCGACGGTGTCCCTTACGCGCCGGATGGCGTCTTCAACGATCCGCGCGGGCGTCCAAAGTGCCGCGCAGCCGCAGATCTCCAGGACAAAGTGTTCGAGAATACGTGTTCCCTGTAGCGTATGTGTGACTTCCGGGTGAAACTGCAAACCGAACCACGGTTTGTTTTCGTGGCTCATGGCCGCGATGGGGCAAGTGGCGGTTTCGGCGGTGCAGCGGAACTCGGGTGGAAGACGCGTGACTTTGTCCCCGTGACTCATCCAAACATCCAGCAAGCCCCGGCCATCAGCATCGAGGTGATCGCGAATGTCGTGAAGAAGGCGATCACCTGGAGCGGCGGCAATCTGCGCGTAACCGAACTCGCTTTGCTCAGAACACTCGACAGCGCCGCCGAGCTGAGATGCCATGGCCTGCATTCCATAGCAGATCCCCAACAGTGGCCACTCCCGTTCAAACAGACACGCTGGAATAGAAGGCGAGGTAGCTTCCGCGACTGATTCGGGGCCACCCGAGAGAATGACGCCGCTGGGATTGAAGGCGTCGATTTCGTGATCGCTGAGATCCCAGGGGCGAATCTCTGAGTACACCCCAATCTCACGAATTCGTCGGGCAATCAGCTGGGTGTATTGAGACCCAAAATCCAGGATCAGAATTCGACTGGCGTGTATGTCCATGGCATCGCTCATGGAAGCTTCAATCCCCCCAATCGCCGGGCTGTAGGTATGGCCGGTATTTTGTCACCGTGTACGCTAGCTGACCGGATAGTTCGGTGCCTCTTTCGTGATCGATACATCGTGCACATGAGACTCGGACATGCCGGCCGCCGTAACGCGAACGAAACGTGGAATGCTGCGCATGGCCTCGATATCGGCACAGCCGGTGTATCCCATCGATGAACGCAGGCCACCCATAAGCTGTTGAATAATCGCCGAGGCGGGCCCCTTGTACGGCACTCGACCTTCGATACCCTCCGGCACTAGCTTCTCGGTGCCTTTGCTCGCATCCTGGAAATAACGATCCGACGACCCCTGGCTGGAAGCCATAGCGCCCAGGGACCCCATCCCCCGATAGGACTTATATGTCCGCCCCTGGTACAGCTCTACTTCACCTGGAGCCTCTTCGGTGCCTGCGTACATGCTGCCCAGCATGACCGCGTGCGCACCAGCGGCGATCGCTTTAGCGAGATCTCCTGAAAATCGCACACCCCCGTCGGCAATCACCGGCACGTCGTGCTGGCCCTGCAGTGCAGCGACCGCTTCGGCCACCGCCGTGATCTGCGGCACACCGACGCCTGTGACCACACGAGTCGTGCAGATCGAACCAGGACCAATGCCGACTTTGACCCCGTCGGCACCCGCTTCCGCGAGCGCCAGCGCCGCCTCACCGGTGGCAACGTTGCCGCCGATCACGTCAACCTGCGGGTACTGAGCTTTTATCGACCGCACGCGCTCAAGGACGTTGCGAGAATGGCCATGCGCCGTATCGACCACCAGCACATCGACCCCGGCCTCAATCAACGCGCTCACGCGTTCGTCGGTCTCTGTGCTCGTACCTACAGAGGCACCGACACGTAGACGCCCGAGGCCATCTTTACACGCGTTCGGGTAGTTTTCGGCCTTATCGAAATCCTTGACGGTGATCATGCCCCTGAGATCAAAATTCTCATTAACAACAAGAATCTTCTCAATCCTGTGATGCTGAAGTAGTCCCTGCACCTCAGCGGACTCCGCGCCCTCGAGCACAGTAACCAGCTTCTCCTTTGGAGTCATAATCGACGAGACAGGCTTATCAAGTTCGGTTTCAAAACGCATGTCACGGCGTGTGACGATGCCGACGAGATCGTCACCGCGAAGCACCGGCACACCCGAGATCCCATTTGCGGAGGTCCGTTCGATCAACTGCGCGATGGATGCATCTTCTTGAATGGTGATCGGGTCGATGACGACTCCGCTCTCATACTTCTTGACTCGCTGTACTTCGGACGCCTGGTCCTCAATGCCCATACTTTTGTGGATAATGCCAATGCCGCCCTCTTGGGCAATCGCGATGGCCAGACGCGCTTCGGTCACCGTATCCATCGCAGCGGAAAGAAGTGGCAGATTCAGGGTGATATTGCGGGTCAGACGCGTGCGCAACGATACGTCCTTGGCGACCACCTCCGAGTAACCTGGCAGCAGGAGCACATCGTCAAAGGTAAGGGCGTCCTGTTCTATTCGCAGCATATACCTATGTCTCGCGAGTTTTGATAAGCGCGCGATTATAGAGCCCCTGCCGGCGATAGGTAAGCGCCGTTAAACGACAGTAGACTAAGCGAGCAAAGCTAAGTGAATACCTCAAACGCGGTCACCCTGACTCCCAGCGCCCTGAACCGGCAGGTACGAACATTGTTGGAGTCGCATTTTGATCTGTTGTGGGTCGAAGGTGAGGTGTCGAATTTTGCGGCACCTGCATCAGGCCATTGGTACTTCACGCTAAAGGACGATTCCGCTCAAGTCAGATGCGCGATGTTTCGAAATCGAAATTCCCGGTTGCGCTTTCGACCGGCGAATGGAGATCAGGTACGACTGCGTGCCCGCGTGTCTCTGTACGAGGGCCGCGGTGAATTCCAGCTTCTTGGTGAGTTTATGGAGCCTTCCGGCGCCGGTGCGCTTCAGGCCCGCTTCGAGGCGCTAAGAGACAAGCTGCAGCAGGAGGGCCTGTTCGCGTCTGAGCGGAAACAACCGCTCCCAAAGAACCTGGAGCACCTGGCGGTAATTACCTCGCCAAGCGGAGCTGCACTTCAGGATATCCTGCAAGTGCTGGCGAGACGTAATCCATCGATCGAGATCAGTGTGATCGGCAGCTCGGTTCAGGGAGATGCGGCCGCCGCCCAGCTCACTTCCGCTGTACGCTATGCCAATCGCTTAGCGGAGACTGGCCAGTGTCGCTTCGACGCGATACTGCTCGCTCGTGGAGGGGGTTCGCTCGAAGACCTCTGGGCATTCAATGATGAGAAGCTTGCTCGGGAAATCGCCGCCAGCAAGCTGCCGACGGTGGCTGGAGTGGGCCACGAGGTTGACGCAACAATCGCGGACTTTGCGGCAGACGTTCGCGCACCTACGCCATCCGCGGCCGCAGAGCTGCTCAGCGATGATCGCCACGAGCTCGCTGCACGACTGGATGAACGCCGACTAGACCTGCAGAAAGTGCTCGCGCGAATTATCGGAGCTCAGCAAGGCGCGCTCGGATATCTGAGACTACGCATCAAGCATCCGTTGGCGCAGGTTCAGCAGAAGATGCAGAGTCTGGACGATCAAACGCTCCGGTTAGAGCGTGCCGCCAAACGACATCTTGATATGGGCGCTCGCCATGCTCGAAACCTGCACCAACGCCTCAGGCTTCAGGCGCCGGGACGACGGCTGCATGAACAGAACGGACGCCTGGTCATGTTGAACACAAGGCTCAACCGGGAGATTCGGCAGCAATTGACGGCCGCCGGCGACAGAGTCGGGCGTCAAGCGATGGTGCTCAATACGCTCAGCCCTCTGGCAGTCCTGAACCGTGGTTATGCGATAGTTACGAACAGCTCCGGACAAGCCCTTCGCTCAGTTGAGGACGCACAACTCGAAGAAACGGTCGACGCGCGCCTGGCATCCGGATCTTTGAAGCTAGCGGTCAAGGAGAAACTCCCAGGAAACGGAAAACAGCCTGAATAAGCGCCAGACGACTTGGCAGGAGAGCCTTGGGCGAGGTGCCGTCGTGGCGGTGCTGTAGCTCTAGTATTTGGCAGGCAGCCGGGTATTGATCACGATATGGCGGCCCTCGAAGCGTATGTACTCGCCGATCGTCAGATCTTTGAGAATGCGCGCGACCATCTCTCGGGAGGCACCGACGCGATCAGC
>JBCCNK010000232.1:0-5840 GCA_039025875.1 Pseudomonadota bacterium
AGAAGAACGGCGAGAGCGAGAACGCGCTCGTGAAGCACGTCGTGTAGCCACTGCCAGAAATAACGCTCGCAGAGGCCGTAACGATCTCGCCGATGAGTTTAGCGATCCGCAAAGCGCCATCGACCGACTGCCCGATGAGCCGAGGACAGACAATCGTGAGCGGCGACGTGAAGAGGCGAATGAGCCATTGCCGAGCGCTGAGAGCGGCGAAAATAGCTCCGAACTTTCCGATGAGGCCCCTCCTCCTACCGTGCTACTACCGCCGGATGATGATTCGCAGGAATCACCGAATGAGTCGACTAATACTGTCGCCGATTCACAAGACTCGACGGAACAGGAGTCTTCTGAAGACGAGAGTCCACTGGTGTCCGACGGGGAAGAAGACGTCGATGAAACTCCAGCGCCGCAGCCAAGTCCTCCACCAGCGCAACCGAGCGGAGACAACAATTTCCAGTGCCAGCGACTACTGCCGGAGTTTGGGGACAGCACGCAAAGACTCATGACCTTATTCAGTCAGTTTCAGGCTGCAGCCGCATCAGAAGATGAAGAACGGGCACAACGTTTAGCCTGTGATGCGATGGAGGAGTCCGACAGAATCCTTGGGCTGTTTTCTGAGTATGAGGGCGCTCAATGTCCTATTCAGGGCGATGTCACTAATCTTCGCGCAACGCTTAACTCGATAAGAAGCGGCTTACAGCAGGGGCTGAAAAGAGACTGTGGCGTGAGCTCCGCACCTGCTAACGACTTTGCGGGCACCTGGACTTCTTCTGTTCGCTGCCCCGGTGCGTATGGTGATGCTGCCACCCGCTGGTCGATCAGCCTCCAGCAAGCAGGGAGCGAGGTGAGTGGCAAGATAGCCTTTCATCGCTGTCCTGGCGGCGGTCGTGCAACTTACAACGTTACGGGGATAGCTGGATCCGGTGAGGTTGTCACCCTAAACGGAACGCTCATCGATAGTCGGGGCCCTCTTGCGGACACCGCAAGTAGGAACGTCACCTTCAGTGTAAGAAAGAATGCTGCGCCAGAGCCAAACATTGCGCCTTAGCTCGCGGAGCAGGAGGTCCTCGCGGAGACCGCTGATGCTGGGTCGCATCCTCGCTTTGAGTATGTGCTCCTGGCAGTCGATGGGCTTCGCGCTTTCCTTAGAGCAGGCGATCAGCACCGCGCTGGTTAAAAATCCCGCTTCGAAACAATTCCAAGCAACCACTGGTTCGGCACGCTTAGCGATTGATGCGGCCTCTATGGAATTTGCTTTCAACATTCAGCCGGAAAGTACCCTAGCGGTCAGCGACAGTAGCGACGCCGGTGGTTCCTATGGCCTGCGTCTGAGCAAGAAGAATCGCTACGGGGGAGAACTGATCGTACGCGGCGTCACGGATGCGCTGTTGGGTTCCGGCTCCGGTGAGCGCTTCTCCTTACAATACGCTCAACCATTGTTTCGCCGCGCAGGCAAATTGGTTAACGAAGAGCCTGTTGTCCGCCGGGAGCGCGCCTACTTAAGCGAACAGCGTTCGCGTCTTCTTTTCCTCTCTCAACTCAGCGTCCAGGTCGCGGAAGCCTATGAGAACGCTCGTCGCCTCGAATTGCAGCGAACCGCAGATCGACAGGCGATGGAGCGAGCCGAATCGCTCTACAAACTAACCCTAGCGAAGGAACGCCTTGGACGCACAACTCGGATAGACACGCTGCGCGTTCAACAGCAGCAGGGGGAAGCACGCAATCGCTTCGCCACCACACAAGAGCAGTATCAGGCGACCCGCAACCGGCTAGCTGAACTCATGGGCCGCTCCGATATCCACGACGAGTTGCTGCAGGAAACACCATTGATGCGAGTGGACTACAGAACCGCTGATGAGGCAGTACGAATCGCGCTCGCCAACCGGCTTGACTATGCAGAAATACAACAGTCCTTTGAAGATGCGGCGCGAGCCTCGCGAATTGCCAAGCAGAACACGAAGCCTGGCCTTCGCTTGATAACCGGCTATGAGCACCGGGCCAATGCAGACTTCCCGAATACGAGCTTAGGCCAAGATACGAATACTTGGTATGTCCGGGTAACGGCAGATAACGACACTAACCTGCGCCGTCAGAAAATCGAGTATCAGCAGGCGGTGCTGCGGCAGAGCCGGGCAATGGAAGACATACGAGCACGCAACCTGGCCATCACTCGTGAAGTCGAGGAAGCGCTCGCGACCCACAGGCGCACCCATGAGCAGCTCAGCGTTCTAGAGGGAAACTACGAGCACGCAAGTGCCCGTCTTAAGCTCGCTCGCCGTCTTTTCAGCCTAGGGCGTATGGACGGTTTCTCTGTCACCGATGCGGAGCAGGCTTACTTCAACGCCCAGTCGAGATGGCTCAGCGGGAAGTCAGAGACAACAGTTAGTGCTTATCGTCTCCTGCATCGCACAGGGACGCTCGTGGATGCTCCGCTGTCTCTCAAACCGGGAGCTTATTGACATGAAGAACCCCCATCGCCTCGTCGCCCTCGTCGGTACGGTCTTGTTTCTGGTGACCTTTACCAGTGGAAGCACGCTGCAATCGGAGGCCTTACCCGACGAGCCTACCAACACCGTTCGCCGCGGCACCCTAGTCGAACAAACGGTGTACCGCGGCCGTGTAGAAGCCCGTCATCAAGTCACGATCGTGTCCAAATACAAAGGATTCGCGACGGTAACCGCGCTGACTCCAGAGGGTAGCCAGGTTAAGCGCGGAGACGTGATTGCCCGCTTTGATGCCTCCGAGCTGGAACGCGAGATCGTCAAGCTCGAAGAAGACTACGCGCTTGTGTCGAGTGAGCTAAATAGCCTTTTGAATGCGACGATACCCATGGAGTTGGGTGATCTCGAGATGGATCTGCAAAAGTTCTCTGACGCGGTCGCCGCCGAGCAGCAGTTCCTGGCTGATAGCCGCGCCCTCGCCCTAGAAGACATTGTTTCATCGCTCGAAGTGGATCAGCAGCGTGCCAAAGTAGCCCAGCTGGAAGCGGAGAAGGCGGGGATCGCGCAAAAACTGATCCTCACGCGCGACTATCTCCACCCCGCCCGTGTACAACGGGCAGAGGCAAGGGTGGCTGCGGCACAACAAGCGCTTGAACTGGCGAATGTTCAGCTAGCAAATACTACGGTGGTGGCACCAGCCGGTGGCATTATTGTGTATAAGCCGCTGCATATAGCCGGTGAATACCGGACGCTTCGCGTAGGGGACACGCTCCACGCCAATCAACCCTTCATGCTGATTCCCGATATGAATGATCTGGTGCTGCGTGTTCTGATTCCAGAGAGCGAACTGCCCAGAGTTCGCCCGGGGCTAGACGCAGTAATGATCCCCAGCGCCTTCCCTGAACTCCAGCTTCGCGGAGTCATTGATACGATAGGTGCGGTCGCTGAAACGGTTCCAGGCAAACCTGCATGGCAGCGATTTTTCAGCCTACGCATCAGTATCGACGATAAGGATGCGCGCCTGCGGCCAGGTATGTCAGTCATTGCCCATGTGATTGCACGACAGATCGAGAACACCCTTCTTGTCTCTCGCAGGGCGGTGCAGTGGAAAAATGGAAAGGCGTTTGTACGGTTGAGCGAAGCTGATCAACTGTTTGAACAAAAAGTCGTGCTTGGTGCCGCGGATGACACGGATTACGAAGTGATCTCCGGGCTGAGCGAAGGAAGCCGAGTAGCCCTTCGATGAGTCCGTTGCTGCGTTTCCAAGATGTCGGTCGCAGCTTCCTCACGGCTAGTGGACTGCAAACCGTGCTGCAGAACTTGAACGTCGAACTGTACGCCGGTGAATTTGCTGCGATCACGGGACCTTCAGGCTCGGGGAAGTCGACATTTCTCAACCTATGCGCATTGCTAGATGAGCCCTCAAGCGGGGAAGTTTTCTTTGACGGCGCGTCCACCTCTCGCTTAAGCGAAGACAAGCTAGATAGGCTTCGCAAGCAGTCTGTTGGAATGGTCTTTCAACATTACTGCCTCTTGCCCTACCGCAGCGTATTGGACAACGTGCTTTTCCGCTTTCGCTACCTAGCGATGGATAAATACGAGGTTCAGAAGTTGGCATGGGATGCACTGGCAATGGTTGGTATGGCCGAGCACGCACAACGGCAAACCAATCTGCTCTCTGGCGGGGAAATGCAGCGTGTAGGCATCGCTCGTGCCATTGCTCTCCGCCCGCGCGTATTGGTAGCTGATGAACCTACGGGCAACCTCGATCGTAAATCCGCAGAGCAGGTGATGCGCTGCTTGAAACAACTAGGCGATGCGGGAGATATGGCGATACTTCTCGTGACGCACGATGAATCCTTACTGCGGTTTGCATCGCGCCATTTGCAATGCGACAGCGGCTCTCTCAGCGAGGCCTCAACTATGACAACGCGAAGCTTTCATGACAGCAAAAGGCCTCCATGACTCCGCATAGCCAGGCACGTTCACCGTTGCTAAATGACATCTGGCAGGAGCTGCGCAGTAGGCCTGGCCGTTTCGCGCTGTCGATGTTTGCAATGTCGCTCGGCATGTCGATACTCAGTGCGCTGATCGCTATGCTCCTGGGCTTGGAAGAAAAGTCGCGCGATCTTTCTAAACAATTGGGTACCAATGTGGTTGCGATCTTCCAAGAAGATTCGCGAGCTGCACACCCCCTGTTACCGAAGCATACGAGCTTCCTGCGCAGCAACTATCCTAACGGGGAGATCAGTGGAATTCGCCACGGTGTAGAGACAGCGGGCGTGTTTTCAGGGATAAGCATTGCCGGTGTCGAACCCGCATACTTCCAATTACGCGACTGGCAACTGGTTGCGGGTCGACTGCTAGATGAGCGGGACCTTAGAGAACGAAAACGAGTCGCTGTAGTCTCAGAACATTTGCTGGAGCAGCATCAGCTAGCGCTGGGCATGAGTTTGCCGCTCGGTATGAGCGCATTGCGCATCGTCGGCGTGGTTTCTAATCCCTCCAACGCAATCAGCGATAAATTGAGCGATGGTCCACTGGCGATCGGAGCAAACACGCTCTATCTGCCGCTGACGTTAGAAGACCTTTGGGATACACGCGAGTACCAAGCCAATCCGTTGGATGGAATTTTCCTTAGAATTCCCGACTATGATTCCGCTGACCAAGCGTTAAGCGGCCTTCAGGCTCTCCTTGAGCAACCGGACCTAGCACTAGAAAGACTGACCTGGGTGATACCCTCAAACCTCATCGATAAGGTTAGAAAAATGCAAGGCATGGTGGCGCTCACGGTGGGGACTATAGCGACTCTCTGTCTAAGCTTAGGCGGTACTACGCTTTCCTCCATTCTGGTCTCGAACGTTCGGGAGCGAGTGGCGGAAATCGGACTGCGTCGTGCACTGGGCGCGAGTCGGACGGACATCACCGTGCTCTTTATCGTAGAGGGCTGTGTGGTAGCCGTTGCTGCTGCGTTAGTGGGCGCACTCCTTGCTCATGTGCTGCTGGCAACAGAACTGGCATCTAAAACAGGGCTCCCGATCTCCCTGGGCATTAGTTCGCTAATGTTGCCGCTTGCGATGGCGCTGCTACTGGGTACGCTATTTTCCTTCATTCCGGCGCGATCAGCTGCGAAGATAAAACCTGCAGAAGCACTGAAGTTTGAGTGAAGAGTTCAAAAGACCGTTGGGTAAATAATCGTTATAACGGCGGCAGGGCTTCCCTCCCAGTGACAGACGGAGCATGATCTCGGTTGATATTTTCAATCCGCTGCGGTTGAAGGTTTAGGCCGCTAGGACCGGGTACCGGTATGTCGAAGGATGCTGCTTCGGAACCATCTGCCAGGATTATCCTTTGGTTGGAGCAAGACACGCTTCGGCGGAAAGCTCTGGTCGATGCTGCCAA
>JBCCNK010000233.1:0-5804 GCA_039025875.1 Pseudomonadota bacterium
CCGCATCCTACTTGCCCAGCTTGGACCGTAGGTCGTCGAGTGTGGCTTCATACCCCTTCCCCTCACTGTCCTGCCCGCGGTAAACCGATTCTTGCACGGGAGCCCAGTACTCACCGCATAACGATATGGGCTGCCGCTGCTGGTCTGTCTCAAGCACAAACAAATACTCACCGCCTTTGGTGAATCGGGTGTTCAAAAGGGTCGTTAGGCAAAGCATGCCGTTGTCTCCCAGCAGCGTGAAGGTATCCGGCGCTGCACGACCCTTGAGCACTTCAAGAGTCTTCACGGTGATGGACTTGTAGCTCTCGTACTTCTCACCCCTTACAGAATGAACCTTGCGCGGCCAAAAGCCGGAGGTTCTGACAATCTTCGCTCGAATCACCAATGGTGAATCGACGGCGCGCTCCTCCAGCCTGCCTAACCACGGGCAACTACAGGCCATAGCAGGGCTCGAAATCTGAGCGAGAGCCATGATGAGGACCAAGGACACGCCTTTTGATGAAACAGTCACGATGCCCTTTTTAAGCCCGTTCTTTTGATTGAGTATTAGACTTGGCGTTTTCATCGTCTTCGTCAATAACGGCGAGAGCGCTGAGTTCGAAGTTGTAACTTTGATATTCGAACCACGCCCAGATAGCGGCAAACAGCCAAAAAGACCCACTAGTCAACCACATCGGCATATCAAGCACGATACCGATCGGTACCAGGTTCAGCGCCGTGCCCCGGGCAATTCTATCTCTTGAACTGCGCTTCTCTACTTCGTCCCACAGGCTTGAAGAATGGAAAAGGATATTGGCCTTTCGCCTACTGGTCGGCAGACGCTCTGTTTTTCGGCGGCGGTTAGACAACTCGCGAATCCCGATTTTCGGTAACAGCGTCACCCAATAAGCAACGAAATCGGTCGCCATGCCAAGCACGTAAACCAGCGGTACGAAGAGAATCGCTGACTCGCTGGCCAGAACGTTCTCAGGAATCAGGGGGTACACCCAAAGGAGAGTGACTAATCCTGAGATTAAGTACTCAACCAACAGCCCCGGAAGTGAACTCATCTCGCCACCTTACAAGAATCGTTGCGCCTTGCGGTGAAAAACGCGGCGGCAGAGGAAGCCGTCGAGATGCTACTTTGAACAGATGGACCGCGAAAATACGATAAAACGTTGTTGCCGGTGACTTAATCTATGGCCGGGTTACTCAGGGGTGGCTGCAGCACGCGGACTGAGAGCCGGTCTGGCGAAGAACACAAACGGAATGGAAAGCGGGCCAAACAGCGCACCCATCACAACCCAAAAGGAAGCACGAGCACCACGTCGCTTCGCGATGGCGTAGTTGATTCCCGAGGAAACGGCGCAGATCAGCACCATGGCGAAAGGGGTAGACATGTCGAGCACCTAGAATTTAAAAAGCCCATGGAGCGGCAGATCTAAACCGCCTCGTTACCACCCCATGATTTTAAGACGCTTGCGGCCTCGATTAACAACTGCCGAGCGCACTGGAAGCTCGCTTTGACGCGTCACCAACACGATTAGGTAATTCTAGCCCCCCCAAAACAACGCTATGCGGAAGACGACGGATTCCCCCTTTCGCGAAGAAAGACCAGCGCTAGCTCCATATCACCTCCGCAACGCAGCAGGGCTTTTTTGCACTCTAGTAAGCTTGCTCCAGAGCTTTCTCTAAGCTCCTTGACCATGTCGGCTAGGCTCTTCAAGTCCATAGATGGCATCTCATGTCGCGAAGTGGATTACCTGCATTCTGGTGGGGCATGAAACGTTACAACGAATACAACCTGGTACATGACTTGATAGAGCAAGGCTCCAGTGGCTGAAGGCTACCCCAGTTGCAGGTCGCGTTCACAAAACGAGCATTCCCAGCTCACCAAACATCGATAGATGCTATACATTACATGGATCGAAAACTGTGAGATTCGTTCATGCGACCACGCGCCATCAATTTGTTGCTCTGCTTCGCAACCTTCATGCTGGGTTCGGTTGCAATCGCCCAATCGGAAAGAGTTACGTTAACACCTGAACTTCGTATCAATTGCCTGGATGCTGGTATTCCCGACGACAGGCTCTGTGTTGCCTTCCTAGAGGCCGCACTGGATATCCGGTACGAAGAATTCGAGGCCGCAGCCGGGCTTGGGTTTCAGTACAAAAATCGCGAGTTACTTGATCCAAAAACCGTTGAAGACGTGCGGGAGCGGCTCGACCAAGAAATGCAACAACGACCAGGATTGGTTCCGCGGTTCAATTGGTCAGAGGCGATGCTTAGAGTCCAGGAATACGAACAAACCCAAAGAAACTCGCTGGCCTGGTGAAAGGAAAGCTTCCCTCAGAAAACGGCGGGAAATTGTGAGGACGTACTGCCGGAGCTCAGGCAGTCACGACCTGCCGTCGTTACCCTTCCACACGAACATCGACAACGCGCCCTTTTGAGAGCGCGGCGATGAAGTTGTTGTGCGTGGCTTCGACGAAGTAGCAAATCTCCCACGTGTTTTGGGGATCACCGTCTCTAGGGATCTCAAAACCATCCAGTTCGAAGGCTTCACGCCAGTTTGTTGGGATCGCGCCTCCCGTCCACTTCTCGAATTCCTGGGAAAACGCCTCGGCGCATAGGCGAAAAAGAGCATCCGGGTCACTTAGTGTGTATTCGCAAAAAGCCTGTTCACGCTCTGTCGGCTCTTCGCTGCGCCCCGTCATCATGACCACGATTCGGCCATCGCAGCTATCCGCGTACGGTACATCGGCCTCCCAGTAGCAGTGATCCGGGTGATTCGAGCCGTAGAAAATCAGGTTTTCAAAATAGGCGTGCTCGTGCTTCTCCGTCCAGGTCTTACCGGACAGCTCGCTGGCCTGCCGTTTAAAGGTAGAACTCCAGACGCCCATAAGATGATTAACGCTCTAAAGCCTCGAGTGTAATAGCCTGTTGCAAGATGTCGCGACCCCCTGATTGTGACGGGTTTTGCAGCGTGGATTGATGATGTCCAAAAAAATCCACGAGCGAAAATTCCAGCTGCAGCCGACTTATGCTCGTTGGCGCCCCAGCGGATCTGCAGTGGTGCACCAGCAGCTACGTCGTAGTGCGCCGGCGGCGCCTGCCGTTTTAGTTTAGGAGGCCTGCAATTATTTTAAAGTTCATCGTTCGTTCCTATTTCAAGGTATTTCATCTGCCGAATTACAGATCCTCATTATGCTGGGCAGGAGCATTGATTGATCTCTTGTAAGATCACGGCCCGACCGATTAAACACGTACGAGAATGTGAACCATGGACGGCAAGTTATCCGCTCTAGCGGATCTAGTGGCCGCGACCCTGCCTTTGACTGGCGATGAGGCATTCCCCGATAGGCTGATAAAGCAACTGCGGCGAATCGTGCCGTTTGATGATGCGACGCTGCTGTTTTACGCGCCTTCTGATCTGCCACTGGTTGCCTATCAGGAGACACCGCAGCCAAGAAGCCCGAATACTATGGAGCGCTTCGTCGCCGGGGCGTTTTTGCTCGATCCCTACTATCAGTGTGCGCACCATGAACGGCGGTTTGGACTATTTCGCCTGTCGCAGCTGGCACCGGAGTCGTTTGAGGAGAGCGAGTATTTTCAGAGCTGGTATCGCAATTGTGGCTTCAATGATGAGTGTGGCTACCTCATCGACCTGGGAGAAGGAGCGTTTGCCAATCTCGCGCTTGGCCGCGTGGGTAACCAGCAATTCAACGATGAGCAGTGCGAACTGCTCACCGAAATTCGTCCAGCTATCGACGCGCTTTGCCATGCTCATTTCCAAAATACCGGCGCAGAGCTTCGAATTGCCAGCGGTCAGGACATGCGCCGCCATATGCATTTGGCGCTAGAGGGCTTTGGATCCAGCCTACTTACCACCCGTGAAGCTCAGGTCATCAATCTGGTGCTCCATGGCCACAGCAGCAAGTCGGTCGCGGAGCGACTGGGCATCTCCGGTGAGACGGTGAAGCTCCATCGCAAACATGCCTACGCCAAGCTGGAGGTCGGATCGCAGGCGGAGTTGTTTTATCTTTTCCTCGATTCCTTGATGAGCGCGGTCGACTACCAGGGTGGCGATACGCTCGTGTCGTACCTAAGCAAACCGGTTCGGTAGTGCGCGCACCCTTGATGCGCTCACAGAGTCAAAACAGTGCAAGAGTTCGCCGATCTTGATCTCGCTACTGGACGGGGGGGGGGCGCGGCAATATAGACCGCGAACTTATGACGAGGCGATCAAGTTAAAACGATGAGTCACCGGGGAAGCGAAGGCAAGACTCTTCTCAACATCGCTCTGCCACTTACCGCCGCCTACGTGGCGGAGATGGGCATGGTAATTACCGACATGATTATCGTTGGGCGCCTTGGTCCGCAGGCCCTGGCGGCTGTCGGTCTCGCTGGAGATATGTTCTGGGTCATTCTACTGATTGGCATGGGCGTTATCTCAATTGTTGGAGTACTCGCCGCTCAAAGTCTGGGTGCGGATGACCGGCCCGGTGTTGTGGCAGCCGGAGAGCAGGGCATGATCGCCGCATTAATTACCAGCGTGCCGATCATGCTGGTGGTCTGGATGTTCGGGCCCTTACTATCACTTGCGAATCAGGACCCCGAGGTCGTACGTTTAGTAAACGAGTATGCGCGCATGCTTGTTTGGGGCGCACTGCCGTTTCTCGGCTTTACCGTGCTGCGCAACTATGTAACTGCGCTGGCTCGCTCTGCGGCCATCGGATGGATCACGGTGGCGGCAGTTGGCCTGAATCTGTTACTGAACTATACGCTGGTATACGGAAAGTTCGGTTTTGAAGCGTTAGGCGTCGCGGGAGCAGGGATAGGAACCAGCGTTGTGAACCTTGTTATGTTCGCGACTCTCGCGGTCTACATGACTCGCACAAAGGCTTTGCGGCGCTTTCGCTTTAACCTGATCCCACGACGCGTAAACCGCAAGGTACTCGGCGAGCTTCTGCGCCTAGGTAGTCCAGTGGCACTCACACAGATATTGAATGGAGGTGTGTTCTCGGCAGCAGCTGTGTGCGTTGGGATGATCGGCGCCGCGACCCTCGCGGCTCAACAGATCATCTACTCTGTGATTTATCTTGCTCTCAGTGCGGCGTCAGGTGTAGCCGATGCCGTGCGCGTGCGAGTTGCGTTCGGAGTCGGCAAAAAGAACGTGGCCGCCGTCGAGAGGTCAGCACGCCTGGGCCTCAGTATGGCGGCACTGGCGTCACTGGCGGCCGCGCTCATGCTGTGGATCTGGCCGGAGCATCTGGTCCGCGTTTTCCTAACGGCGGGTAGCGAAGAGAACGCCGAAGCGCTGCGCATTGCTCTTGCGCTGAGCACCGGCGCGGGACTGTTCTTGTTTTTTGATGGAACGCAGCTGGTACTGGCCAACGCCGCACGGGGACTGCGCGACACGAGCATGCCCCTTTTGATCTCGCTGCTGGGTTACTGGGTGGTGGGAATGGGCGTCGGTGTTGTGCTGTGCTTCCCCTTAGAAATGGGCGCCCAAGGCCTGTGGACCGGGCTGGTCGTCGGCGTTGTGTTCTGCAACTTTCTGCTGTTTAAGCGTTTTCGTTTTTCACTGCATCGGGTGCGGCGTCGGCTCACAGCTGCGGATGAGTGAACGAAATCTGAACAACGTGGGTGCAAGGTCACACCTTGATCGTCGGCGCGGGTCGCAACACCTTTGGGGTAATTTCCAGCGTGGTGTGCTGTGACACACTCCACCACTAGATAGTTGCGGGGCAATAACACGGCCGAGTTGGGGAGCCGGATTGAATGCTACATCCTCCCAGCGCGTGGCACTGTAAAAAGCAAAC
>JBCCNK010000234.1:0-5774 GCA_039025875.1 Pseudomonadota bacterium
CTTCACCGCACACCCCTCGACGAACTTAGCGGCCACGATTCTTACAGGTGTCGTTGAAGACTCGGGGGCTCAGACGATCGAAATGCCTCGCCTCGCAGGTGCCTGGCAAGTACAGATTGCCTGGATGGCGCCCGAGGGTCAGTCGGTTAATGCCGGCGACGCAGTGGTGCGAGTCGATCCGGGCACATTGATCGCACAAGAGGAAGAAGCGCGCACAGAACTCGAGAAAAAGCGTCTTGAGGGTAAACGGCGACTTGATGAACTCGCACTGGAAGTCCTCGATGCCGAGGCAGCGCTGACGGATGCTCGCTCCGCCGTGACCCTGGCACGGATCGACGCCCGCATACCTAAGAACACAATTCCCAACCTGGATTTCGAGAATTACCAGCTCGCCCTCGCCACAAGTCTGCAGAGTGAGAATCGTTCGGTAGCGGAGCTGGCGGCAAAACGGCTAGAACTCGAAGGCGCGGAACGCGAAGTCGGCCTTGAGGTTGACAAAGCCGAGACTCAATGGCGCCGATTTCGCGATTCGCTTGCCCGGACCGAGATTACTGCGGAGAAGAACGGTTTTCTTATCTACGGAGAAAATCGGATGTCAGGCCGAAAGGTGTTTCCCGGCGATACTTTAAATTCGGGTATGGAAATCGCGGCCGTGGCCAGCCGCGAGGGGCTGCAGTTTCGCTTCTGGGTTCACGAAGCTGATATCCATTCGGTCCCCGTCGGTACAAAGCTAACTGTTAAAGCAGACTCTGTTGCCAACATCAGTATCGCTGCAACGGTTTCCTGGACTGCCAGCCAGGCTATAGAGCGGGAAGACTGGTCAGCCGGCGGGTACTTCGAAATGCTAGCGACACCCGAGAGCATCCTTCCAAACGCGTTCATGCCGGGCATGGCGATTCGGGGAGCGACCGAGCCGTGAACGGCGGCACCGGGAAAGTGATAGGCACTACTCGCCGTGCAACGGATGACAAAGAACGGCCGGGGAAGCAACAGCATATAAGGGTAAACCTGACGATGAGATTTCTCTTCGTCAGCTGCCTGATGTTCCCGGTCGCCGCAACCGCACAGCAATGGCTTGAGCTTAAGACACAAACGCTTCCTGTCACTGCGAATGCGAGTGGGCTTATCACCTCATCGGAGGTTTCCCGCTTCGGGCCGCCACCCAGCCGAAGCTGGCGAACATTAATCACCGAGCTTGCCCGCGAGGGCCAGCGCGTGAAACGCGGAGATGTGCTGGCGCGATTCGACAGCAGCGGTACCGATGATCGCGTGCGCGAGTTGGAGGGACTACTCGCCGAGGCCAAGAGTGCGCTGACATCATTTCTCGAAGTCCGCGCTCGCGATATCGAGCAGGAAAAGCTAGACATAGCGGCAGCGCAAAGCCGTGCGAGAAAAGCGGCACTCAAGGCCGACCAGCCAGAAAATCTGCTCGCCAGCATGGAGCATGAAAAGTTGGTAGAAGAACGACGCGTCAGTGAGGAGCTTTTGCGCACGGCCACCGAACGTCTAACCCTCAGTGCCCGTGTGCGTCAGGCCCAGCAACAAGAGCTTGAGGCCGATATCAAGCGCACCGGGATCCAGCTTAAGGCCGCCCAGCAGGAACTTGACTCCTTTACGATCCAATCGCCCATGAACGGGCTTGTGATTATTGGAGTCGATCGGCAAGGGGTGAAGCTAGATGTCAACTCAAGCGTGAATCCTGGTTTGGTCGTCGTGGAAGTCGTGGACGAGACCCGACTACAGGTTCAGGCCGAAGTGCCGGAGTATGCATCGGCGCACATACGCCCCGGGCAGCCTGCACTTATCGTCGTCGATGCGCTCGGTGGCAAGGAGCTACCCGGGCAAGTAGAAAAGGTCTCCAACATTGTGCGTCGTCAGTCGAGAAACTCCCAGACGATGGTTCGCGATGTGGTTATCCGCTTCACCACTGGTGGGGATCCGATCGCTGGCAGCGAAGTGGAAGATCTAAATCTGGCAGGCCTTCGCCCCGGTATGTCCGTGAGCGTGAGTGTCGAAATCGATCGACTTGAGAATGTCCTGTCGGTTCCCCGATCATCACTCGTGTACCGTGAAGGAAAACCGGGTGTAAACACTCGCAAAGGCGGATGGCGGGCCGTCCGTCTGGGTGCGCGCAGCGGCGATGAATTCATTGTGACCAGCGGTGTCGAAGTCGGCCAGCAGGTTCAGCTGTGAGGGCATCTTGGCATACCGCATTTGCACTGATGATTCTTCTGCCGTTAGCCGCCTGCGATGGAGATGACACGGCATTACCCAGTGTGGTCGTAAAAAGGGAGAACCATCAATTTTTCGTGCGCGCCCAAGGTGAGATCATTGCGTCTGAATCAATTCCCATAACCCTGCCCGGCCGTGTGCGCATGGCCTTCAATATCTCCTGGCTGATACCAGAGTACTCTGAGGTTAACGAAGGACAGATCGTTGCCCGCTTTGATGATGAAGAGATACTGGCCAACCGGGTCGACAGCGAACTCGGCGTGGTCAGGAGTGACCTGCAACTTGAGAACTATCGACGTACGGCAGATATCGACCGAACCCGTATCGATCACGATGCGAGTCGCGTCGATGGTGAGAAAGCGATCACCGAGGCCTTCGCTGGCATCGACACTCAGTATTTCAGTCGTAACGAACTCATCGATTTGCTGGGCGACGTGGACTATCTCGAGGTCGCCGAAGGCTACTATGATTGGCAGGGGACAACCCACGCGCGCCGAGCCGCTGCCGAAGAATCACTGATCAAAAGCGGGCGCCTGAGCTTTCAGAATAAGCTCGATAAGCAGAACGCTGCATTGGGGCTTATTGAACTAAAAAGCCCAGCAGACGGAACCTTCGTCTATGCTCGTACACCGTGGGGTGCAAAGTTATCCAAGGGTCAGCGTGTGTTTGCAGGCCGCCCCGTTGGTCTTCTCCCGGTGCGGGGAAAAGTCCGCGCCCGGCTTTTCGTTCCCGAATCCGATGCCGTGGGTTTGCAGGCTCGTCAGTCAGTAACCTTCCGCCTGGACAGCGTCGTTGCTAGGGAGTTTAAAGCCAAGGTCAGCAGCGTCTCTTCTATTGCAAGCCCTCGAAGGCGTGACGATCCGCAAAAGTTCTTTATCGTCGAAGCTGAGATTGACGATGTCGACCCGGATCTGATGCGTGTAGGCAGCAGCCTGCAGGCTGAGATTCTCACGCACGAAATTGAAAGTGCTCTATTCTTGCCTGAGCAAGCCATTTTTTTCGACAAAGACTCTGCGTATGTCTATGTAGTGAAAGGAGATCAGGCCGAGTTCCGTCAGGTTCAGCTTGGCCGACGAAGTCCCAACCTAGTAGAAGTTGTCGATGGTCTGACTATCGGTGAACGGGTCAGCGTTATTGCGCCAGAAGTAAGTGCAGGCTAGCAGTTATTGCATTGAATCTCTGGATGACAGAACTACTAGAAGTTCCCGCGGCCTTAGATTCCCAGGCTGAATCTCAGATGTGCACTTGCGGAGCTTCGCCCATGCGGTCGCAGCCACTGCACGTCGGTAACCGGCCGGACCAACTGCACTCGCGTGTCGAATAGTGAGACGGGGGTGAGCTAGTGTCTTACCTGCCCGATATTCGTCAGGCGTGGTCGCAGTTATCTCATCATCGGCTGCGCACAGCTCTAACCTTGCTCGGTATGGTTTTCGGCGTGGGCGCCGTTATCGCCATGTTGGCGGTAAGCGAGGGCGGCCGTCGACAGGCACTCGAAATGATCGAGGGCATGGGCGTGCGCAACCTCATTGTCGAGGCGTCGGAGCCCGAGGGGGAGGCCCTCAAGGACACTCGCAAGCACTCGGCTGGTTTAAATCTTGCCGATGCAGCGGCCATTGGCGATACGCTGCCTTTTGTGGACACCTGGGCAGGCGTGCGTAGTTTCAGTGTCTGGGATTTATTCTCAGCTCAGGGAAGCAGCAACGCCGAGGTTTGGGCTGTCAGTCCGCAGTATTTTACCCTGAGCGGACTTGGTTCGGCCCAGGGCGATCTCTTCAATCCTCAACAGAATCAACAGTTCGAACAGATCGTAGTGCTCGGTGATGCAGCAGCCCGGGATCTGTTTCCCAATGGCGGAGCGGTTGGTGGGCTCATTAAGGTGAACCATCTCTGGCTTCAGGTCGTGGGTGTTCTTGTGGATCGGCAACTTCCGGACACCCAGTTTCAGGGGCGCGCCGTTGGGGGAGACAGCGATCGAATCTACATTCCGCTGCAGACAGGTTTGAAACGACTTAAGCTCGAACCACTCAAAAGTGAGCTTACCCAGTTGAAGCTGAAGATAGACCGAAGCGTCTCGCCCGCGGTTGCTGCGCGAGCTGTACGGCACCTTCTCAATCGACGCCATGGTGGTCAGAGCGATTTTCGTCAGACCGTGCCGGCAAGACTGCTCGCGCAGCAGCAACAGACCCAACGCATCTTCACAATCGTCATGTCCGCGGTTGCCGGCATATCGTTGTTGGTCGGCGGTATCGGCATCATGAACATCATGCTTGCCAGTGTGATGGAACGCCGCTCGGAGATTGGCCTCCTGCGAGCGATTGGTGCTCGCGAAGCGGACGTCGTGCGCCAATTTCTGATCGAAACGACGGTGATTGCATTACTCGGCGCAGCAGCAGGAGTGGTATTCGGTATTGCAATCGCGTACGTGATCGCGGCCTTTGCTGGATGGGCGGTGGCGTGGTCCATCCCCGGAATCAGTGTCGCTGTAGTGGTTTGTATGGCCATCGCTGTGGGGTTTGGGGTGTACCCGGCCCTCGCCGCCGCCCGTCTCGATCCCGTCATGGCATTGCAGGCCGACTGAGCACTAAGACGATGATGGACGATTCCTGCGCCTTGTTCTCGCCCCCTTAATCGGAACAAAAGTCTAACCAGAGGCGATTCCTAGGCCAGCCTGAGACCAACCCGATAGAGAGCCCACTAAAGTGCCACAAACAAATTCCCTTAGGGATCGACTCCCGCGCGACGGTGTGAGAGCAATATGTCACTCTTTCTTCTACACGTTTTTCTGCTTCGCTCTCCATTGCCCATCCCCGGTCTTTGCTCAAGCGATTCAGGCACAATCTGGATCGCGGCTTCTGGAAAGAGTCGAAGTGCCCGTGCGACTCGACTACCCGCTGCTGGAGCAGCTACTAGTTGCCCAGCTGTATTCCGGTCCAGAGCAGACTGTTGATCTGCTTGGTGGCACCCGTGGCTGCAACTCCATCGTACTAAGCGAACCCTCGTTGGGTCAGAGCTCCGGGCAGTTGGAGGTACAAAGCAAGCTGCGCGCCTCGATTGGTTTTGGAGTGCCGGGTGCATGCACTGGGCTTTTGAATATCGCAGGACGCATCCGCGTGACGGGCCAACCCGATATTCGGCGCAACGGTACTGCCATCGGATTTGTGCCGAGTCGTGTTGTTCTCTTAGACACCTCTGGAGAAACGATAAACAACGCGACGCTTCAGGCTCTCGCCGACTCCTCCGTCCGCCAAATCCTTGAGCGCTACGAGCTGAATCTGGGCCCGCAGCTGAAATCAGTAGGCTCACTCCTGCCAGACGTACTACCGCGCCACACGCGAAATCAAGTTGAACAGCTTCTCGAGACCGTACGCATCGAACGCCTCGCGATTCAGGCAGAAACTCTCGATGCAACGATTGGCCTGACGATAGAATCGACAGGGGCACCCAGCACAGCCGAGCGAGCCCTCACGGACGCGGAGCTCAAAACCTGGGAGGAGCGCTGGCAGTTGATGGACTCCCTGCTGGTGCTGACCGTTAAACACTAC
>JBCCNK010000235.1:0-5750 GCA_039025875.1 Pseudomonadota bacterium
CGTTACCGGTTCAGCAGGTTTGTAACAGACATTCCGGTGATCATATCGCCGGACAGTCGGAGCTTGCCCATAGCGAATGCCAGATCACCAGGAAGTTCCTTGTTCAGGATTTTCGCGAAATCTGCCAACGATACGGTGACCGTGGTGTCGGCTTTACGGTCTTCATTGCTCACGGTCACGGGGTAACCTTTAGCATCTAGGACCACCACCCCTTCATCGCCGAAATCAAATTTAAGCACCGCCTCAAGCCGGCTCGCTCTCGGCGCGATCAATTCGAATAAACCCGTCACGTCGCTGAGCGTCATAGCTAGGTATCATTAAGTAATTGGATTACTTAGATTGTACGCAACCACCGGCCAAGTTGGCAGTGCACTTTGCCAATTAAAGCGATATGAGTCCGTCAACCCGGGTGGCTACTTGGTGCGCATGCGCCACATTGTCGCGAAACTGTCGCGAAAGTGAGATTCTTCGGCTTGGTAGGGAGCGCCAGAGCATGGGATTGGATCACATCGTAGTCGGCGCGGCGTCGCTGGAACGGGGCCTTGCCTGGGCGGACCGCACTTTTGGTGTTTCTCTGGTGCAAGGAGGGAAACATCCGGGTCGCGGCACCTGTAACGCTCTCGGAGGCCTGGGAAGCAGCGCCTATCTGGAACTGCTGGCATACGATCCGGAACAAGAGCGCCCACCGGTCGACTTCCTCCCAGAAGATGAACCCGAGCTTATTCACTATGCGGTTGGCACGAACGACTTAGCAACTGTAAGAGCTGTGGCAATTGAGCGTGGACTTAGGCCTGGCGAAATCACGCCCTGGACGCGGGAGACCGCCGATGGCTCTGTCCTGCACTGGGAGCTGCTGTTTATCCATGGGCATGATGCCGGTGCGGCAATGCCGTTCTTCATCGACTGGCACGCTACGCCGAAACCCGGTGATACGCTCACGCAGGTGGCAACTCTTGATTCGATTCAAATAGAGACGCCGCACGTGGAGTTGATTCAGCCCCTACTTAAATCAGCACAGTGCGCACTCAAGGTCGAACGCTCACCGGTGACGAAACTGCGTTGCGATATCATCTCGCTTGGCACCTTCAGCACCGTAAACCCTGACTCAATGGCGAGCAGCCCGCATCAACAAAAGACAACAATTTCGAGCGGTCATGGGTTTCCGCGTGGCATGATGCCAGATCCGATCTAAGGAGCCCCGCGCCCCTTTCTCCACCATCACCAGCCTGGTCAATCGCAGAATGTCAGTCCCCCAGAAAGCACGCGTCGCCTATATCTCCGTCGATATCGAAGGCGTCGCAGGCGTGGTTAGTCCGGCGCAGACACTCGTATCTGGGTTCGAGTACCAGCAGGCGCGCCACTGGATGACCCAGGAGGCTGTGTCTGTATGCGAAGGCGCACTCGCGGCCGGTTGTGACTGCTGTCTGGTAAGCGATTCCCATGGCGGCGGAGAGAACCTGCTCATAGATGACTTTCCCCGAGGTACTCGAATCGTCAGAAACTGGCCGCGCCCCCTGGGTATGATGCAGGGCGTTGAAGAGCCAGGCATACACGCCGCTGCGCTGGTGGGCTACCACTCCCACGCGCGTTGCGCCGAAGGTCTGCTCGTGCATACGTTTGCAGGGCGTCTGATCAGTGGCCTGAAGGTAAACGGCAGAGAGGCAAGTGAAACACTGGTCAGCGCCGCGATAGCCAGCGAGTTCGGCGTCCCCATTGCACTGGCTAGCGGCGATGCGGCCTATGTTGAGCATGCGCGCGAATTGTTGGGCTCGGAGCTTTTGACGGTGACGACAAAGCAAGCCCATGGACGCTACTCGGCCACCAGCCTGCATCCGCAGGATGCTGCAGAGCAACTCAAAACTATTGCTGAACTCGCGTTTTCGGCGCCACCGACCAGGCTCTTTGAGCTGCGTTTCCCTGCCGAAGTAGAAGTAAGCTTCCAGCGTCACATACCTGCTGAACTGCTGTGCTATCTGGATCAGTTTGAACGGGTGGATGGCACTTCAGTTGGGTTCTCGGCCCCGAACGCCAGTACCTTAAGTAAAACTCTCCGCTTTATGACCAGTGTTGTTTTCGACGAGCAGATACCTTGAGGCAACTGAACCAGTCGCGATCTCAAAACCGCCCGGGGAACGCAAGGGAGCCTCTGAACAGCTCGCTAGTCCGACAGATTGTCCGGTAGTCTCTCGGAAAGACAAAGCACCGAAGAGGGAGTCACAAACTCCGAACGTTCCTCAGGCTCTTCGCGCTGCCACACCGAACGGCGACGATCTTCGCGCCAGAGCACGCTGAATGAACAGGTATAGCCCTCGATATCGATGGTTGCGTCAGTAGTGTCGCGATAGAAGTAGAAAGAACCACGAATGTGTGGAAAGAGAGCGGAACGCCAGCGGAGTCTCCACCGCTCGCCGCGTGACTCGTTATAGGCTTCGCTTGCTATCTCTCTTGGTACCGCGCTTGACGCCTCATCGGGCGTTGATCGCGATATCGTTTTCGATATCCCTTTCGATATCCCTTCCGAGATAGTGGCAAACAGGCCTGTATTCTTTTTATGAACGCCCTCGATGACTATGTCCCATGGATTGTCATCAGAGCTTACCGCTACAACCGGAATCATAGGCATACACCCGCGCTCCGTTCGAACCGTTATAACGCATACGAGGTAAAATGTACAAGCGGATTAACGTGCGCGCGGTAAATGTTTGTATTCCGGATACTTAGGTAATGCTTTACCCGCCACCTCCGTTTCCCTATCGTGCTCTACCATCAAGAAAATACGCGACGCCTATGCAAAACTTTCAAAACACCGTGGGGTTCATTACCGGCGGAGCCGGTGGCATAGGCTTGGGGGTAGCCCGGGCATTAGGGCGGCGCGGTATGCACGTCATTCTTGCAGATCTCGATGGGCAGAATCTCGCCAACTCGGCCGAAGCGCTTTCAAATGAGGGCATATCGGTCGCGACAGAGACGCTGGATGTGGCCGACGTTGACCAATTCACATCTGTCGCGGACTCAGTGTTCGCACAACACGGAAGACTGAACTTCTTGTTCAACAACGCGGGGGTTGCCTGTCCGTCGCCACCTACCGGAACGAACTTCGCAGACTGGCGCTGGGTCATCGATGTGAACCTGATGGGAGTTGTGCATGGGGTTGAGCTCTTCCTGCAACGCATGCTGGATAGTGGGGAGCCCGGCTACATCATCAATACAGCGTCTCTGGCAGGCCATGTCGCCAGCCCCGAGATGGGCTCATATACGGCGACGAAATTTGCGGTTGTGGGCTACTCGGAGTCACTGCGCATGGGTCTTGCGGATACACCAATAGACGTTTCCGTACTCGCCCCTGCATGGGTTAAGACACAGATCGCTCACAGCATGCGTAACCATCCTGACAAAGCCGTCGCCGAACAGTCGAAGCGGTCGGAAAATCCGATCGCGAAGGTGATAGAAGAAGAAGGGATATCGGTTGATGAACTCGCGAGTCGAATCATCGAGTGCATGGCAAGTAAGACCCTACACATTTTTAGTCATCCGGGTTTTTGGCCTGCAGTCGAGAAGCGGCTTTCCCGTGTTCGAACCGACTATGCGCAGCTCCTTTAGTCACAGCACAAGCCCGATCATTGCGGGAAGCCTCTGACGGTGCAGATAGTCAGAACCAAAATCGAATCGAAACGCGTTAGCGACCTCGTAGGCTGCAAATGACGTGGCTCAGACTCCTACTTCAGTCTTTTTTGTTCGCGCTTGTGGCGGCCGTGTCAGCAATTGTGTTCGTGAGCGTGCGCGATGGAATACTGAGCCGCGAGCTCGAACAGATCGCGGAAGCTGCCCAATGGAATGACAGCCAAGCGCTACACGACGACTCTCAACAACTCATCGAGTCTAGTCTTGAGGGCCGCGAGTTTCTAAATCAATATCGTCAGGTTTTGGGGTGCTCGGCTCCGACTCCGCATCGAAGCGGGAGTGCGTACAGCTTCGATGGCAGACTCGAGCGGCACGACAGGTTACCCAGAGCGAAGCGGTCTGGGTGGACGCTTGGTACCTACCCGGCAAATGTGTCTGATGAGCTGAACAATCCCGAGCTTTACGGTAGTGGCTCAAACGACTTCCTACTGAGCGTACGCGGCGAGAATGCCGTGCTCCCTGAAAGTTTGGAGAAGGACCTGCGCCTCGGAGCTCAGATCCACTTTAGTTTGTGGCGCGACTGGCTAGGAGACGAAGCTCTGGTTCGCACTCACATAAACGTGCGCTTTCTAGGCGAGGCGAAGCATTTCGATGCCGTGTTTGGGAAGCACTCGCAGCGTTGGCGAGCGACAGGCTTCTATCGCCTTCGCAGCAATGAAGCCGTGGTTCTATATACACCGAGATTTAAATCGGGTGCACTAGCTAATGCCTTTCATGAAATCTCTCACCTGATCACCGCCTGGCATCTAGGTCCCATTTCCCCCTGGCTGAATGAAGGTCTGGCGGAGTACTTTGAGACCCTCGAATTTGACGATGGCAACGCGCGATTCACGACGAGCAGCCATCACATGAGAGTTTTGGTTGAGCAGGGCACGGTGCCCCTGAAGACGCTTACAGAGTTGTCCCCGATAGAGTGGGGGGAGCAGGATGCCCATCGTCGCTACGCCACGGCCTGGGTATTGATCGCCTATTTGCAACATACCGACACTGGACGCAAAGTTTTAGCAGACATTGTTCGGTCTGCCTACGTTCAGCGTTGCGATGGACTGGTGACGCCGACGGCCGCGCTCATCGGTGACGAGCAGCGAGATTTGCAGAACCTAGACCAGCAACTTCGTGAATGGATCGAGGCACAGACCGTGTTCTAGGGCCGGTGCCTCAAAGAATCACTCCAGGTATTTTCCTGAGTATTTTCACAGAGATCAGAGGACAAAGATTCACACCTCGTCGAAGGTCACTCCCGCATTGTTATGAAGGCGCTGACGGAGCGCAGTTCCCATCACGGGGGCTGCGGTGAAGCAGCCGCCGCCTTCGTTGGGCGTCTGGGCCAAACAGACGGCTGCCTCGGCGACCATCTTCGCCGTAGACCCGTAGCCCGGGTCCCGGTCGCCCTTTACGCGCACATCTATGCGATTTCCCGCCGCGTTGGTTCCGATGTAATGAATCTCATAGGAACCGGCTTCTCGCTCTTCTTTAGTGGGCCCCTCACCAGGCTTTAGCGACATATCAAGAGCCATGCCCTGATCGGCCTGCTGAGATTCTGGCTTTTCGCTGCCTAAAACGATCATCTCGTCGTATACAAGATCTTCGCCATAACGATGACCCAGAAGCTCATTGGAACGATGCACATTCTTGGAGTTAATCGTGGCCATCACGAAGGGGCCACACCAAACACCCAGTTCCTCATCGAAAACAAGTTCGTTTCCTGGTGGTTGCTCGGGCCCTTTGAACCCAGCGGTCAGGACGAACGGATCGGTTAGATCTGCGAACAAAGCAGGGTCCTCTTTGACCGCAGCCATCGTCGCCTGAAAAGAGGCGATGGTGCCGCCGGACGCTCCTCCTCTAATGTCCTGCACCCGACCTCGAACCCGTGACAATGGTTTACCAAAGCGCTCAATGGCTAGTTCCTGGAGATAGTGCACACCCAGGTCGCTGGGCAGCGAGTCGAAGCCACAGGAAAAAACAATCCTGGCCCCAGTCTCACGAGCCAGCGTCCCATGCGCGTCATTCATGTCGCGCGACCAGAGTGATTCCCCACTGAGATCCACATAGTCCGTACCCAGTCGTGC
>JBCCNK010000236.1:0-5709 GCA_039025875.1 Pseudomonadota bacterium
GCCGCACCGGATCGGCAAGAGCTTCCGTCAGAAATCAACGAAAACCTGATTGTAGAGCTGTACTCCAAGTAGCGCGCATCTACGAAGGGCGTTATCCGCCCACTGCGGGTTGATCGAATTAACTGATACAGGTGTCATAGATGCAACCTTCCGTAAAAGACCTTTTGACTCCGCGCAAAATCAATGTTGCAGAGAAGAGCCGTACTCGCGCTCAGGTCACTCTAGAACCGCTTGAGCGTGGTTTTGGTCATACCCTCGGCAACGCACTCCGTCGTATTCTGCTGTCTTCCATGCCCGGGTGTGCGATCACGGAGGCTGAAATCGACGGCGTGCTCCACGAGTATTCGACGATCGAGGGTGTGCAGGAAGATGTCATCGAGATTCTGCTGAATCTCAAAGGCGTTGCCCTCATCATGAATGGTAAAGACGAAGCCGAACTAATCCTCAATAAAGAGGGCGAGGGTCCGGTAACCGCGAGCGATATTCAGACCGATCACGACGTCGAGATCTGTAATCCCGATCATCTGATCTGCACTTTGAATAGCAAATCGGCCGTCCACATGAAGCTGAACGTTGCCCGTGGCCGCGGTTACTCGCCAGCCGATTCACGCGATAATCCGGATGAGGAGACGCGCTCTATCGGCAGGCTCCAGCTAGATGCGACGTTTTCACCGGTACTACGCGTTTCCTACGTCGTGGATTCCGCGCGCGTAGAGCAACGTACCGACCTCGATAAGCTGGTACTCGACCTCGAGACGAACGGGACGATCGATCCCGAGGAAGCGATTCGCAGAGCCGCTACTATCCTGCAGCAGCAGCTGGCGGTATTCGTGGACCTCGAAAGCGAGGCACAGACAGTCGCCAACGACGCGGAAGACGAAGTTGATCCTGTACTGTTGCGTCCGGTGGACGATCTGGAACTCACCGTCCGTTCGGCGAACTGCCTAAAAGCAGAGAACATCTATTACATCGGCGATCTGGTTCAGCGCACCGAGGTAGAGCTGCTAAAAACTCCGAACTTGGGCAAAAAGTCCCTTACGGAAATCAAGGACGTGCTCGCTTCACGCGGTTTATCGCTGGGTATGCGTCTTGAAAACTGGCCGCCGGCTAGCCTGCGCAATGATGAGAAGCTGCTCAGCGTTTAGCACAGCAGAGAGTCCAAGCAGTCCCTGAAAAAACGCAAAAAATACAGCTAACGCAAACACGAAGACTTGATCGGTACATAACGGGTAATTAACGATGCGACATCGTCACAGCGGCCGCCAGCTAAATCGAAACAGCTCTCACAGGAAGGCGATGTTTCGGAACATGACCGCGTCTTTGGTCGAGCATGAGCTAATAAAGACCACGCTTCCTAAGGCTAAGGAACTACGCGGCTTTGCCGAGCCTCTCATCACTCTAGCAAAGAATGACAGCGTGGCGAATCGTCGCCTCGCGTTTGATCGGGTGAGGAGCAAGCAGGCAGTAGGTAAACTGTTTTCCGAGCTCGGCCCAAGGTATCGCGCACGGCCCGGCGGCTATATTCGCATTCTGAAGTGCGGCTATCGAAGCGGCGACAAGGCGCCGATGGCCTACGTTGAGTTGGTAGATAGGCCCCAGCCGGAGGCTTATGAAGGCGACGAAGATTGAGATTGGTCGTGGAAGTTCGAGGCCGGGTTGATCCCGGCTTTTTTATGTCCGATGCATCCGCGCCTACTCCCCGGCGATAGTGGATCGGGCGTTTTAATTCTGTTGGTAGGCGACAGGTGGTCGAGAAGCTAAACGCGGGTTAGAACGGCCACCTACTCAATGCGAAACAGCGCATACTTGTCATCCGCATCGACAAGCAGCGTAACCAAGGAAACATTGTGCACCGCCGGGTCAATCGCATATCGATACACAGCCACTGCCAGCTACTGGCTTTAATCCTGCTCCTGGCTGGAGTGGTCGTAGAGGCTCAGCCGATTACGACCTTGCCGGTTTGGATGGCCGGTTGCTGGATCTCAGAGGATCGACAGTCTTTAGAAGTTTGGACCCAGGATAACCCGCAGACCTTGATCGGATTTTCGAGCGTAGTGAAAGATGGACGTATTGGGTTCTATGAACTCATGAGCATCCGATTGCAGGGGACGGAAGATGGGCAGGAGGAACGCGGTGGTCTCGTGTTCACGGCCTATCCCGCCAACCAACCCGGCGGTTCTTTTCCAGCGATTGAGTTGGACGAGCAAGCGGTTGTTTTCTCAAACCCTGCGCATGATTATCCGCAAAGAATTCGCTATCGGCGACGGGGTGATCAGCTCTTTGCTGACATAGCGCTTGTGAATGGCGATAGGCTCGTCGAATTCGATAAAAAGAGCTGTGAAGCGCTTTCGCCCTAGTCAGTGTTCGCACGCTGCTAAGCCTAAGATCAAGACGTCGTCGCGCCCCCGCATCGGACGCCCAGCTCAATGGGTACGAACAAAGGGTCCGAAAAGGTTGCGCAAGGGCTGCACGAGCGCCCGATGAATACAGGACGCAGATGTCTGCCTGATAGCTTGGGGTGCCGTTCCCTACGTTCAGGCTGCTTTTTCCGAAGTTCGCCCTGAGCTTGCTTTGACGCCCAGAATCGGAGCTAAAAAGAGGCCAGTATGTGACTCGGGATCTCCCGCAACTGCTTCCGGCGCGCCCTCAGCGACAATTTGACCGCCACCGCTCCCACCTTCCGGACCCAAGTCGACAAGCCAGTCTGCTGTCTTTATCACATCGAGGTTGTGTTCGATGATGACCACTGTGTTGCCGTGGTCGCGCAGGCGGTGGAGTACCTGAAGCAACTGCCGAATATCTTCAAAGTGTAGCCCGGTCGTCGGTTCATCAAGAATGTACAGGGTGCGGCCCGTATCGCGTTTGGAAAGCTCCCGTGACAGTTTGACTCGCTGTGCTTCCCCTCCTGAGAGCGTGGTAGCGGCCTGGCCCAAACGAATGTAACTCAGCCCTACATCAATCAAGGTCTGCAGTTTTCTCGCGATGGCAGGTACCGCTTCGAAAAACTCGAGGGCGTCTTCGATAGTCATCTCAAGAACTTCGTGAATGTTCTTTCCTTTGTACTTGATGTCGAGCGTCTCGCGGTTGTAGCGCTTTCCCTTGCACACATCACAGGGGACGTAGATATCGGGCAAAAAGTGCATCTCAACTTTCGTGACACCATCGCCCTGGCAGGCCTCGCAACGGCCACCCTTCACGTTGAAACTAAATCGCCCCGGTTTGTAGCCGCGCGAGCGCGCTTCCTGTGTGCCGGCAAAAAGCTCGCGGATTGGGGTGAATATGCCCGTGTAGGTTGCCGGGTTTGAGCGCGGCGTGCGACCGATAGGGCTCTGGTCGATATCGATGCACTTGTCGACGTGTTCAAGTCCACTGACCTTGCTGAAGGGCGCTGGATTGAGCGTGGTCGCGCCGTTCAGCTCGGTGGCTGCGATTGGATAAAGCGTGCCATTAACGAGCGTTGACTTACCCGAGCCTGACACTCCAGTCACGCAGGTGAGTAACCCAAGAGGCAGTACAAGAGTGACATCTTGCAGATTGTTACCGGCGGCACCTTCAAGCCTCAGCAGCTTCTTTTTATCGACGGCTGTGCGTTTCTTCGGAATCTCTATTTGGCGCTTTCCCGACAGGTAGGCGCCAGTCAAGGATGCTTTCGCACTAATAATCTTCTTAACGCTGCCCTGGGCGACAATTTCGCCTCCATGGACTCCCGCGCCCGGACCTATGTCAATAATATGATCAGCCGTTCGAATAGCGTCCTCATCATGCTCAACTACCAGTACGGTATTACCCAAATCGCGTAGGTGCGTAAGCGTTCTGAGCAAGCGTTCATTGTCTCGCTGGTGTAAGCCAATCGAAGGCTCATCGAGGATGTACATCACGCCGACTAGTCCAGCGCCGATTTGTGAGGCCAGGCGGATCCTCTGTGCTTCGCCGCCCGATAGCGTATCGGCGCTGCGATCAATGGTCAGATAGCTGAGCCCGACATCGACAAGAAAACGGTAGCGTGCGCTGATTTCTTTCAGGATCTTCTCGGCAATTTCTGCATCGCGCCCGGTGAGATCAAGCGATTCGAAGTAGTCCTCTGCGTCCCCGACGGGCAGGGCAGTAATGGAAGGGAGATTTCTGTCTCCGATGAGCACGTTGCGGGCATCTTCATTGAGGCGGCTGCCGCCGCAGTCAGGGCAGGGAGCGGTAGAAATGAACTTTGCCAAGTCTTCCCTGACTGACTGCGACTCGGTGTCTCGGTAGCGACGCTCCATGTTCGGGATGATTCCTTCAAAGGTGTGAGATCTCTTGAACACATCTCCCCGATCATTTACGTAGGCGAAATCGATTTTCTCCCGGCCAGAGCCCTGCAGTATGATCTTTCTATGCTTCGCCGATAGATCTTTGTACGGCGTATCGATGTCAAAACCATAGTGCTTGGCGAGTGAGTTGAGCATGTGAAAGTAATAGATGTTCCGCCGGTCCCAGCCTCGTATCGCACCTTCGGCGAGACTGGACTCCGGGAACAGCACCACCCGCTCTGGATCGAAGTACTGTTTAACGCCCAGGCCGTCGCAGGTTGGACAGGCGCCTGCCGGGTTGTTGAACGAGAACAGGCGTGGTTCTAATTCATTGATACTGTGCCCGCAAACAGGGCAGGCAAAGCGTGCCGAATAAACGACGTCGCTCTGCTGGCCATCCATATCCGCGATGATGGCCAATCCATCGGTAAGCTCAAGCGCAGTCTCAAACGACTCAGCGAGGCGGAGCCCGAGGTCATCGCGTACCTTGAACCGATCGACCACCACTTCGATACTGTGCTTCTTTTTCTTGTCGAGTTCCGGCACGTCGTCAAGATCGCGGATCGTGCCATCCACTCGAGCTCGAACAAAACCCGCACTACGTAGTTCTTCAAAAACCTGAAGATGCTCGCCCTTGCGCTCTCGCACGACTGGTGCGAGGAGCATGAGTTTGCTGCCTTCGTCCATCGCGAGGACGCTGTCCACCATTTGACTGACTTCTTGAGCCTGCAGCGGAACGTGATGGGTCGGGCAGTGCGGCTTACCGACCCTGGCGAACAGCAGGCGCAGGTAGTCGTAAATCTCGGTAACTGTGCCCACGGTTGACCGGGGATTGTGAGAGGTGGATTTTTGCTCGATGGAGATCGCCGGGGACAATCCCTCAATATGATCAATGTCGGGTTTCTCCATCATGCTCAGAAACTGGCGAGCGTAGGTAGAGAGCGATTCTACGTAACGACGCTGACCTTCAGCATAAAGTGTGTCGAAGGCAAGAGATGATTTGCCAGAGCCGGAGAGGCCGGTGATGACCACCAGCTTGTCCCGCGGTATATCCAGATCAATGCTTTTTAGGTTGTGAGTACGAGCCCCGCGCAGCGAGATGGAGTCCATAAAGACCTCATAAAAATAGGATGGCCGATACTGGCCGAGAACAGTCAAAAGATACGTGATGTCGCCTAGGCCGGATGCGCGGAGGACTGGGAAAAGCTGCTAGCATTGGGCGCTCTCGCCGAGGATCCGCCGTTGCTGACAAAAACACCCATGACCGCTCTGGAGCGACGCGTGGTTGCGTCTCTTTCGCTCCTGTACAGCGTACGTATGCTTGGGCTTTTCATGGCGCTCCCACTGTTGGCACTGTACGCGGTCGACATGAATGGAGCGAGCGCATTGATGATCGGTATCGCTCTTGGTGCGTACGGGGCAA